>CANFVA010000001.1 GCA_947450255.1 Comamonadaceae bacterium
ACATCGGCGGCAACTGCACCGTGAGCTGTATGTTGATGGGCCTGGGCGCCCTGTTCAAGGCTGATTTGGTGGAATGGATGACGGCCACTACCTACCAAGCTGCCAGCGGCGGCGGAGCGCAGCACATGCGCGAGTTGCTGACCCAAATGGGCACGCTCAACAGTGCGGTGCGCACCCACTTGGACAATCCCGCGAGCGCGATTTTGGAGATAGACCGCCAGGTAGCCGCTACCCAGCGCGCCCTCTCGCCAGAGGAAACCAAGAACTTTATGGCCCCTTTGGCCGGTAGCCTGATCCCCTGGATCGACAGCGACCGGGGCGACGGCACCAGCCTGGAAGAATGGAAAGGCGGTGCAGAAACCAACAAAATCTTAGGCCGGCAAGAAAATCCCGTACCCATAGACAGCATTTGCGTACGCGTCGGCGCCATGCGCTGCCACAGCCAGAGCCTGACCATCAAAATGAAGCGTGATGTGCCCTTGGCCGACATTGAAGATATGCTGAAAAATGACAATGCCTGGGTGCGTTTTGTGGCCAATAACCGTATGGACAGCGTGCGCGACCTGACGCCCGTGGCGGTCACTGGCACCATGGACATTGCCGTTGGCCGGGTACGCAAACTGGCCATGGGCCCGGAGTATCTCGGCGCCTTCACGATTGGCGACCAACTACTCTGGGGCGCCGCCGAACCGCTGCGCCGCATGTTGCGGATTCTGTTAAAGGCCTAATTTCTAGCCCTACGCACAGTTTTTTTAAAAGCAACCCTTATCTATAAGGCGCAAACGCCCCCAAATTTCTAATTTTATTAGGTAATTTCGATTATTAATATCGTTATCATAATTTATAATGATAATATCGTGACAATCGAGTATCAGGGGGGTTGACATGGGTTGGACACGCGTTTTTCCGGTAAGGCGGCCATCGGCTATTTTTTGCCTGACGGCCGCTCTTTACGCCGGCACGGCCCATGCCATTTCGCTAACGTCCATTAGCGTACGGTCGTATTTAGGACAAAACCTAGTGGCCGAAGTAGACGTTCTGAACATCTCTCCACAAGAAGAAGCCAGTTTGAGCGTCAGTATCGGAGCCCCTAAGGCTTTTCTTGATTTAAATATGGACTACAGCCAATCTATCGGTGATGCGCAAGTGGAACTGCTGCGCCGCCCGGATGGCACGCGATATATCAAACTGCGCAGTGCACGCCCGATAGCAGAGCCCTTCGTCGATCTGGTGATCGAAGTCAATTCCAGCATCGCCAAAATAGTACGGCCTTACCGACTGCTTCTGGACCCGCCGCCGTCCCATGATGGCGACATCATGGCGCCCGAATTGGCGCAGCGCATGTCAGGGCCCAGTAACACAGCGCTAGGGTCGTCCACCACAGAAATTACGCCTGTTGCACCGGCGGGTACAGCGAAAACCGCCGGGGTTAAGTCCCCCAAGCGTGCAGATGAAAATCAAGCCTCTGCGCCGGAGACGGGACTAAATATTTTGGTGCGCCGGGGCGATACCGCCGGAAAAATAGCAAATCGTTTGAAACCCGACACCTCCAGCATTGAGCAAATGCTGATCGCCTTATTGCAGTCCAATACCCAGGCTTTTATACGTGGTAACGTCAATTTGATTCAAGAGGGCGCAACGCTTTATGTACCGCCTGCTGAGACGGTCGATCAGGTTGACGCCAAAGAGGCACGCACACGCCTAGCCGCGCAAAGTTTGGCATTTAATACCCTGCAGCAGTCGGGTAAGCAGCAGCTTTATGCCGCCAAGGGTACGGAATATTCCACCGCCAGCCCCGTCCTTGCTAACCCGTCAAATGCAAAAAGTCACGACGAGGCCAGGGTTGACGCCCTCAAACTTAGTAAAAACACCAAAGTTGACAAAAAAGAAGTCGAAAAACTTGAAAAAATAGCCAAAGAAAAGAACAAGCAAAGCGAGTTAGAGCGGGCTGCGGAACTCGCTAAAAACATTCGTGAGCTCGACGCCTTAGCCAAAGCCAGCTCGGCTCCACCGCTCCCGTCGGCAGGTCCTGCCCCCCAGGTGGTCACCGCAGCTGCCGCCGTGGGCACGGCGCCCGTCGCTGCCAGTCTGCCGGGCGCCTCCAGCGCAGAGAATGCAGCATCAACTTTCGCGGGAGCTTCCCAAGCTTCACCGCCCTCGCTGCCCAAAGCCCCGCTAGCAAATGCTTCCAGCGTGGATGCGCTTGCCACCCCGCCCGACTTCTTGGATGTGGCGATGGAAACCGCATTCGACTCCTTGGGCGCAGTCTTGGCTGCCCTGGGTGTCTTGGCCGTCGGCGTCGGAGCCGTGGGTTGGGCGCACAAGCGCAAGAAAAAAAAATCCAGCCCTGATGCACCGGCGCCGGCCGACAAAAGTGCGGCTCCATGGGCCAACATTACTGAACTCGGAGATTCCGCGTACGGTGGCGACCAAGTAGACACCAGTCTTTCAAACACCAAAATACCGGCTGAAAACTCCGTTTTCGCCGCTGAGTTGGACCCCGTGGCTGAAGCCGATGTGTACCTGGCCTATGGAAAGGATGAGCCAGCCGAAGAGATCTTGCGCGAGGGGCTGGCGCAAGACCCCAAACGGGTCGCCATTCATGTGAAACTGGCCGAGATTTATGCGGCGCGTAGAGACACTGCCAACTTCGCGATCCACGGTGCCCAGGTACAAAGCCTTGCCGGTGCCTCCAGCGTGGAGTGGGCGCAGATTCAGACCTTGGGACAGGCCCTGGAACCGACCAATCCGCGCTATCAAGCGACCCAAGCGCAAGCGCCTGCATTGCAGACAATTGGCGCAAGCCTCGATTTCGAAGATCTGGACGTCAGTAACAACCAAGCGCCGGTTTTCGCAGGTCGCTCGCCAGGATCGGCGCTTGGGCCCAACCTGGACCCCGTGCTATCCTTCGCACCTGGCTCGGACAGCGCCTCTTTGTTGGCAAAAACCAGCTTCCCAAAGCCTGATGCGTTTGCTTTAGATACTGTATCGCTGGACTTAGCCCCTGACCCTTCCCCGAAGACGCAAAGCATTGCAGAGCAGTTGGAAACCTCTATGGAATTGGCAAAAAAATTTATAGAAATAGGTGAACTTCAAGGCGCGCGCGACATGCTGAGCGAAGTGATCCGCTATGGTTCAGACGAGCAGCGTTCCAAGGCACAAACCCTTTTGGCAAAACTCAAGTGAAGCTCGCTGCGGCGAGCACAATCAGGGCCAGGCCATGCGCATGGTTCTAGGCCTGAGCTACAACGGCCTGTCCTACCAAGGCTGGCAGAGTCAGCCCTCGGGCCTTACAGTGCAAGATCGCTTGGAAGCGGCGCTCGCTGCGTTCACGGGCGCACGTATCTCCACGCTATGCGCGGGACGCACCGACGCTGGGGTACATGCTCTGATGCAAGTCGTGCACTTTCAAAGCCCGGTTGAGCGCAGCAACCATGCCTGGGTACGTGGAACCAATAGCAAATTGCCCAGTGACATCGCAGTGGAATGGGCTCTGCCCGCCCCGCCCGAATTTCATTGTCGCGCCAGCGCCATTAGCCGCCGCTACGCGTATGTTTTGCGCCAGTCCGAAGTGCGCCCTACCCTGGAAGCAGGCCGTGTAGGCTGGAGCTTCAGGCAACTCGATGGCGCGGCGATGCGCAGGGCGGCTGACTATTTGCTGGGTGAGCACGACTTCAGCTCGTTTCGTGCATCGGAATGCCAGGCCCTCTCGCCAGTCAAAAATCTGCTGCGTATCGACATGGTCCAACGCGGCGCCTATTGGCGTTTTGATTTTGAAGCCAGCGCCTTTTTGCACCACATGATCCGCAACATCATGGGCTCACTGGTGCGCGTAGGACAGGGCCTGGAGCCGCCTGAATGGATGGGCGCCGTTCTGCAAGCGCGCGACCGAAAACTGGCTGCGCCGACTTTTTCCCCCGCGGGTCTGTATTTCCTGGGCCCCCGCTATGCCCCGCACTTTGGCATGCCCGAGCACACGCCTGCGTATGATTGGCTGCCATGAACACCCAGTCCATCTCCCTACGCACCAGGATAAAAATTTGCGGCCTAACCCGTGAACAAGACGTGCAGGCAGCGGTGGCGGCGGGCGTAGACGCGATCGGCTTTGTGCTTTACGCCAAAAGCCCGCGCGCGATCAGCGCCGAACGCGCCGCCCAACTGGCCCGCTTGCTGCCCCCCTTCATCACCCCGGTGCTGCTGTTTGTCAATCCCCAGCCCAGCGAGGTGGCGGCAGCCTGCGCCTTGCTGCCCACGGCAATGCTACAACTGCATGGGGATGAAAGCCCCGATATCTGCGCACTGCTGGCCGGCGCTACGCAACGGCCTTTTTTGCGCGCCGCCCGCATTCCCACCGGCTCAGCGGGGGCAGATTTCGACCTCGTAAAATACGTGCTCGATTACTCCCAAGCCCAAGCCATCTTGCTCGACGCCCATGTCGAAGGATTCGGCGGCGGCGGTAAGGCATTCAATTGGTCACTCCTTCCTCTAAGCGTCAACGCTCACCTCGTCTTGAGTGGTGGACTCAATGCTGCAAACGTGGGCGATGGCATCGCCCTGCTACGGCCACGCTGTAAATCGCTGGCCGTGGACGTCAGTTCCGCAGTGGAAGTCGATGCGCCTGGGGGCGGAACCCTCAAAGGCATCAAAGACTTTGAAAAAATGAATCAGTTTGTCGCCGCCGTGCGCGCCGCCGACCAACGCCTTGCAGGATTAACTTGAACATGCTTGATTACCAACAACCCGATGTCCGTGGCCATTTCGGCAAATACGGCGGCAGTTTTGTTTCCGAAACGCTAACCCACGCCATTAACGAACTCAAAGCCGCTTACGCGCGCTACCAGCACGATCCGCAATTTGTAGCCGAATTCAAGTCCGAATTAGCCCATTTTGTAGGCCGCCCTTCACCGATTTACCACGCCGCGCGCATGAGCCGCGAGATGGGTGGCGCACAGATTTACCTCAAGCGCGAAGACCTGAACCACACCGGCGCGCACAAAATCAACAACACCATTGGCCAGGCCATGCTGGCCAAGCGCATGGGCAAGCCGCGCATCATCGCCGAGACGGGCGCTGGTCAGCACGGCGTGGCCACCGCGACCATCTGCGCCCGCTATGGCTTGGAATGCGTGGTGTATATGGGCAGCGAAGACGTCAAGCGCCAAAGCCCTAACGTCTATCGCATGAAGCTGCTAGGCGCCACCGTGGTGCCGGTCGAGTCTGGCAGCCGGACGCTTAAAGACGCACTGAACGAAGCCATGCGCGACTGGGTCGCCAATGTGGACAATACTTTTTACATCATCGGCACCGTGGCTGGCCCGCATCCCTACCCCATGATGGTGCGCGATTTCCAGAGCATCATCGGCACCGAATGCATCGCCCAAATGCCCGACATGCTGGCTGCCCAACACGCTGCCAACACCCAGCCGGACGCCGTCATCGCCTGCGTGGGCGGCGGCAGCAATGCCATGGGCATTTTTTACCCCTACATCCCATTTGAAAACACACAATTGATCGGCGTGGAAGCAGCGGGCGAAGGCCTGGACAGCGGCAAGCATTCGGCCTCGATTCAGCGCGGTAGCGCGGGCGTATTGCATGGCAACCGCACCTATGTGCTCCAAGACGATAACGGCCAAGTCACCGAGACGCACAGTATCAGCGCCGGCCTAGACTACCCTGGCGTCGGCCCCGAGCATGCCTTCCTGAGCGACATCGGTCGCGCGCAGTACGTGGGCATCACCGACAAGCAGGCGCTAGAGGCCTTCCACTACCTGTGCCGCACCGAAGGCATCATCCCGGCTCTGGAATCGAGCCACGCGGTGGCCTACGCCATGGATTTGGCTAAGACGATGCGGCCTGACCAGTCGATATTGGTCAATCTTTCGGGCCGGGGTGACAAAGACATCGGCACCGTGGCGGACCTGAGCAATGGCGACTTCTTTTGCCGCCCGAGCTGCCAAGGGCAAAGCGTCAAAGGGGGTATCGAGCATCCTGTCACGCTGCATGGCCTGGGAGCCAAAGCATGAGCCGCATCCAAAGCACCTTTACCGCCCTGGCTGCGCAAGGCCGCAAGGCTTTGATTCCCTTTGTAACCGCAGGCTTTCCGTATGCGGATGTCACGCCCGAACTCATGCATGCGATGGTGGCGGCGGGAGCGGACGTCATCGAGTTGGGCGTGCCTTTTTCCGACCCCAGCGCCGACGGCCCGGTGATCCAGCGCTCGGGCGACAAAGCCTTGGCCATGGGCATCGGTATGGTGCAGGTGCTGGAGATGGTGCGCCAATTTAGGCAGACCAACCACAACACGCCAGTGGTGCTGATGGGCTATGCCAATCCCATAGAGCGCTACGACCAGCGCCACGCCGCGCCCGGCGTGGACAGCCCCTTTGTCCACGATGCCGCGCAAGCGGGAGTGGACGGCGTGCTGGTAGTGGACTACCCGCCGGAGGAATGCGTCGAATTTGCAGCCCAGCTGCGCGCCCGCGATATGGATTTGATATTTTTGCTGGCCCCGACCAGCACCGACGAGCGTATGGCGCAGGTGGCGGCGGTGGCCAGCGGCTATGTGTATTACGTCTCGCTCAAGGGCGTAACCGGCGCGGGCACGCTGGACACCGATGCGGTGAGCGCCATGTTGCCGCGCATTCGCCGCCACATCCAAATTCCCGTGGGTGTGGGCTTTGGTATCCGCGACGGCGCGACCGCAGCCACCATCGCCCAAGTGGCAGATGCCGTGGTGATCGGCAGCAAAATGATCCAATTGATTGAAAATGCGGCCCGCGATACAGTGGCGCCCACGGCCCAGGCATTTTTGCGCGAAGTGCGCGATGCCATGGATGCTTGACACCGGCGGTGCACCCGCAGGTCCTGCGCACACGCAATACGGAGTACGACTATGAGCTGGCTTGAAAAACTGCTACCTGCCAAGATTGAGCAGACCGACCCCGCCGACCGCCGGACGGTGCCCGAAGGCTTGTGGGTTAAATGTCCGGGCTGCGAGACCGTGTTGTACAAGTCGGACTTGGAGCAAAACCTCAATGTCTGCCCTACCTGCAGCCACCACCACCGCATCGGTGCGCGGGCGCGGCTGGATGCCTTTTTGGACAATGAAGGGCGCTTCGAAATCGGGCAGGAAGTGTTACCGGTGGACGCGCTCAAATTCAAAGACAGCCGCAAATACCCCGAGCGCCTCAAAGAGGCTCTGGAAAACACTAACGAAACCGATGCCCTAGTGGTCATTGGAGGTTCGGTGCATGGCATTGGCGTGGTCGCCGCCTGCTTTGAATTTGAATTTATGGGCGGCAGCATGGGCTCGGTAGTGGGCGAGCGTTTTGTGCGCGGCGTGGAGGCCGCTATCGAACAAAAATCTGCTTTTCTGTGCTTTACTGCCACCGGCGGCGCCCGCATGCAGGAGGGCTTGCTCAGCCTGATGCAAATGGCCAAAACCAATGCCTCGCTGACACGCTTGGCCAAAAAAGGGCTGCCTTACATCAGTGTGCTGACCGACCCGACCATGGGTGGCGTCAGCGCCGGTTTTGCCTTTTTGGGTGATATCGTGATTGCCGAGCCCAAAGCCCTGATCGGCTTTGCCGGGCCGCGGGTGATTGAGTCGACCGTGCGCGTCACCTTGCCTGAAGGCTTCCAGCGCTCGGAGTTTTTGCAAACCAAGGGCGCGATTGACCTGATTTGCGACCGCCGTGAAATGCGCAAAACCGTGGCCGAAGCGTTGGCCATGTTACAGCGCCATCCCACCGACGCGGTAATTTGAGGCGGGCAGGTGCCGGAGTCGCTGCTTCAGGCCAGCAGCATCAAGATGGCGCCATCGAGTGGATGGATTAGCAAGCCAGTAATTTGCAGCGCCAACAACAAAGCCAAGGGCGATAAATCCACTCCACCCACCAAGGGCAAATAACGGCGAATGGGCGCCAGCAAGGGCGCTACCAAGCGATCCAACAAGTCTGACACGGGAGAGGCCGACTGCACCCAGGACAAGAGCGCGTAAATGAACACGATGGCTGTGGTGCCTGACACCGTCAAGCGCAGCAAGCCCACTGCCGCCAAACCGGCTACTGCACCAAAACCATAGGGCATGCCCTGCACCAACCATAGCAGTGAAAACTGGCCTAATTCCAAAACATAGGCCGCCAACAAACTGGCCAAGTCCAGCCAGCCCAAGCCCGGCAAGATGCGCCGCAGCGGCAACACAATCCAATCACTGACAGCGAATAAAAAAGGCCCGATCGGATTGCCGGCCCGCGCGGACATGGGTATGCGCTGCTGCTGCATATATAAGCGTAGCAAACAGGCCCCGCCGATGACACCGACGACAAGGTCCAAAACCATCGCAATAATTTGGTAGGGCATGTCCAAAGGCAGCGCGCGCAGCGAGCCATTTCCAAGAAATAGGCGGGATGATAAACGCCAGCGGCGCGCTCTTAGAATCGCCGCTTCGCCCGGCCGTCCCATGAGCCCTACCGACGGCCTGCATTTTTTCTCTTAGAAGCGTCCATCCATGTCAGAAGCCACTACGCCAGCCGCAGCCCCTATCGACGAAAACCAACTGCTGGTCGAACGGCGTGAAAAGCTCAAAACCCTGCGCGAGCGCCAGGCCCAAGGCTTGGGCCCGGCCTTCCCCAACGACTTTGCGCCCGACCAGGTGGCCGCCGATGTGTTTGCGCAGTACGACGACAAAACCGCGGAAGAACTGCAAACCCTGCAAGTGCAGGTCAAAGTGGCCGGCCGCATGATGCTCAAACGCGTTATGGGCAAAGCCAGCTTTTGCACCTTGCAAGACGCCTCCTTTGGCCCAAGCAGCGGGCGGCTGCAAATTTATGTCAAAGGCGAAGAAGTAGGCGCCGACCGCTATGAGGACTTCAAGCACTGGGATTTGGGCGATATCGTCGCTGCCACCGGACGCTTGTTTAAAACCAAGACGGGCGAACTGTCAGTCCATGCCAGCGAGGTGCGCCTGCTGACCAAGAGCCTGCGGCCCATGCCGGACAAATTCCATGGCATACACGACCAGGAAGTGAAATACCGCCAGCGTTACATCGACCTCATGACCGACGAGGCGGCCCGCAAGCGTTTTGTCGCGCGCAGCACCGCGGTCAGCAGCCTCCGCGCCTTCATGGTGGACCATGGCTTTCTGGAAGTAGAGACACCGATGCTGCACCCGATTCCCGGGGGCGCCAACGCCAAACCGTTTAGCACCCACCACAACGCGCTGGACCAGCAAATGTTTTTGCGCATCGCGCCCGAGCTGTACCTCAAGCGCTTGATCGTCGGCGGCTTTGACCGGGTGTTCGAGATCAACCGCAACTTCCGCAACGAAGGCATTTCGGTGCGCCACAACCCCGAATTCACCATGATGGAGTTTTACGCGGCGTATTGGAATTACCGCGACCTGATGGAGTTCACCGAGGCCTTGGTACGCGATGCAGCGCTGAAAGCGGCGGGCACTTTGGCGCTGAGCTACGGCGGGAAACCCGTGGATTTGGCCGCGCCCTTCGAGCGTATGACCATACTACAGGCCATCGACAAATACACCGACGCCGGTGACCAAGTTAACAATGCCGATTGGCTGCGCGCTGCTCTGCGCAAAGCGGGTATGAGCGATGCAAAAAATAAGTTATCCAAACGCAGCCTGGCAAGTTTGCAAGTGATGTATTTCGAAGAGCATGTCGAAGACCAACTCTGGCAACCCACCTTCATCTGCGAGCATCCGGTCGAAATCTCCCCGCTGGCCCGTGCCAGTGACACCCACCCTGAAGTGACCGAGCGCTTTGAGCTCTACATCACAGGCCGGGAGTTTGGCAATGGCTTTAGCGAACTCAACGACGCGCAGGACCAGGCGGCGCGCTTTGCCGCCCAGGTCAGTGCCAAGGACAGTGGCGATGACGAGGCCATGTTTTACGACCATGATTTTGTCCGCGCCCTGGAATACGGTATGCCGCCTACCGGAGGTTGCGGCATCGGCATTGACCGATTGATGATGTTGCTGACCGACAGCCCCAGCATTCGAGACGTGATTTTGTTCCCTGCCCTGCGCCGGGAAAACTAAACCGGCCAGCGCTGCCCGCCCGCATGAACTCGGCTACCCAGGGACGGGAGGTCCCACTTTATTTGCGTGTCTATCCCCAAGACACCGTCGCCCAGGTGCAAACGATGCTGGCGCACGGGACGGTGGGCGATTGGTTGCTCGGCAAATACCCGCAAGGCCATGCGGTGCGCACTGACGGTGCTTTGTATGCCTATGTGCAGGAGATTCGACAAAGCCACATGCGCAGCGTGGCGGGTATCAGCAAGATCGCGTACGACAGCAAATTGCAAGTGATTGCGCATGCACTGGGGACACACACCCGCATTTCCCGCGTGCAAGGCGGCAAACTCAAGGCCAAGCGCGAACTGCGTATTGCCAGCCTGTTTAAAGCGACGCCGGAAGATTTTTTGCGCATGATTGTGGTGCACGAGCTGGCCCATTTGCGCGAAAAAGACCACGACAAAAGTTTTTACCAGCTGTGCCAACACATGGAGCCGCGCTACCACCAACTCGAGTTTGAATTGCGGGTGTACCTGACCTACCTGGACGCGGGTGGCAGCGGCCTATGGAGCGCCTGAGACAGCGCCCCAGCCAGGTCGCCTAGGCCAAAACGGCCAGGGCCTGCGCGATATCGGCCTGCAAATCCTCGGTTGCCTCCAAACCCACCGCGAATCGCACCAGTGTGCCACGCGCAATGGCCGCAGGCCAGGCGCCACGCATTCGGTCCAGGTTGTAGGGCACGACCAGGCTGACCGGGCCCGCCCAGCTGTAGCCCAATCGGAACAACTGCAAGCGGTCGCAGAACGCATCCACTTGGGGTTGCGTAAAGCGCGGATCGATCACCACACTGAACAAGCACGCGGCAGCGCCCTGGCCCTGGGGCGCACACAAGCGCTGCCAATGGGCATGGCCGGGCGAACCGGTAAGCGCCGGATGCAAGACCTGCACAAATGCCGCTTGCGTCTGGCACCAGACCGCCAACGCGCGGGTGCTCTGGTCCTGGGCCCGGTAGCGCAGGGCGATCGAGGGCAAGCTGCGCAAGACCATCTCGGCATCGTTGGCGCCCACGTTCAAACCCAGGCGCATATGGCAGAGTTTGATGCGCATATGCAAATCCGCATCGCGCGTGATCACACTGCCCATCAAGACATCGCCGCCACCGCTGGGGTATTTGGTCAGTGCCTGAATCGAAATATCCACGGCACAGGGTTGACCGGGCGTTAAATCAAAAGGTGTGAACGCGACACCTGCGCCCCAGGTGTTGTCCAGGGCCACCAGCGCGCCGTGCTGCTGGCAGAGGCGGGTCAATTGGGCTAAATCCGGGAATTCCAAGGTTACTGAGCCCGGCGCCTCCAGCCAGACCAGACGCGTCGCACTGGAGAGCTTGGACTGCAAATCCCGGGGATCCATGGGGTTGTAAAAGCGGTGACGCACACCCCAACCGAGCAACTCCCCTTCCATCAGAGTTTTATTGGGCTCATAACAATTGTCGGGTAGTAAGACCTCGTCACCCGATTGCAGCAAAGCCAGCGCGACCAAGGCAATGGCCGAAAGGCCACTGGGCGTGAGCACACATTGCAAGCCGCCTTCCAGCGTGCACAAGCGCTCTTCCAGCATGTAGGTGGTGGGGGTGCCGTGCAAGCCATAGGTGTATGCCGTTTTGTCTTTCCACTGGCGGCTGCGCATCGCGGCCACCGAGGGGAAAAATACCGTGGAGGCTTTGAAAACACCCGCAACCGGCGATGCAAACCCCTGCGGCGGTTCGTAGGGATGGTGAATCAGCGTGGTGCTTGGGTGCTTCATCGGTATCGCCCGCCTAGACGCTCCATTTTTGAATCAGTTGCGCCGGGCGCATCGCGTCATAGCTCTCAAAGGGTTGGTGGATCCAGGGGTTGGTGGGCAAAAACTCTACCGAATAATCCGGCGTAAAAGTCGACAAGGCTTTGGTCCAAATCACTGCACTACGCAGCTCGGTAATCGGCTGGTAGTTATTTTTTAGCTGGTGGATCACCGCGTTGAGGGTATGCCCCGAGTCGGCCAAATCATCGACCAGCAACACTTTGCCGGCAATTTCGCCTTTGGGGGTGGTGATAAAGCGGGCAATATCCAAATTACCCTGAACCGTGCCCGCGTCGGAGCGGTAAGAACTGGTGGACATGATGGCCAGCGGCTTGTCAAACACCCTGGACAAAATATCGCCGGGCCGCATGCCGCCGCGCGCCAGACACAAAATCGTGTCGAACTGCCAGCCCGATTGAAACACCTTGATCGCGAGCTTTTCGATCAGGTTGTGGTACTCGTCATAGCTCACGTACAAATGTTTGCCGTCTTCCGTCAACATACCCTGCTCCTTGGTCAATACGATGCATCAGCGGATGCCGCCGCTGCAAACTGCGAAAACACCCCCGCGCGATTTTCATGCCACCTGGTAAGGGTCACACATCAAAATCGTGTGGTCCCGATCCGGGCTGGTGGACACCATATGGATAGGTACGTCTGTCAACTCGGCAATACGTTCCAAATAGCGGCGCGCCTGCGGCGGCAATTGTGCGTAATCGGTGACGCCCACGGTGCTCTGGGTCCAACCGGGCAAGCTCTCATAGACCGGCTGGCAGCGCGCAATCTCATCAGCGCCCATGGGCAAAATATCCGTGGCTTGGCCATCCAGTACATAGCCGGTACATAGCTTGAGTTCGTGCAGGCCGTCCAACACATCGAGCTTGGTGATACACAAACCGCTCAGCCCATTAACCTGCGCCGAGCGCTTGAGCAAAGCGACATCAAACCAACCACATCGGCGCGAGCGCCCGGTCGTTACCCCTTTTTCGGCACCCACCGTACTCATGTGGTAGCCCGGCGTACCGGGGACTTCCCATTCCAACTCGGTCGGGAAAGGACCACTGCCCACCCGGGTGCAATAGGCTTTGGTAATGCCCAAAATGTAATGCAGCATGCCCGGGCCCACACCCGCACCCGCAGAGGCATTGCCGGCCACGCAGTTACTCGAAGTCACGAAGGGATAGGTGCCGTGATCTACGTCGAGCAACGTGCCCTGCGCGCCTTCGAACAATAAATTGGCTCCCGCCTGGTGCGCATCATTGAGCTCGCGCGAGACATCGGCCATCATCGGCTTGAGCAGCTTGGCGTGTTCCATGGCCTGGGCATAGACCGGCTCGAACTGCACTTCGCCATCCTTCATAAAGGGCGTCAGACCAGGCCCAAAATCAAAGGCTTGAGAACCTAAAAAGCTGGTCAGCACATGGTTGTGCAGGGCAAGCAAATCGCGCAGTTTGTCGGCAAAGCGCTGGGGGAATTTCAGATCCTGCACGCGCAAGGCGCGGCGCGCAATTTTGTCCTCGTAGGCCGGGCCGATGCCGCGGCCTGTGGTGCCAATTTTTTCGTTACCGCCTTTTTCACGGGCCGCCTCGCGGGCCACGTCCAGCACGGCATGGAAGGGCAAAATCAGCGGGCAGGCTTCGCTGATGCGCAAGCGCGAACGCACGTCCACACCGACTTTTTCCAAGCCTTCAATCTCTTCGAACAATTTGGCGGGCGACAAGACCACGCCATTGCCAATGTAGCACTTCACCCCCGCGCGCATGATGCCGCTGGGAATCAGATGCAAGGCGGTTTTGACACCCTGAATCACCAGCGTGTGCCCCGCGTTATGGCCGCCCTGGAAGCGCACCACGCCCTGAGCGCTTTCGGTCAACCAGTCGACCAACTTGCCTTTGCCCTCGTCCCCCCACTGGGTCCCAACGACCACTACATTTCTGCCTGTGCGTATATTCATGAATCTACTTTGTTAAACGGGAACAACCTGCCATTGACCGCCCTGCACCACCAGCGCGCGGTCGCAATGGAACTCGTCAATTTCACTCTCGTGGCCCGGCAAAACGCAAACCACCGTCTCACCGGCGCGGCGCAAACCGGCAATCGCACTGCGTAAAGCCTTGTCTTCCCCCCACGGCGCCCGGATGGCTGCCCGCAACGGCGGCCCTTGGACCACGCCCACCAAGGACTTGATATCCAGACTGAAGCCCACGGCCGGGCGCTCGCGCCCGAACACCGAACCGACCGCATCGTAGCGTCCGCCGCGCAGCAAGGCGTCGGGCGCGCCCTGCGCATAGACGGCAAAACGCGCGCCGCTGTAGTAGGCATAGCCACGCATATCGGCCAGATCAAAGGACACCGGCGTACCGCCCAAATGGCCGGCCAGCCATTCGAGCTGATCCAAGGCCAGCGCAATCGCAGGCAACTGCGGAAGCAAGGCCCGCGCCTCTTGGAGCACGCCGGCATCGCCATAGCACCGGGTCAAGTTTTGCAAGCCGTGGCGCACGGCCGCATCAGCATGGCGGGCGATGGCGCCGATCGCCGCCGCGTCTTTGACCGCCAGCGCCCCTTGTATTTCCAAGGTTTGGGCGGCGTTCAAGCCGGCCAGCGCCACGAGGCTGTTGACAATGCGCACATCGGCCAAGTCCACCAACAAGTCTGGTACTTCGGCGGCGCGCAGGCAATCGAGCGCCAAGGTCAGGATCTCTAGGTCCGCCTCCAAGCCTTGGTGCCCGTAAATTTCGGCACCCAATTGCAGGGGCTCGCGGGTGGCGTGGGGTGCTGAGGGTCGCGTGTGCAGCACCGGGCCGCAGTAGCACAGACGGGCCACGCCCTGGCGGTTGAGTAAATGGGCATCAATGCGTGCCACTTGGGGTGTGCTGTCGGCGCGCAGTCCCAGCATACGGCCCGAAATCTGGTCCACCAACTTAAAAGTTTGCAAATCCAAGGATTCGCCCGTACCGGTCAGCAGGGATTCGAGGTGCTCAAGCAGCGGCGGCATGACCAATTCATAGCCATAGCAGCGCGCCATGTCCAGCAAATTTCTACGGATTTCTTCGATGTGGCGGGCCTCAGAGGGCAGCACATCGGCTATGTGATCCGGGAGGACCCAGGCGGACATGGATAAATGGGCAAGCTGTTAAAAGCGCGATTTTACCGGCCAAACCCCGCTCCTGCCCCAGCCTGGGGCAGGTCACGCAGGTGCGCCATCGCTTATTTCTTGGCCGGAGCCGACCCCGAACCGCCGTTGCGGAAGACTTTGAAAAAATCACTGGAAGAGGGGTCCAGCACCATCACGTCACTCTTGTTGGCGAAGCTGCTTTTATAGGCTTCCAAACTGCGGTAAAACTGCGCGAATTGGGGGTCGCGGTTAAAGGCCTCGGCGTAAATACGTGCCGCCTCGGCATCACCCTCGCCCTTGATCTTCTGGGCGTCACGGTAGGCGTTCGCAATCGTGACCTCGCGCTGGCGGTCGGCGTCGGCGCGGATTTTTTCACCCTCAGCAGCGCCGGTGGAGCGCAGCTCGTTGGCCACGCGCTTGCGCTCGGCCTCCATGCGGCGGTATACCGACTCAGTAATCGCCTCCACATAGTCCACGCGGGTGATACGCACATCGACGACGTCCACGCCCCAAGGTTTGCTGCCTTTGACCTTTTCCAGGACCTCGCGCTTGACATCGGCCATCAGTGCCTCGCGCTTGAGCGACAAAAGTTCTTTGACGGTGCGCTTGTTGATCTCTTCTTGAAATGCGTTACGCACGACACGGTTGAGTTGGTTGGCGCCCGCTGCCTCGTTCAAGCCGACGTTACGGATGTACTCGGTGGGTTCGGAAATACGCCAGCGCACATACCAGTCGATGACTACGCGCTGCTTCTCCGCCGTCAACATCGGCTCGGTATCGCTGCTATCTAGGGTCAGCAAGCGTTTGTCGATATAGGACACGTTTTGAAACGGTGGCGGTAGCTTCCAGTTCAAACCCGGCTCCGTGATGACTTCCTTGATTTGGCCCAGGGCATAGACCACGCCGAACTGGCGCTGGTCGACGACGAACAAGGTGGAACTGGCCAGCGCCAACACCACCAACAAGCTTGAAACAATAAATCCAATGCGGTTCATGCAGTTCTCCTAGCGCACATCGCGCTCACGGGTGCGCACCGCTTCGCGGCTGCGGGGGTCTACCGCGTTAGCTGCGGGCAAGGGCGTCGGGGCTACCGCAGCGGCACTGGGCGCCGACGCGGGCGCGGGCACCGGCTCACCGGCGGCGTTCATTTGCAGTATTTTTTCCAAAGGCAGGTTCAACAAGGTCGCGCCCTGGTGGGTATCGACCAACACCTTGGTCACGTTGGTGTAAATTTGCTGCATCGCGTCCAAGTACATGCGGTCGCGCGTCACCTGGGGTGCTTTCTGGTACTCGTTGAACACCGACCTAAAACGTTGCGCATCGCCCTGGGCCTGCGCCACCACACGGGCTTTGTAGGCATCGGCCTCTTCTTTCAATCGGGCCGCCGAACCGACTGCACGCGGTATGACATCATTGGCATAGGCCTGCGCCTCGTTCTTGGCGCGCTCGCGCTCTTGGCCGGCTTTAAGCACATCGTCAAATGAGGCTTGCACTTGCTCAGGCGGCCGCACGCCACCCTGCTGCAAGTTGATAGCAACCACTTCGACACCCACCTTGTAGCGGTCCAAAATGTCTTGCATCATGGCGCGCACACGCGGCGCAATCTGATCGCGTTCTTCGGACAGCGCCGCGTCCATTTTCATTTTGCCCAGCACTTCGCGCACCGAAGTTTCAGCCGCTTGCACCACGGCATCAGTGGGATTTTTGCTTTCGAACAGAAAAGCACGCGCATCGCTCAGACGGTACTGCACGGCAAATTTGATATCGAGGATGTTTTCATCCTGGGTCAGCATGGCCGACTCGCGCAAGCCAGTGGCTTTGAGCACATTGTCCCGGCCCACGTCGACAGAGCGGATTTGCGTCACGAACACCAGTTCATGGCGCTGTATGGGGTAAGGCAGGCGCCAGTTAAAGCCAGCATTGACTGTCGCCTTGTAGCGTCCAAACTGGGTGATCACCGCTTGCTGGCCTTCTTGCACGATGAAAAAGCCGGTCGCCAGCCAGATCAAAACCAGCACCGCCACGATCAAGCCGCCGCCGATTTGGACATTTTTGAAATCGGGTGGCAAACCATTGCCCGATCCGGGTCCGCGTCCGCCGCCGCCGCGCTTACCGCCACCCATCCAACCATTCAATTTGCGGTTGAAATCTCGCCACAGTTCATCCAAATCCGGCGGGCCGGCGTTGGCCCCTGGCCGCGGGCCTGCACTGGGGCGGTCGTTGGCGGGGTGATGGGGAGCAGGTGATTCCGGCCGGTTATCCGGTATGGCTTCGGGTCGTGCCGAAGGTTCCTGGGATGAGGCCGGTGCATCCGAAGCGTTACCAGGAGCCGGTTTGGCATCATCGGAACGACCCCAACGGCTGTCATTGAGATTAAACATGCCGCGCAAACGCTCCACGATTCCGACAAAACTAAGCCTTGGCATTGAAAATTTCATTGTTCTACCTTGCGATGTGCACGCCCCGATTGTCCACAATTACGAGGCGGCCCCAGAGGGCACGGGGGATTGCAGCCCGCCGGGCGCTAAAACCGCCGCATCAGCCGCCGCCTGGGCAAGCTGGGCCCGCAGCTGCGCAATCCCGGTTCCCGCTTGCGCACTGAGAAAAATCCGCGGTGTTTGCTGTCCATCGAGCTCAAAAAAATCAGCGGGCTGCAGGGGCAGTCGGCTCGCTGGCATGGCATCCACCTTATTGAATACCAGGATTTGCGGAACTTTATCCGCACCGATCTCTAGCAGTACCCTTTGTACTTGCTCAATTTGCAGCATGAATTCGGGGTTGGATGCATCGACCACGTGAAGCAACAAGTCCGCATCCACCGCCTCCTGCAAGGTAGCCTGGAAGGCATCGACCAAACCATGGGGTAAATCGCGAATAAACCCAACCGTATCGGACAGCGATACCGAGCGCCCGGCATCGCCTAAATAGAGTTGCCGGGTCGTGGTATCCAGCGTAGCAAACAGCTGATCGGCGGCATAGGCGCGGGCCTTTACCAGGGCATTGAAAAGGGTGGATTTGCCGGCATTGGTGTAACCGATCAGTGAGATATTGAAGGCGCCGCGCCGGTCGCGCTGTTTACGTTGGGTCTGGCGTTGGCGTTTAACCTTGTCCAATTGCTCTTTGGTGCGCTTGATGTGCGAAGCGATCATGCGCCTATCGAGTTCAATTTGCGTTTCGCCCGGGCCGCCGCGGGTGCCGATACCGCCGCGCTGGCGCTCCAAGTGGGACCAGCGGCGTACCAAGCGGGTACTGAGGTATTGCAGCCTTGCCAGTTCCACCTGCAGTTTGCCTTCGTGGCTGCGGGCCCGTTGGGCGAAGATTTCGAGGATCAGGAAAGTCCGGTCGTTGACTGGCATTTCCAGGCATCGCTCCAGGTTGCGCTGCTGACCGGGGCTGAGGCTCTGGTCAAACAATATTTCCTGTGCGCCTAGGCTTTGGGCCAGCAGCTTAATCTCGTCGGCCTTACCGGTGCCCACAAACAAGGCGGCATCCGGGGCGCGCCGTTTACAAACCAGCCGGGCCACCGGCTCCATACCGGCGGTTTGGGCTAACTGACCCAATTCATCGAGCGTGGAATCAAAATATGGCAGGCCTAAGTCGACGCCCACCAAAATGGTGCGCGCGCTCAGTTCGGGGGGGCGCGAGGTCAAATCAAGTCAGCGTAGCTGGCAGTCCGATGGGGCTGCCGAGCAAGCACATTAAGGTGCGTCCGTACCATCGGCAGGCACTTGTGCGAAATTAACCGCACGACCAGGCACGATGGTGGAAATGGCGTGCTTGTACACCATTTGCGTCACAGTGTTACGAAGCAAAACTACGTATTGGTCAAAGGATTCAATCTGTCCCTGCAGCTTGATGCCGTTGACTAAGTACACCGAGACCGGAATGTGTTCCCGGCGCAGCGCGTTGAGGAAAGGGTCTTGAAGAAGTTGACTTTTGTTGTTCACGATATTTTCCGTGTTGAAAGTAAAAAGAACGGTTGAAGATACCACATTGACAAGGGTTTTTTAAGCCCAGGTCCAAAATGTCCTCCCGCAAACGCCCTAGAGTCGCTCAATCCTTATCCGCATAGGGGTTGGCGGCCGACTTCATCTGGATGCGCAATGGCGTGCCTACCAAATTGAATTCCTTGCGGAAGCGGCCTTCAAGAAAGCGTTTGTAGGCCTCGGTCACGTGCTCGAGCGAATTGCCGTGCACCACAATAATCGGCGGATTCATACCGCCTTGGTGGGCATAGCGCAATTTGGGCCGGTACATGCCGGTTTTTTTGGGTGTTTGAAACTGTACTGCCTCCAGCAACAATCGCGTCAGCACAGGCGTAGGCATTTTGCAATTGGCCGCGCGGTGCGCCTGCGCGATCGAATCCCACACAGGGCCCAGCCCCTGTCGTTTGCGTGCGGAGATGAAATGCAAAGCGGCGAATTTCAAAAATCCCAACCGCGTTTCCAGAGAGCGCTTGACCACCTCGCGCTGGTATTCATCCACCGCATCCCACTTGTTAATGGCTACGACAACGGCCCGACCGGACTCCAGGATATAACCTGCAATATGCGCATCCTGGTCGGTCACGCCTTCGATCGCATCTATCAATAACAGCACCACGCTCGCCGACTCTATGGCTTGCAAGGTTTTGACCACCGAAAACTTTTCAATCGCCTCGAAAACCTTGCCTTTGCGGCGCAATCCTGCCGTATCGATGAGCTCGAATTTTTGGCCGCTACGCTCGAAAGGAATCGAAATGGTGTCGCGGGTGGTGCCGGGCAAATCGAAAGCCACCAAGCGCTCCTCCCCCAACCAGGTGTTGATTAGCGTCGATTTGCCCACGTTCGGGCGCCCGGCTACGGCCAGCTTGATCGCTCCAGGGTTGCCCGCTTCGGGCTCTGCCTCGTCCAATGGAGACGCGAAGGGAGCAAGCACCTGGTCCATGAGCGAGCGAATGCCTTGCCCATGGGCCGCGGACACTGCAATCACCCCACCTAGCCCTAACTCGTAAAACTCGCCAAACTGCGTGGCTTCGGTCATGCCCTCCGCTTTGTTGGCGACCACAAAGCTGGTTTTGCCCAAGCGGCGCAGGTATTTGGCAATTTCATGGTCTTGGGCCGAGACGCCGCCACGGGCGTCCACAATAAATAGCACGGCGTCGGCTTCGGCTACGGCCTGGCGCGTTTGCTTGGCCATTTCTTTGAAGATACCGGTACTGGCGTCGGGTTCAAAACCACCCGTGTCGACCACAATGATCTCTTGCTTGCCGTGTTTGGCGTTGCCGTAGTGGCGATCGCGTGTTAGCCCAGCGTAGTCCGCAACAATAGCATCTCGGCTTTTGGTCAGACGGTTAAATAGCGTGGACTTCCCGACATTAGGCCTGCCGACCAAGGCGATAACCGGTTTCATGCAGTGTGTGCCCCAAGGCCTATTGCGGCCTGAACCCTATGACATTGCCGCGCTGGGTGATGACGACCCAGGTCGAGGCAATCCAAAGAGGCGCAGAAACAATAGGTGAGCCATCGGTGCTCAGGCGATTAAGAAGTTTGCCATCCGCAGGCGATAGTACGTGCAGATTGCCTTCCCCGTCGCCGATCAGCAAAGCGCCGCCCGCCAGACTGGGCCCGGTCAGGCTGCGAAAGCGCAGTTTTTCGTTAGTCCAGAGTTTTTCACCATCTGCACGGCGCCAAGCTACCACTTTGCCATCACTCTCGGTGCCGAAAACGGTTTGGGCGTCGCCGCCGATGCCCGACGCACCTGAAGCTGCCTTATTCCAAAGACTGCGCCCAGTGCGCGCGTCTGCACAGGCGACGGCATATTGGAAAGACCGCACGCATACCGAATCGCCCACGCGGCTGATGCCCGAGACCAGATCAGACAAGCGTTCCACTTCGTTGATGCCCCGCCCGCTGGCCACTTGCAAGTCCCAACGCAAAGACCCGTTTTGCGGATTGAGCCCGAGCAGACGCCCGCCTTGTGCGGCCAGCAGGGTGTCACCCACGGCGGTCAGCAAGCCTGATTGACCCAGCAAAAGGGAATCTCCCGAGCGTTGCTGGGTCCAGAGCTTGCGTCCATTGGCAGCGTCAAATGCATAGACCGTGCGATCGGCAGCCAAGACGAATACCCGTTCGCCGGCCACCAAAGGCGCAGTGACGACCAAAGACGCGATCTTTTGACGCCATAATTCTTTTTGCTCGCTCAACACGATCAACTGGTTGTCGCGTCCAACGACCGCGACAAACTGCTTGTCAGCGCCCACGCCTGCGCTCAGTATTTGCCCCACCGTGGCGCGGGCACGCACCTGACCGGTGGCGGCATCTAGCTGGCTGAGATCACCCTGCGTAGACGCTGCCCATAGCGTATTTCCAACCACACGCATATCCAATGGCGAGGCTGTGGCACCTACGTTCACGCGCCACACCTCCTTGATAGCCAGGGCGGCTGGGTTGGCTTCCAAAGGCTCGGGTTTGGGCTTGTCAAAACTGGCGCAAGCGGCCAGCGCCAGCGCCAGACAGCCTACGCTCGCCAACCACAAGCTGCGCACGTACCACCGACGTGTGGCCATTACTTCTGACCCTCGACCGGTTGGGTGCCAGTAGAAGCATCAGGGTCCACGCCCATGGCGTTGAGCTTGACCTGTACCACGCGCCGGTATTGGGCACGCTCATCTAATTTTTGGTAGGCCAGCTGGTACGCGGATTTGGCTTCTTGCCGCTTGTCTTGCGCTGCAAAAATATCACCACGACGATCCGCCACTAGAGCCGCAAAAGATTCGTCCTTGACACCATCGAGGAGCGCCAAAGCCTGGGGATAGTCTTTGGAGTCGAAGTACATATTGGCCAGGCGCAAGCGTGCAATAGCCGCATAGGCTTCATCGCCCGCTTTGTCTACCGCCCATTGCAACGCTGATTTGGCGGTGTCCGTATCACCTTTATCGCTGGCTTGGCGGGCTAAAGCCAGGGCTGCCTGTTGGGTGTAGGTGGCCGACGCATAGCGCTCCTTCATATCAGAGAATGTGCGCTGGGCTAGCGCCATATCCCCTGCCGCAACCGATTTCGCCATTTCATCAAACATCCCCGCTGCCTGCGTCGCCTGACTGCGCTGCCAATAGTGAAAACCGTTCCAGGCAGCCACGGATCCCAGAACTACCAGTAGCAAGCCAGAGATGAGGTTGCCGTATTGGTTCCAGAAATGCTTGAGCTGGTCCAGCTGTTCTTGTTCTTCAAGGTCGAGTTGATTGGCCATAGCGTTACGTGGTTAAGCAGTCGATTGTAGGCTTTGCGCCCATTGCGCCCAGTCGGTCAGTGCCACCGTGCATTGCGGGCTCGAGGCGTTGCGCAAGTCTTTGATGCCGACATGGCCTCTTGCCATTTCGTCCGTACCAAAAACCAAAGCGTAGCGCGCGCCCGAAGCGTCAGCCTTCTTAAACTGCGATTTCATGCTCGTTGCGGCACCGTCGGCGCTGGCATACAACTGCACGGCCACACCTACGCTGCGTAATTGCTCCAAGGTCCGTACTGCATCGGGCAGAAAATTTTTGTCCGGGACAACGGCAAAAGCATCGGGCACCGGCTGCGCGCTTTGCACGCCTTGGGTCTTGAGCAGTTCGAGCAGGCGCTCCATCCCCAGCGCCCAGCCCACGGCGGGCGCCGGTTTGCCGCCGACCTCTTCCATCAAGTAGTCGTAGCGACCACCCCCGCATATCGTGCCTTGCGAGCCCAGTTCGGTGGTCACAAACTCAAATACCGTAAGGTTGTAGTAGTCCATGCCGCGTACCAAGCGCGGGTTGATGACAAATTCGACGCCATTGGCCTGCAAGATCGCCAGCACCGCGTCCAAGTGCGCGCGCGAGGCCTCGCCCTGAAAATCCATGAGGCGCGGCGCACCTTCCATCACGGCCTGCATCGCCGGGTTCTTGCTGTCGAGCAAGCGCAGGGGATTGAGGTACAAACGGCGGCGCGAATCGGCATCTAAAACCGCATCATGCTGCTCGAAATACGCGATCAAAGCAGCGCGATGCAGTTTGCGCTCATCGGGCTGGCCCAGGTTGTTGATGTGCAGTTGCACGCCTTCAAGGCCCAACTCCTTCCACAGCGCGTGCCCCATCAAAATCAGTTCTGCGTCCAACTCCGGCCCGGCAAAACCCAGGGCTTCGGCACCGATTTGGTAGAACTGGCGATAACGACCGCGCTGCGGACGCTCGTGGCGAAACATGGGGCCGATGTAAAACAGGCGTTTACCACCGTTGTACAGCAGGTTGTGCTCGACCACGGCGCGCACCAGACCGGCGGTGTTTTCCGGGCGCAAGGTCAGGTGCTCGCCGTTCAAACGGTCCTCAAAAGAGTACATCTCTTTTTCGACAATATCGGTCACCTCACCAAGTCCGCGCACAAACAAGGCGGTCGGCTCGACGATGGGCGTGCGTATGCTTTCGTAGGCATAGCGCCGCATCAGCGCGCGCACCCGCGCCTCTAGATTTTCCCAGCGCGCAGATTCCGGCGGCAGGATGTCGTTCATGCCTTTGACAGCCACCAGGCGTTCGGCCTTGCGTGGCAAAGATGCTTGATTCATAACTTTGGGTTTATTTGAGAGCCGGTGCGCCAAAACGTTCCCGGATGTAGTTTTCCACCACCGCTTGGAATTCGGTGGCAATCGCCTCCCCGCGCAGCGTCATGCGTTTCTCGCCGTCAATGAAAACCGGTGCTGCAGGCGCCTCACCGGTGCCGGGCAGGCTGATACCAATATCGGCGTGCTTGCTTTCGCCCGGCCCGTTGACGATACAGCCCATGACGGCGACCTTGAGGCCTTCCACGCCCGGAAATTCTTTGCGCCAGACCGGCATTTTGTCGCGCAGAAAGTTATCAATCTGCTGAGTAAGTTCTTGAAACGTCGTGCTGGTGGTGCGGCCACAGCCCGGGCAGGCAGTGACGCTGGGCACGAACGCGCGCAAGCCCAAGGCCTGCAAAATTTCGGCGGCAATCACCACTTCTTGGTTGCGCGACTCCCCCGGCGCGGGCGTGAGCGAAACGCGAATGGTGTCGCCAATACCCTCTTGCAGCAATACCGACAAGGCCGCAGTGGACGCTACAGTGCCTTTAGTGCCCATGCCCGCCTCCGTCAAGCCCAAATGCAAGGGATAGGAAGTGCTGCGCCCGAGTTCGCGATACACCGCGATCAAGTCCTGGACGCCGCTGACTTTGCAAGAAATAATGATCTGGTTGGCCGCCATACCCATAGACTGCGCCAGCTGCGCCGAGCCCACCGCCGAGCTGATCAAGGCCTGGTACATCACCTGCTTGTAGTTGCGCGGCTCGGGCAGCTTGCTATTGGCGTCCATCAAATCGGCCAGCAATTCTTGGTCCAAACTGCCCCAATTCACACCGATACGCACCGGCTTGTCCCAGCGCATTGCCGCTTCAATCATCTGACCGAACTGGCGGTCTTTTTTGTCGCCTTTGCCCACGTTACCCGGATTGATGCGGTATTTGGAAAGCGCCTGCGCGCAGTCGGGGAACTCGGTGAGCAAGCGATGCCCGTTGTAATGGAAATCACCAATGAGGGGCACGGCAATACCCATGCGATCGAGTTGTTCGCGGATATGCGGAACCGCTTGCGCCGCCTCCGGCGTGTTGACCGTGATACGCACCATCTCGGACCCCGCCAAGGCCAGTTCCTTGACCTGGATAGCTGTGCCGATCACATCCACCGTATCGGTGTTGGTCATGGACTGGATGCGCACCGGCGCCCCGCCACCAATCGTTACCACATTCCCGCCCCAGCGCACGCTGGCCTGAAGCCCTTGGCGCGCAGCCAGCCCGTTGGAGTTCAAAACTGTCTGGCTTGTCATCATGGCACCTTGAATCTGGCAACGTTGTCTTGGGTATGTGTTTCTAAAGGAAAGACTGCGCCACGTAACAGCACCTCGGTGTGATCAGCGCGTCCGATCACCACAGTCAAGGGCAAATCACCACCGACTTCAGCACTTTCAGCGCTGGCCAGGGTGCGTCGCAGCAGTACGCCGCCCTTGGCATCGGTAACTTCGATCCAGGTGCTGCCGCGCGCCTTGAACACAAGCACAGGCGACGTAGGCTTGGCCGCCGATGTGATGCGATCGGGCGCAACTGGCACGGGCGCCACCTCCGCTACGCTTGAAGCAGCCTGTGCAAGGGCGGCGCCAGGCGCAGACGAGGACTGGGCAGCGCCTTGCGCCACCACGGAAGCAGGCACCGCGGGCGTGGCCACCTCGCTGGCAGCCTGTCCTGGGTTACGGTGGGGCGATTGCGCCACCTGCGGATAGAAATACAGCAAACCAGCCAGCACCAGCATGGCGGCGGTCAGCCACCAAACCGGCGCAATCGGAGCGCGTCCTTGGTGGCGCACCCTGAGTCTGCTTTCTTTGCTCAACCCACCCACCGATTCCTGCATGCCCGGCGCAGGCGTCTGCGCCTTGGGCTGGGGCAATTGGGCAAGTAGGGCCTGGGCATCCAGACCCAGCGTGCGCGCCACGCTGGCAACCATGGCGCGGCTGGTGGGCAAGTTGGCGCCTTGCTCCAACTGGTCATTTTCAAAGGCCTGCAAGCGCGGCACCGAAACTTTCAGGCGTGCAGACAAGGCCTCTAGCGACAGGCCCGCGGCCAGGCGCGCGCGCTGCAATTGCTGCCCCACACTGGGCGGCATGGCCGCTGGCGGTAGCTCAGCAAGCTCGGAGGGCACGCGTAGACCGATGGTGGGTTCGTCGGCATCAGTCATCAAACACCTCTTTGTCGAGCAAACTTACTTCCCGCGACGGGGCAAAGCGCTTGCGCAATTGGGCACCCAGCAGCGTGACTTGCGCGCCGTCGCCGTTCTTGCGAGCCAATTTGATGCCCAGCCACAAGGTCTCGGCATTGGCCCATGGCGAAGCGTTGACCGGCACGATAAAAGATTGGGCCCTGGCGTAGTCACCCTGCTTGAATAAAAACAAGGCCAGGTTATAGCTCACAACCGGATTGTTGGGCTCGAATTGGTAGGCCGTGAGCAGGCTTTTTTCGGCATTAGCCGCCTGCCCGGCTTTGGCCTGGCACAGGCCCTGTGCCATGGAGGTTTTTGCACGGGCGTCATAGTTCGGGTTCGCCAACGCGGCAAAGAACATGGCCATCGCCTCGTTCATGCGGTTTTGCTGGCACAAAAACCAACCGTAATTGTGTCGTACTGCAGCGGCCTGCGGCTGCAGGGCCAGGGCTTTGCGAAACCCATCTTCGGCCAGCGTCGGTTCGTTCATACGCATGTAAATCAAACCGCGCAAGTCATGGGCTTCGTACAAGCCTGCATCCGCAGCCAGGCTCTGCTTGACTGCGTCTAAGGCGAAGCTGTTCTTGCCGTCCGAAAAATACGTGGACGCCAATTCCAGGTACACACGCGCGCGCTTGCGCGCTTCGCTGTCATCGGCGTTGGTGCTCAGGTCCGTCCGACCCGCGCTTGCACAGGCCGCCAACACACACAGCATCAGCAAAGCCACCACCAGACGCACGCCAGACCAACCGCGAGCGGCACAGGCGCGAGCTGGATCGACCAAGGAGACCAGAGGTTCAGTCCACATGCGACACCTCCACGCTTGCAGCTTCGCCCGCTACAAGCGCCTCACGCGCTTTGCGTTGGTCCAACCGCAGCATCACGCTGGTTCGGTCGCGCACCTCGCCAGCGAGCTGACCGCACGCCGCGTCGATATCGTCCCCGCGGGTTTTACGTACCGTGGTGATGATGCCTGCATCATTCAGGCTGCGGGCAAAAGCCGCCACCGCGGACGGCGTAGACCGGTGCAAGCCCGATGCGGGAAAGGGGTTAAACGGAATGAGATTGAGCTTGCACCAACCGGCGCGGCCATGGCCATAAGCGCGCAGCAGCGCAATCAAGGACTCAGCCATGGCTGGGGTGTCATTGACACCCTGCAACATACAGTACTCGAAAGTAATGAAGTCCCGCGGCGCCACCGCCAAATAGCGCTCACAGGCGCGCATGAGCTCATCGAGCGGGTATTTTTTGTTTAAGGGCACCAAGCCATCGCGCAGTGCATCCTGCGGCGCATGCAGAGACACTGCCAAGGCCACCGGACAATCCTGGCCCAGCCGATCCATGATGGGCACCATGCCCGAGGTCGATACCGTGACACGGCGGCGCGATAAGCCATAGGCATGGTCATCGAGCATGGTGCGCAAGGCCGGTAGCAGCTCGCAATAGTTTTGTAGCGGCTCGCCCATGCCCATCATCACCACGTTAGAAATAATGCGTTCCTCGCGCCCCAGTTGTTTGCGCAAAAAATGCTCGGCAAACCAAAGCTGGGAGATGATTTCCCCTGCCGTCAGGTTGCGGCTAAAGCCCTGGTGCCCGGTGGAGCAAAAGCGGCAGGCCACGGCACAGCCGGCTTGAGAAGAAACGCACAGGGTGCCACGGTCTGCTTCAGGGATATAGACCGTCTCGATGGCATCGCCCGCGCCGACATCGAATAACCACTTGATGGTGCCGTCTGCCGACACATGCTGCGACACGACCGCAAGGGCTTTCACCTGGGCACTGGTTTTGAGCTTTTCGCGCAAGGACTTGGCCAGATCCGTCATGGCGTCAAAGTCGCTGGCGCCGCGTTGGTGTATCCAGCGGAATAACTGTACCGCCCGGAAACGCTTTTCCCCCAGGCCCTCGCAAAAACGGGCCAAAACCTCGAGGTCGTAGTCGAGTAGATTGGCCCGCATCGTCGGGTTTAGCGCGAGTAAATTTGCATACCGGGGAAGAAGAAGGCAATCTCCACCGCCGCGGTTTCCGGGGCATCTGAACCGTGTACCGCATTGGCGTCGATGCTAGCGGCAAAGTCGGCACGGATGGTGCCGGGGTTCGCTTTCTTGGGGTCGGTGGCACCCATCAGGTCACGGTTGGTCAAGATGGCATTGGAGCCTTCGAGCACCTGAATCATCACCGGACCGGAAATCATGAAATCAACCAGATCCTTAAAGAAGGGACGCTCTTTGTGCACCGCGTAGAAGGCCTGGGCTTCGTCGCGCGAGAGGTGGGCCATACGGGCTGCGATCACTTTCAGTCCAGCGCCTTCGAATCGGGCGTAAATCTGACCGATCACATTTTTTGCCACTGCGTCGGGTTTGATGATGGAGAGCGTGCGTTCGATTGCCATAGTCTTAAGTAAACCTTAGTTTTGAATAATATTGCCACCCTGCGTGGCAAAACGCCCGATTTTAGCACCCGGCCTCTAGCGAGGCCGCCCTTTTCCCTTGGGGCCAAAGGGCATCGCGCCGGGCTTGCCGCCCTGCTGTTTACGCTGGCGCGTCAAACTGTCGGCTCCGATGTAGCCGACCGAGGTTTTTAAAGGGTCGGGCTGAGCGGTCGGCGCTTTGGGTCCAGCGGGCCGCGCTTTGCCCATGGGGCTTGGAAATTTTTGCTTGAGGGGCTTGTCCGATGGGTTGCCGCGAACCCCCCGGGCGCCAAAGGGACCGCGCACTTTGGCGCGGGCGCCCCTGCCCGACCCGTTGCGCTCGGGCCGGGCGAGCACCGGTGCACCAACGACACCGGACGGGCCACTGGCCGCCTGCGTCAGCGCGCGGATATCCGATTCTTCCAACTCCATCCAAGCGCCACGCTTGAGTCCGCGCGGCAACAACATGGCGCCATAGCGGATTCGGATCAAGCGGCTGACGGCATGGCCCACCGCCTCGATCATGCGGCGCACTTCGCGGTTACGCCCCTCAGAAATGGTGACACGGTACCAACAATTACTACCTTCGCCGCCGCCGTCTTGGATGCTGCCAAATTGGGCCACGCCGTCATCGAGCCGTACACCATCGAGCAGCAGATGCTTTTCGTCTCGGCTCAGTGCCCCCAAGACCCGGACCGCATATTCGCGCTCCAAACCAAAACGCGGGTGCATCAACTGGTTTGCCAATTCGCCCGAGCTGGTAAAGAGCAACAGACCTTCGGTGTTGAGGTCCAGCCGGCCAACCGATTGCCACTTGCCTTGCTGTAGTTTCGGAAGGCGCCGAAATACCGTGGGTCGGTTTTGCGGATCGTCGTGCGTCACCACTTCACCGACCGGCTTGTGATAGGCGATTACGCGCGCAGGCGGCGGGTCAATGCGAAAGCGCACCGGTTTGCCGTTGACCTTGATCTGATCGCCAAACTGGATACGCTGGCCGATATGCGCGGGCTCGTTATTGACCGAAATCCGGCCTTCCAAGATCAGGCGCTCCATTTCCAGGCGCGAACCCATCCCCGATTGCGCCAATATCTTGTGCAACTTGGGTGTTTCGGCCTGCGGCTGCAAGATACGTCGGGGCTCGGGAGCGATCGCACCTGCGTCTTCGCTATCAAATGCGCCCGACACCACGGCGTCAAACAAAGTAGCCACTGCGGGGGCAGTGGCGTGCGAGGGCGCCTCAAACGGTGCTGCGGCTGCGGTCAGCGCGGCGTCGACTGGCCGATTTTCGGCGCTCTGGTGCTCCGTGGCCGCGTGCTGCTGGGCCGCGCTGGCATCAACGGTCAAGGTATCTTGCGCCTTGGGTGGGATCACGGTAATGGGCCTCCTGGGCAATGCTCAAGCGGGGTTGAGGGGCGGGGCTGGTTCTGGGAAGGTGCCGTCTTGGGGCACATGCAAGGCCAGTGTTTGGGTGTCCGCATCCTGGTCGGTTTGGGACTGTTCAGGCGCTGACAATAGCAATTCGGCGTTCGGGCTGGCACCGGCCACGGCGTCTGCCAGCATTTCCACATTGGCCTGGCCCATCGCTTCCAAGGGCGGCAAATCGCCCAAACTGGACAAGCCCAGGTCGTCTAAAAATTGCTTGGTGGTCGCAAACAAGGCGGGCCGGCCCGGCGCTTCGCGGTGTCCAATGACCTCGACCCATCCCCGGTCTTCGAGTTGTTTGAGCAAAAGGGAATTGATGGTCACGCCACGGATGTCTTCCATGTCGCCACGGGTGACCGGCTGCCGGTAGGCGATGATGGCCAAAGTTTCCAAAGTGGCACGGGTGTAGCGCGGCGGCTTTTCCGGGTGCAAGCGGTCAAGGTATTCACGCATCTGCGGCCGGCTCTGGAAACGCCAGCCCGTAGCTACCTGCACGAGCTCAATCCCTTTGTCTTCCCATTCGGTTTCCAATTGCGCCAGTAGCGCGCGGATTTCCTCTTCGTCCAAGGTGTCCTGCAACAAGCTAGCCATATCGCGCAGGGTCAGGGCTTGTTGTCCGCACAATAGTGCGGTTTCCAGGATTCGCAAAGCGTGGGCCATAGTCATTGTTCAAATAGCGAGACGAATTGGGTTTTCATTGAGGGCGCGAAAACCCATGTTCTGGAACCACAAAGCGGCTGCTCCAGAGGGCAGCGCGGGTTCGAGCGCCAAAGCGCCTAGAGAGGAGCGGCATTGTAACGAAGGCCCCAGTCGCCAAGCAGCGCCGCCAAATCCGGGGGCAAAGGGCTCTCAAAGGCAAGTGGCGCACCAGTAACGGGGTGGGCGAAAGCCAATCGAAAAGCGTGCAGTGCCTGGCGTACAAGCCCAGCGACTGTGGGTCCCCCGTATACCGAATCGCCCAACAAAGGGTGTCCCATGGACGCCATGTGCACCCGGATTTGGTGCGTGCGTCCGGTATGCAGCACGCAGTGCACCAGACAGCCTTGGGCGACCTGCCCTAGCAGGTAGAAATCGGTTTGCGCCGATTTGCCCGCCGTTGTGGCCAAATCCACGACGGCCATGCGCAATCGGTTACGCGGGTCCCGGCCAATGGGCAATTGCACGGTTTGGAACTTGGCACCGCGCCAGGGGCCTTTTGCCAAAGCCAGGTATTGGCGGTGCATGCTGCGGGCGGCAATGGCCTGGACCAAGGCATCCATCGCCTGGCGTGTGCGCGCCACGACCATCAGGCCACTGGTGTCTTTATCTAAACGATGGACGATGCCGGCGCGCGGCACCTGGGCCAAGCTCGGGTCCATGGCCAAAAGGCCATTGAGCAAGGTACCACTCCAATTTCCCGGCGCCGGGTGTACCACCAACCCTGCAGGCTTGTTTACCACATAGACCTGGGCATCCTGGTACACGACCTGCAAGTCCATGGCCTGCGGGGCAAAGGCCTGGCTTTGCGCAGTAGGGCGCAATTCCAATTGCAACACGTCCCCGACCTTGAGCTTGGCAGCCTGTTTGCGAAGTGGCACGCCATTGACGCAGATGCTCCCCGCATCAATCAGTTGTTGGAGGTAGCTGCGAGAAAATTCCGGAACGACCTGCGCCAGCACTTTGTCCAGCCGCTGACCGTGCAGTTGCGTCTCGACGCGCAGCGCGCGCAGCTCGACCCCGTGCACAAATAAGTCTTCGCCATCGTCTAGCGACCCTGACTCGGCAGGGGTGCTCGATATAATCGCTTGGGCTTGTTCCACGAAAGTTTTTACCATGTTGAGCGTCAAATTATCGGTTGTTTACTCGGTGCTTTTGGCTCTGACATTGGGTTTATTGGGCGCGTGCTCGACCACACCCGAAGATAAAACGGCCGGCTTGAGCCCCGATAAGTTGTACAGCGAAGCGCGGGACATGATGGATACAGGCCTATGGGACAAGGCGATTCCGTACTTGGAAAAGCTCGAGGCGCGGGCCGCCGGCACACCGTTGGCCCAACAAGCCCAAGTGGACAAGGCCTATGCCCAATACAAGTCCGGCGAAAAAGCCCAGGCACTCGCCACACTAGAGCGCTTTATGCGGCTGCACCCCGCCAGCCCGGCCCTGGACTATGCGCTTTACCTCAAAGGACTGTGTGACTTCAATGAAAACCTCGGTATTTTTGGGGCCTACACCGGCCAAGACTTGGCCGAACGCGACCAGAAGGCGGCTAAAGAATCATTCGAATCATTCAAGGAGTTGAGCAGCCGGTTTCCGCAATCGCGCTACACCCCGGATGCGCTTTTGCGCATGCGTTACATCGTTCAGATGCTGGCCAAGAACGAAGTATTTGTTGCCAAGTACTATTTCAAGCGCGGCGCGTATGTGGCAGCCCTGAATCGGGCGCAAACCGCCGTGACCGATTACCGCGATGCACCGGCAGTAGAGGAAGCGCTTTACCTGATCTACAGGTCCTACGAAGCGCTGGGTATGGCGCAATTGAGCGACGATGCTAAGCGTGTTTTAGAAGCCTCTTACCCGGGTAGCGCATTTCTCAACCCCAACGCGAAAAAGGACACGCAGAGCTGGCTCGATCTCAACAAGCTCAATCCCACCAAGCTCGATTGGAGTTTTCCAAATTTCAGCGGGTCAAAGTAAAGTCCAATCAATTTCAAATGACGGTGGGGCGCTAGCCGCGTTAGGCTGAGCGAGCATTGTGCAAGTCCGCTAAAGCATCCAGCCACTGCTGCCTATCGGCCAAGCGGCGCATAGGCGGCAAGCCCGCCAACAGCTTTTTGCCATAGCCTTTTTGCACCAGGCGCGGATCGCACACAACGAGGACGCCGCGGTCGCTTTCGCTTCGAATCAGGCGACCTGCACCTTGCTTGAGGGCCAAGGCTGCTTGGGGGAGATGCAATGTTTTGAAAGCGTTCCCCCCCGATTGCGCCAGCGCAAGGCTGCGCGCCTGAAGCAAGGGATCATCCGGTGGCGCAAACGGCAATTTATCGATCACTAGCAATTGCAAGGCGTCTCCCGTAATATCGACACCCTCCCAAAACGAAGCCGTCGCTACCAACACCTTGCCGCAACCATCGGTGCCCAGCCCCGACCCTAGGGCAACATGCGCCCCTGCGAAATTCTCTAGCAACAAGCGTTTTGCGTATTGGCCCTGCACCAAAACTTCGATACCTGTGTCATGCAATTGTGCTTGTAGCTGCCGCGCAATAGCGCGCATGGCCTTCAGGGTGGTGGTCAAAACCATGGTGCGCCCAACCAGAATGCGCGCGCCTTGGGCAACCAATGCGGCCACTGCGCTACTCGGCTCAGGGCCATCCAGGTCCGCTCCGGTGGGCACATACAGCGCCGCTTGGCGTCCGTAATCAAAGGGGCTGGGCACTTGCAATACGGTGTGCCCTTCCAATCCGCATTGGTCAGCAAACCAACTCAGTTGCGGGTCGGTTCCCAAAGTGGCAGAAGTGAAAATCCAAGACTTTCCGGTTTGTGCGGTACTGCCATCTGCGCCCGGCAACATCGCACGCATGTGCGCCGCTATCGTAAGCGGCGCCTGGTGCAAGCCCAGGCCATTGCCGCATTCCAGCCAGCGCAATTGGTCAGCAGGTCGGGCTTGTGCGAACGCCAGCAAGCTATCGTGCAAATCCTGGCATCGCTGCGCCACCGCCGCCACTTGCGGCCAGGCCAGCTCTAAGGAACGGCTCACTTCCAACGCTTGCGCAAGTACCCGTAGCAACGTCCCTGTACCTGCCTCCCACGCGCCAGGCGCGATGGCCTCGGGTACAGCCTCGGTCCACGCCCGGCGCGGCTGCGGGGCGGTCGTAAACACCAATTCCTGTAATGTCTTCGCCGCCTGCGCCAGATCAGCAGCCAATCCCAGCCAGTCGGCCAAACCTCTGGCAGGTCCACTGTTGTGCGCCGCCAGGGCCTGGGCCAGCGACTGGGCCTGGCTCGTGCTCCAGCGCCGACCCAAAAACTGCACACCGATTTCACTGAGCTGGTGCGCCTCGTCGAATATCACGCTACGCACGCTGGGCAGCAGCTCGGCAACGCCCGAGGCGCGCACTTGTGCATCGGCAAAAAACAGGTGGTGGTTGACGACGACAAGTTCCGCTTGAAGCGCGCGCTGGCGGGCTTGCAAAGTGTGGCAGTTGCCTATCTGGGGACAGCTCGCGCCTAGACAGTTTTCTCTGGTGGACGTTACCAACCCTGCCAGCGCAATATGGTCTTGCAACGCCCCTAGCTCGGCGATATCGCCTTCGACCGTACTTTGGGCCCAATTTCGGGCAGCCTCCAACAAGTCCAGATCTTGCGCTGAAATATCATATGCGGCTTGGTGCGCGATCGATAAGCGCTGAGTGCATACATAGCTGCTGCGCCCTTTGAGCAGCGCCATGCGAACCGGGAAACCCAAAGCCTGTGCAAGCCGTGGTAGGTCACGTAAAAAAAGTTGTTCCTGCAGCGTCTTAGTGGCAGTAGAAATAATGACCTTTTCCCCGCTAAGCAAAGCGGGAACCAAATAGGCCAAGGTTTTGCCAACGCCGGTGCCTGCTTCTACTGCGAGCACCCCACCCTCGTCGATGGCTTTGGCGACCGCATGGGCCATTGCTTGTTGGCCGGCCCGAAAGCGAAAGCCTTCCAGCGTTCTGGCCAGCACACCGTGGGTCGAAAACGCAGACTCCACGGCTTGGATAAGGCCGGTCATCGCCTAGTAGGCCAAACAGCCAACAGCCAGGGCCCAGGTCCAGAGCTCATGCAATATCCCGCCCGCAGTGTGATGCCAGCGAAGGCCTGCGTCGACCCAACATTTGCGCAGCGCCCGCAGACCAAGCCATCACGTCAGCCCCGTATCCACTTTGCGTCTCTCGCGATCTAGAAACTGTGGGGTCTGCATTTCATTGAGGCGCGATACCGTACGAGGAAATTCATGCGCCAGAGGACCTTCGGTATAAAGCGCCTCTGGCCGCACTTGCGCAGAGATTATCAATTTGACATGCCGGTCATAGAGTACGTCCACCAGCCAAGTAAAACGCCTAGCTTCGGCATTGCGATTGACCGGCATGTGGGGAACATCGCTGAGTAATACAGTATGGAATTGGCTCGCAATTTCTAGGTAGTCGTTTTGCGAGCGTGGCCCGCCACACAATTCTTTGAAATCAAACCATACCACCCCACCGGCGCGCCGGCGGGCGTAGATGCTGCGCTGTTCAATGCGCAATGTCCGTTCACCGTCCTGGGCTTCGGCCAAGCGGGAGAAGGCTTGGGCCATGGCCTCGTCGGCTACCGGGCCGTTCGGTACATGGTACAAGTCCAGCGCGCCCAATGCCTGACGGCGGTAGTCCACGCCGTTGTCCACATTGATCACCTGCATGTGCTGGTTCAAAAATTCAATGGCACCCAGCACCCGGTCGCGGTGCATACCACCAGGGTAGAGATCATCGGGCTTGAAATTCGAGGTGGTAACAAAACCGACCTCATGCCGGTGCAAGGCCTCGAGTAGGCGGTGCAATATCAAGGCATCGGTAATCTCGGCGACATGAAACTCGTCAAAACAAATCAACTTGTAACGGTGGGCGATACGTTCTCCCAGCACATCCAGAGGGTTCGCCGTGCCTTGCAAATCATGCAGCTCCCTATGCACTTCGCGCATAAATTCATGAAAATGCAGACGCACTTTGCGCTTGAGCGTTAGCGCTTCGAAAAAGCAGTCCATCAAGAAACTCTTGCCCCGGCCAACGCCGCCGTACAAATACACACCCTTAGGGATGGCTGGATGGTGGATCAGTTTTTTGAGGGAATTGCCACGCTTTTCTTTGTAAATCGCCCACGCGTGCGCACATTCCTCCAAGGCCTGAAGCGCGCGCAGCTGCGCGGGATCGCTTTGAAACCCTCGGGCAGACAATTCTTTCCGGTAGTAGTCGTGTACTGACATTGCAGGCGCTATTGTGCCTTGCACAGCGCGCACGGGCCAACTGTGAAAAACCCAGGTAGCAGCCGGTCAGCGCAAGCGCAGCGTCAGTGTGCCGCGATCTCCCGCGGTGCAAACTCGGCCTGGGCACGCGGCCTGGCTTGCACCCGTTGCGGAGGGAATATGATCTGGAAGTGCGAGCCCTCGCCGGCCACACTGGCAATCTGCAACTCGGCGCCATGTCGCTGGACCACATGTTTGACGATCGCCAGCCCTAACCCGGTACCGCCCGTATCGCGCGAGCGGCTGCGGTCAACCCGGTAAAAGCGCTCAGTCAACCGGGGAATATGCTCCTGCGCAATGCCCATACCCTGGTCATGTACGGCAAACCGCGCGCTCCCATCGTCTTGGGCACAGGCGATCACACGGATCGATTTTCCAGCGGGGGTGTAACGAACCGCGTTGCCAATCAGATTAAAAAACGCGCTGTGCAGTTCGGTTGCAGAACCAGCCAGCGACAAACCGCTTTGGATCTCGAAGCTCAAACTATGGGTTTGTCCCCACAACACGCGCGATAGTTCGCCCGCTTCCTGTCGACATTGCTCCACTAAGGAGCTCACATCCACCCATTCGTGGCTGGACGGCAATGGACTGCCCTCAAGACGCGACAAGGTCAATAAGTCGCTCACCAAGGATTGCATCCGCGTGGCCTGTTGCGCCATCAAATCCAAGTAATGCGCGCGCTCGGAATCATTGAGCGGCAGGGTTTGCAAGGTTTCTACAAACCCACCCAGCACCGTCAGAGGTGTACGGATTTCATGCGAAACATTCGCCACGAAATCGCGGCGCATGGCCTCGGCTTGCTCCACTGCCGTGACATCGCGCGAGAGCAGCAGACTTCGGCCCTCGCCATAAGGGTGTACGTGCACCGAGAGGCGGACCGGCAAAGAAGCGGTGCTGGCCCTTCCCGGAATAAGCACATCGGAATCAAAATTTTTGGCCGCAACATACTCCGCAAAGCCCGGATCCCGTACCAGGTTGGCAAAATGTTGTTGCAAATCGCGGCGGGCATCGAGACCGAAGTGCAATGCCGCCGAGTCATTAAACCATTCGATACGGAAATCTTTGTCTAGCAAAACGACACCGTTAGGCGAGGCTTGCATAGCGGCCAAAAATTCTTGCAAACGCTCATCACGCTGCTGCACTGCGCGCTCGTTATTGCGCAGCAAGCGTCGTATGCGGTTGGAAAACTCGCCCCATAAGCCCGACTCAACGGCAACTTCACGGGTTTGTTCGCTGCGCAGCCAACGCATCACACGCAGCCCACGCGATAAATCCCACAATAACCAAAAGTAAGTAGCCCCTACCGCACCGGCCAATGCGGCGACCACCATCCCGCCATGCGTAGGAGCAAAGGCGCGCATAAATACCGCCGCCAACAATGCGCCAATGGCCTGAAATAAAGCAAAACTAAGCAGACGAATGAGCATGGTCTGACGGGTAATGCCTAGCTGGGCTGGTCTGCCAAATCGCTGGGCTGCACGGCAAGTTGCGGCTTGGCCGTGAGACGATATCCCGCACCACGCACTGTCTCAACCATAGCAGCGGCTTGGCCCAAGGCTTCCCGCAAGCGCTTCACATGCACATCGACAGTACGCTCCTCGATGTAAACATGATCACCCCATACCTTATCTAGCAATTGTCCCCGGCTGTGCACACGTTCCGCATGGCCCATGAGGTACTGCAAAAGCTTGAATTCGGTAGGACCTAATTTAATGGCTTGGTCATTGAAAGACACGCGGTGCGTAGCCGAATCTAGGCGCAAGCCGGAAATAAGAATCGCCTCGTCTTTGACCTGCGGCGTACGTCGGCGCAGCACTGCGCGCACACGTGCTAACAGTTCCTTCGTGGAAAAAGGCTTGGCAATGTAGTCGTCCGCGCCGGCATCGAGACCCGCTACGCGATCGGATTCGTCACCGCGTGCGGTGAGCATGATCAATGGAACTGCCTTGGTGCGCTCATGCCCACGCCAACGCTTGGCCAGCGACAGGCCACTTTCACCGGGCAGCATCCAATCGAGCAGTATCAGATCTGGTAGCGCAGCATCCATTTCGCGCTGCGCGCTGACGCTGTCCATGGCCCAAATAGGACGAAACCCGTTATGCCTTAAATTCACCGCGATGAGTTCGGCAATCGAGGGTTCATCCTCAACCAGCAACACCGTGGGCGTGGTTCTCATTTGATTACTTGCTCCACTTGGTCGATGCTGCTATGGCGCACGTCTTCGCCCTTCACCACATAAATAATGAATTCGGCAATATTTTTGGAATGGTCACCGATACGCTCAATCGCTTTGGCTAAAAACAGAAGGTCTAAACTAGGCGAAATCATGCGCGGGTCTTCCATCATGTAGGTGATGAGTTTGCGCACAAAGCCGTCAAACTCGTCGTCAATCAGGTCATCTTCCTTCAAAATACTCAAGGCGGCGTTTACGTCTAGACGGGCAAAAGCATCGAGCGCCTTATTGAGTAATCCTGAGGCCAGATCCGCCGCGTAGCGCAGCTCCAGCGAAGGCAAAGAGCGAGGGGTGCCGCTTTCAATAATCGAGCGCACCATACGCGCAATTTTGGCGGCCTCATCGCCTACCCGCTCCAAATTCGCCGTCGTCTTGGAAATGGCGATCAAGAGTCGCAAATCACGGGCGGTCGGTTGCCGGCGCGCAATAATGGAAGAAAGGTCGCGATCAATTTCGATCTCCATCGCATTGACACGAGTCTCTTTAGCGGTTACCTCATCAGCGGCTTCGACATTGAAGTGGGAAAGCGCATAAATTGCGCGAAGAATCTGTGATTCCACCAAACCACCCATTTCCATCACCTGGGATGACACCGAAGTCAATTCTGAATCGAATTGGGTGGATAGATGTTTATCGGGCATGGTATTTCCTCAAGGTATGGAAAAAGAAAAGGTATGGGATGAAGAACGTTAGATTAGCCGAAGCGGCCGGTAATATAGTCTTCGGTTTCTTTGCGCTTAGGCTTAAAAAACAATTGCTCTGTTTCGCCAAACTCAATCAAATCGCCCAGGTACATATAGGCGGTGTAGTCGCTGCAGCGCGCAGCTTGCTGCATATTGTGGGTCACGATCACGACGGTGTAGTCGGCTTTCAATTCAACGATCAACTCTTCTACCTTGGCCGTGGAAATCGGATCGAGGGCAGAGCAAGGCTCGTCCAACAAAAGCACCTCGGGCTTTATGGCAATACCGCGCGCGATACAAAGGCGCTGTTGCTGCCCGCCGGAAAGGCTGGAGCCGCTCTGGTGTAATTTGTCTTTCACTTCGGTCCAGAGCGCCGATTTGCGTAAGGCCCATTCAACGCGCTCCTCTAAATCACTGGAATTGAGGTTTTCAAAAAGCTTTACACCGAAGGCCACATTGTCAAAAATGGACATGGGAAAAGGCGTCGGCTTTTGGAACACCATACCTACTTTGGCGCGCAGCAAGGCCACATCTTCTTTGCTGTTGAGCAGATCTTCGCCGTCAAGCAAAATTTGTCCTTCTGCACGCTGCTCGGGATAAAGCTCAAACATGCGATTGAGGACCCGCAAAAGCGTCGACTTACCACAACCAGAAGGCCCAATAAATGCGGTGACGCGACCTTCTGGGATTTCAAGATTGATGCCTTTTAAAGCCTTGAATTTTCCGTAGTAAAAATTCAAGTCTTTGATTGCTATTTTGGTCCGTGCAATACCGGTGTCTGTTTTGAGCATGGTAAAAATATTCCGAAAACGTTCAGGATTTTTGACGCGTCAAAACACGCGCCACGATGTTGAGGCCCAGCACTGCCAAGGTAATAAGGAACACTCCCGCCCACGCTAGCTTCTGCCAATTTTCATAAGGACTCATGGCAAATTTGAAGATGGTGACCGGCAGGCTAGCCATAGGCTCGCTCAAACTGGATGTCCAAAATTGATTGCTTAAGGCGGTAAACAACAAAGGTGCAGTCTCGCCTGCTATGCGCGCCACAGCCAACAATATGCCAGTCAACACGCCTGCTCTTGCGGCTTTCATGGTAATGCTTGCAATCACCTTCCATTTGGGGGCACCCAGCGCATACGCGGCTTCTCGCAAACCCGCGGGCACCAGGCGCAACATATCCTCGGTAGTACGAATGACCACAGGAATGACGATCAGGGCCAAGGCAACAACGCCGGCATATCCAGAGAAAGATTTAAATCGTGAAACCACCACCGAATATACAAACAGGCCAATGACGATAGATGGGGCAGAGAGCAAGATGTCGTTGACAAACCGGGTGGTCTCAGCCAACCAACTTTTGGAGTCAAACTCAGCCAGGTAAATTCCAGCCATCACGCCAATGGGTGCACCCACCACGGTAGCCAAAGTCACCATGATGAACGAACCGTAAATCGCATTCGCAAGACCACCTTCTTCGTTGGGCGGCGGCGTCATTTGCGTGATCGTGGCAAAGGTCAAACCATCAATACCAAGTCGCACGGTTTCAAAAAGTATCCAAAACAGCCAAAACAAACCGAAAGCCATCGCCGCCATGGCCAGACCAATGGCTAGCAAATTGACGCGTTTGCGAGTGGCAAATCGGGCTTGGCGAGTTGCCAGTAAAGCGCTTGCACTCATGTTTTGGTACCCTCACTTTTTCGCAACTGCGCGAGTAGTATTTTGGACAATGACAAAATGACAAAAGTAATAAAAAACAGCACCAAACCCAAGTACATCAACGCCGCCTGGTGCAGTCCTTCACCGGCCTCCGCAAACTCATTAGCTAGCGCTGACGTGATGCTGTTGGCCGCCTGAAACAAACTCAGCGAATCGAGCTGGTTGAAGTTGCCAATCACGAAGGTGACGGCCATGGTTTCACCGATAGCGCGGCCCAAACCCAACATAATGCCCCCGATAACACCCGTCTTGGTGTAGGGGAGCACTACGCGGGAGACCACCTCCCAGGTCGTCGCTCCCAAGCCGTAGGCCGATTCTTTGAGCATGGGCGGCGTCACCTCAAAAACGTCACGCATGACGGCCGAGATGAAAGGAATGACCATGATGGCCAGGATAATGCCAGCCGACAATATGCCGATACCGACCGGTGGCCCGGACACAAAGGCACCGAGGTAAGGGACACCGGCGAAAGCGCTTTGTAAAGGGGTTTGTACATAGGTTGCCAATACCGGGCCGAAGACCAGCAAACCCCACATGCCGTACACAATCGATGGGACTGCAGCAAGCAGCTCAACCGCCGTACCCAAGGGCCGCTTTAACCACGCAGGCGATAACTCAGTTAAAAAGAGCGCAATGCCAAAGCTCACAGGCACAGCGATGAGCAGCGCGATGAGCGAGGTCGCTATCGTGCCGTAAATCATCACCAGTCCGCCAAAGTCCTCCTGTACCGGATCCCAAACCGTGCGCGTCAAAAAAGTCAATCCATATTTATGGATTGCAGGCCACGCGCTTATTGTCAAAGACAAAAGTATGGCAGCCAGAAGGGCCAAAGTGAGCAATGCAGCTGCCTTGGCCAAAATACCAAAGACCTGATCCACAAGCGGACCGCTGCGTGCTCTTTTGGGAGCTAATGTTGGAGTCATGTATCGCCTGGCTTTCAGATGGGTGTCATCGACAGTGCAACAAAGGCAGATGAACCGCCTTTGCGCACTTGCCGTAAAGAGACATGCGGTGACAGTGGCTTATTTAAACGGAATCGTTTTTCCCGAAGCGTCTTTGATTTCAGCCCATGATTTTTGAATCGCCGCTACCGCTGCCGCAGGCATAGGAACGTAATCAAGGTCTGCCGCGGACTTTTCGCCGTTGACATAGGCCCAGTTGAAGAACTTGAGCGTCTCGGTGCCGTTGGCAGGCTTGTCCTGCTTGGTATGCATCAAGATGAATGTGGCGCTAGTGATGGGCCACGCATCTTTGCCGGGTTGGTTGGTCAAAATCTGATAGAAAGATTTAGCCCAGTCAGCGCCCGCCGCAGCAGCTTTGAAGGTGTCGTCTTCTGGTTTCACAAAATTACCCGCAGCGTTTTGCACCAAGGCATAAGTAAGCTTGTTTTGCTTCACATAGGAGTACTCAACATAGCCCAGGGAATTGGGTAAACGCGCCACGAAAGCGGCTACGCCCTCGTTTCCCTTACCGCCTGCACCTACAGGCCAGTTAACCGCCGTGCCCTCGCCCACTTTGGCTTTCCAATCGGCATTTACCTTGCTCAGGTAATTAGTGAAGATAAACGTCGTGCCGGAGCCATCCGCACGGCGCACCTGCGCAATAGCGGTATCGGGCAGATTCACACCCGGGTTCAGTGCCTTAATGGCCGGGTCATTCCAACGACTCACCTTGCCCAAGTAAATGTCACCGAGCAATTGCCCGGTCAATTTCAACTGCCCAGGCGCAATACCGGTCACATTCAAGATGGGAACTACGCCGCCGATCACCGTAGGAAACTGTAATTGGCCCTTGGATTTCAAAACCTCATCGGTCTGGGGCATGTCCGACGCACCGAAATCAACCGTTTTGGAATCGATTTGTTTGATACCACCACCCGAGCCGATAGACTGGTAGTTGACCTTCACGCCGGTCAGCTTGTTGTACTCAGAGGCCCACTTGGCGTATAGCGGAGCGGGGAATGTGGCGCCAGCGCCAGTGATTTCCTGCGCTTGAACGGCAGTGAAGGCCAATGCGCAAGACAATGCCAAGAAGGAACGGGAGAAAACGATCTGCATGGAACACCTTTTCAGTGGATTGGAATAAGCAGGCACTCTACGCACCGATTGTGACAAAAACGTGACAATTTACCGATTAATTTTCACTTCATGATCGCTTTACGTCGTTGAGGAGCGCTTGTTTTATGTCACGAAACTGTCATTTTAGGTTCCTATCCTCCGAGGTTTTCAAACTGGAGATTGACAATGCCCTTCGCTTCCACCTTGTACTTCACACGTCGACTCGCCCTCGCAGCAAGCACCCTGGCCTTGGTCAGCGCCTGCGCCAGCTTGCAAAAGCCCGTCAGCTTGGCTGACACCATTGCCAAGACCCCCGAATTGAGCATGCTCAATGGATTGGTGAAAGCTGCAAGCCTGACGGAAACTCTCCAAGGTCCAGGCCCCATCACCTTGTTTGCACCCAATGACGCGGCATTCAAAGCCCTGAAACCGGGCACCCTGGAAGATCTAGGCAAACACCCGGAAAAGCTCAAAGACCTGCTCACTTACCACGCCGTGCCTGGTGCATTGACTGCCAAAGATGTGAAGAACAGCACCGTCAAAGCCGTCAACGGCGACCCGCTGGCGCTGTCCAAAGCAGGTGATTTCATCACCGTGGAAAACGCCATGGCAGTACAAGGCGACGTGATGGCCAGTAACGGCGTCATTCACATCATCGACACCGTTTTGACACCACCCAAGAAATAAATAGCAGGCTGCGACGTGCCCAAGGTCGCCACACCCATGTGAAAACAGCTCCCCATTTGGCGAGGCACGGTGCCAGGGTAATGGCCGCATTGGTACTTTGCGGGAGGATGCAAGTGTCCAGTAAGGACACGCTCACCCGGGATGCTATCCTCTAGCGGTTTTGCCCCCTCACGCGCTTTCCCCATGCCCTCTCCCCTCCGACTGGCCGCTATAGACTTGGGCTCTAACAGCTTCCGACTGGAAATCGGCGTTATTTCCCACGGGGCGTTTGAACGCACCGAATACCTCAAGGAATCAGTGCGCCAAGGCGCGGGCATGGACAGTGAGCGCAATCTGACGCCACAAGCCATGCAAAGCGGATGGGATTGTTTAGCCCGGTTTGGCGAACGTTTGGCCGGTTTCAAATCGTCGCAGGTACGGGCTGTTGCCACCCAGACCTTGCGTGAAGCGCGTAATCGCGACGTATTTTTGGCCCGTGCGGTAAAAATCCTGGGCTTCCCGATTGATGTGATCTCGGGCCGTGAAGAGGCCCGACTTATTTACAAAGGCGTGTCACACCTGCTTGCCCCTTCGGACGAGCGCCGCCTGGTGGTAGACATTGGCGGACGTTCAACCGAGCTGATACTCGGCCAAAACCAGCAACCCCGGGTAATGGAGTCTTTCCGTGTCGGAAGCATCGCATGGTCTACGCGGTATTTCCCCGAGGGACTTTGGCGACGCAAATCCTTTGATACTGCAGAAATTGCCGCCAAAGCGGTTTTGGATGGCGCCTTGCAGGCCTACCACCCCGGCAATTGGGACATCGCTTACGGCTCAGCGGGCACCGTCAGTGCTGTCAGTGAGGCACTGGTCGCGGGCGGCTGGTCCGATGGCCTAGTGACCATGCAGGGATTGGACTGGCTCAAAGAGCTTTTAATCGAGACCGGGCAGGCCGAAGGCAGCAAAATCCCTGGCTTGCGTGAAGACCGCAAGGCCATCATTGCTGGCGGCTTGGCGGTCACGCGCGCCCTGTTTCAGTTACTGGGCATTGAAAGTCTGAGCCCGACTTCAGGCGGATTGCGCCATGGCCTTTTGTGCCAAATGCAGGGGTCGCGCGAAAGCGCTAGCGACCTACGCAGCAAAACCGTGGAACGGCTGGCCCATAAATTTAACATCGACCGAGCGCACGGCAGCCGCGTTGGAAAAGTAGCTACACAGTTATTCATGCAAATCGCGGGCGATCAGGCGCTCGATACCTGGGACGAGTCCAACCGTAGCGTGCGCAAGCTACGTTGGGCCGCAGAACTGCACGAAATCGGAAGCCATATTTCGCACAGCGACTACCACAAGCATGGTGCCTATATCCTGCAAAATGCAGACGCGATGGGTTTTTCCTTGGATGAATTGCAGCGCTTAAGTCTTCTGGTGCTGGGACACCGCGGCAAATTGCGCAAAATTGAAGCCGACTTGGCCTTAGATGACTTTCGGGCACAACTCATGGCCTTGCGGATTGCAGTCATTTTGTGCCATGCCCGGCGCGACCCACGAGCCGACTGCATCAGCATCGCGCAAAACAAAGGCGTCGTTAAAGTGCACTGTGATGCTAGTTGGGCATCTGATTTTCCACAGTCCGCTTACTTGCTGCGCGAGGAGATATTGGCATGGCAAAAGACAGGTTGGCCGATGGAGTTTTTAGAACTGTAAGCCAGCAGTTAGCACCCATCAAAGCAAATCAGGGGATTGAACACTGAGGACGGTAGTTTCCACCTCGCCATGCCGCTCCCGGTACCGCAACCACCAAACTGCCCCTTTTTTCACGACGCAGGTTTGCCCAGGCATGGCCAACAACTGGGCGATTGTTTGGCCGATTGTGGGCTGATGTCCCACCACCAAGACGCAAGTACCGGCCTGCGGCCAATGCACCAATTTCAAAAGATCATCCACACCTGCCAGAGGCGCAAGTGCCGCGGTAATTTTGTATTTACGGTCTAGAGCCTTGGCGGTTTGCTCGGCACGCAAAGCAGGGCTGCAATACACCTTGGTGCCGGCGGGCAATTGACGGTCTAGCCAGGCGGCCATCCGTTGCGCTTGTTTTTCCCCACGCGGGCTGAGCGTTCGCAGCATATCGTCACCGACCAATTCCAAATCGATGGCCTCGGCATGCCGCCAAAATACCAAGTCCATGGTGCTCATGGCTTATTGGCCTTCGCATGGTGCAGACCATAACGCGCCATCAACGCTGCTTGCGCGGAGTGGCCTGGGTGTGGGCCGATACCACGGGCCGACTGGTAACTCCCATCGGGCAGCATATCCCAAGCATCCTGGTTATCGTAAAGATACGCCAGCAGGCATTCGTCAATGAGCTTTTGCTTTTGGGCTTCATCGCTTATTGGCCAGGCCAATTCAATGCGCCGGACCATATTGCGGCTCATCCAATCTGCGCTCGACAAATACAACTCGTCTTGCGCCCCTTGGCGGAAATAGTACACCCTGGAATGCTCCAAATAGCGCCCAATAATAGACCTTACCCGAATGTTGTCTGTAAAACCTTTGACACGGGCAGGCAACATGCAAGCACCACGGACGATTAAGTCGATTTGGACGCCACTTTGCCCGGCTTTTATCAGTGCATGAATCAAGTCCAAGTCGGTCAGCGAGTTCATCTTGGCGACGATACGGGTGGACTCACCCCGCTTTGCTGCCAGCCCAAGCGCTTCCATTTTGGAAATTAAATTTTCATGCAAATGAAAAGGCGCCATCCACATTTTCTTCAGACGCGGCAGCCGGCTTTGGCTAGCCAGGTGTACAAAAACGTTCTCCATATCGCGGGTCAAATCAGGGTCCGCACTGAGATGGCTGATATCGGTATACAAACGCGCCGTGCGTGGGTTGTAATTGCCCGTGGACAGATGCCCGTAGCGCTTGAGGGCTTTACCCTCACGCCGCGTTACCAAAAGCATCTTGGCATGCGTCTTTAAGCCGACCACGCCATACACCACCTGTGCGCCTATGGACTCCAGCATCTCGGCCCAATTGATGTTCGCCTCTTCATCAAAACGCGCCTTTAACTCGACGACCACCGTCACCTCTTTACCTTTGCGCACTGCCTCACGCAATAAATCCATGATGGTGGAATCGGCACCCGCGCGGTAAATCGTCTGCTTGATCGCTAACACATTAGGGTCATTAACGGCGGCGCGCAAAAAAAGTAAGACACCTTCAAAACTTTCAAACGGCTGATGGAAAATAACATCACCGCGCTTTAGTTGGTCGAAAAAATTAGCATCCAAATCCAGTTGCACTGGCGGCGCAGCTCGGTACACGGGGAAACACAAATCAGGGCGGTCCAGTAGATCAATCATCTGTGTCAAGCGCACCAAATTGACGGGGCCAGAAACCCGGTACAACGCCATCGCAGGAAGATCAAACTGCTTTAAGAGAAAGTGCGACAAATGCTCCGAGCAACCGGAGGACACTTCCAGACGCACGGCCTCACCGTAGTGACGGTGCACCAGCCCTTGACGTAAAGCCATACGCAAGTTTTGAACGTCATCCTCATCGACCGCTAAATCGGAGTGACGGGTGACTCGAAATTGCGAGAATTGATCGACCGTGCGCCCCGCAAACAATTCGGATAAATGCGCACGGATAACGCTGGTCAATGCTACAAACAGGACTTTGTTGCCGGACACTCTATCGGGCAGGCGAATAATGCGAGGCAATACGCGCGGGACCTTAACAATCGCAATTTCATTGCTGCGCCCAAAAGCATCGTTACCACCTAAACGCACAATGAAATTTAAGGCCTTGTTAGCTACTTGTGGAAAGGGGTGCGCAGGATCCAAACCGACAGGAATCAGTAGCGGTCGGACCTCGCGCTCGAAATACTGCTTGACCCACAGGCGTTGGTCTGCATTACGCTCACCATGGGACACAATTTTGACACCACAATGCGACAGTGCCGGCAAGATCGCATCGTTGTACAAGCCGTATTGGCGCTCCACCAAATCATGTAGTGAATCCGCTAAACGATCGAAAGATTTTTCGGTGTAACTGCCCTGGGCGTCGCCGCTTCGCTTGGCGGTTAAATGCGGCTCTGAGCGGACTTCAAAAAACTCATCCAAATTGGACGAGACAATGCACAAATAGCGCAAGCGCTCTAAAACCGGCACATCTTCTCGCGCGGCCCAGCTTAAAACCCGCTCGTTAAAGGCCACCAAACTATGGTCGCGGTCCAACAAATCGGGGTAAGCGGCAGCTTGAAAGCCTTTGCTCGTTTGTTCCAAAAGCACATTCTCCGGGTTATGTGGCGCAGGCATGATGTCGCGCGCAGCTTAAAGGCATCGCAAAGTCCTGGCAAGGTTTTAGGCTTAAGCATTCCAACTGGTCTATTGCGCGCACCGAATTGTTCCACCTACGCACCGTAGTTTGCTGCAATTGGGTTACAAATTTGTGACAAAGCTGTGGGCGGAATCGACAACCTTCCCAGTGTGCGGGCCAAGAAGCACATCGCGACCCCCCGCGGCCGAACCGCCTCCTGATGGAGCTATCAAATTGCGGCGTCTATCTATTTCACAATGACCGGCTGGACTGTGAACACGTTGGCGCTCGCGGGATCCACCGCTACGCGAACCCAATGAAGACTGGGACTGCCGAAGGTCTGCAAGCGCGTAAAGTTGGGAAGCAGCTTGGTGGGACTGTACAAAGGCTTGTCCAATTTAAAGTAATGGGTATCGCCATGGACGAACAAAACCTGACCGGCATATTGCTCGGTTTGCTCCACGAGTTTTGACATGAAATGGCGAAAACCGCTGAAAGCCGGGTCGGCACTTTCGTCCACGTCTTCGGTTTCCGGCCAATCAAAACCTGGGTCCGATTGGGTTACGACTACGATACCGACGGCATTCTGCGCTTTTGCGGCAATGAATGCCGCTTGCATCCAAGCCACATTAGCGCTATCACGCTCTAAGTACTCTGCGTTAGAGGCATCACATTGGGCATTGTCGCGTGCACTTTTGTTTTTGCACTCCTTTTCCGTCATGATTAGGTTGTTGTTGCTGCCGGGCTGATTGATGCCCACAAATACTACGCCGCCGTGCATAAAGCGGGTGTTCTCAACAAATTTTTCACCTAGCTTGCCTTGGTGATCCAATGCAATCGTTGTTTGCCCCAAACTATGAAGGCTCGGGAACATGACCTTGCGAAGGTACTCTAAGCGCTCCAAGCCGTTGTATCCGCCGTTATTGGTGCGGTGGCAATCGGTCCATTCATTGTCACCAGGAACGTAAATCACTGGTTTAACCAGCGTGTTGAACATCTTCAGCGCGTCGGCGTACACCTCGTCCGTGCACTTAGAACTCCCGTCTTTGATGTCTCCGTCGTAGATGGAAAACGCGATATCCGACCTATTGATACTCTGCAAGACCGCTGGTAGCTTGGCATCGTCGCCGGCTTTTTTGTAGGGCATATCGCCCCAGAGGCCAAACGCGAACGATTTGGGTGCCATTTGCGCTTGTGCACTCAACGCAGTCGAGAAAACTATTGCAAATGAAAGAATTGATTTAAGCAACATACAACACTCCAGTCCAGAATGGATGCCACTCTAGGTGGACTCCATGACATATCGATGACATCCTAACGCTAACCATTTTGGACCTAGAAAACAAATGCAAGAACGGTTCGAGCAATAGCGATTTATTGTGACACGGTCACTACATCATGGCAATTTTAAAGTTTCGTTTCTGAGATGCAACACTACGCGTGTTTCATGGCATTTTCATAATTAAGTGAAGGCACTCGATCACAATTTGCGAGGTCATCAGGGATTTACCTGACGATATATCTAAACACTTTTTAAATGGAAATTTGAGATGAACAAAAACTTGATCGCCCTGGCGGTTTCGACTGCATTTACATTGCCCGCTATGGCCGACGTCGCCGTTGGCCCTTTCTCCGTTTATGGTACTGCCCAGTCCGCCATTGAAAACGTCAATATCTCTTTTGCTTCTGGTGCTACTACCAACTCCACGACGGACACCAGCAAAATCAGCCAAACCCGTTTGATGGACCAAACCTCCAAGCTCGGCTTCAAAATCGCTCATGATTTAGGTAGTGGCATGACCGGTCTGGCACAAGTCGAAAGCCGCATTTATCTGGGCAATGGCGGCAACAACACCCAAGACAAAGCCGAGCTAGGCTCGCGCAACACCTTCGTAGGCCTGGGAAGCAGCGAGTGGGGAACGGTGCGATTGGGGCGCCATGACACGGCCTACAAATTGAGCTTGAAAGCCGCAGCGCCCTTCATTTACAACAACGTCAATGATGCCAGTGCTGAGTACGGTAAAGAGCAAATTTTGACCCGATTAGGAGACCGTTTTACCGATGTTGTTGCATATGAATCGCCCAAAGTAAACGGTTTTCAAGTACTAGTTAGCCATAACATGGGCAAAGACTCGGATAACGGCCTGGGCGCTGCCAAATATGACTACGCAAACCAGACGAAAGACATGGCAGCAATGTCGACAACTCCTGCAACGCTAGCGCCTCAAACCGCTATCAGCATTGGCTACGCGAATGGACCATTCACTGCAGCCTACGGTTATACCGCTGTAAGCAATGTTGCTTGGCAACTCGATAGCAGCAGCTCGCGCAAGTACTCTTTCAACACGACCCCGGGCGCTTCATTCGGCTTGAGCGCCTACCAACTTGGGGGCCAATACACCTTTGGTGAGTATGCGGTAGGCGGCATGTATGAAGTGACTACTTCCAGTCAACAGGGTGTAAGTGCCACGAAAGACTTTAGCCAGTCGCAGGCAAGCCTTGCCCTGATCGGTGCATACAAGAGCGGCCCAAATGAGTTCCACTTCCGTTATGCTGTCGCATCGGACGTGACCGGCAACACAGGCACCGCTACCAATACCCTTAAGACCGACACGGGCGCAACCCAGTACAGCCTGATGTATGCCTATGAGTTCAACAAGAGCGTGAAGTTTGTGAGCTCTTACACTAACTTGGCCAATAAAGCGAACGCCAAGTTCACCTCTGCCTCGGGCTTTGCAGTGGACACCGGCGCCACCCTGAGCCAAATCGCTGTGGGCTTGGCTGCTACGTTCTAAATTTTCAACGCAAGTACTTACCATCCAAAGCGATCAAGCCGCAAGGCTTGGTCGCTTTTTTTACCTATTAACAATCAATGACCCGCCGCCTCTGTAGTGAGTCTGCTTTAAAGAAAAAGCGTCTGCGCTCCAACTCAGTCCAGCCATTTCTGTAAAAACTGTGCGGTCCCGGCCTGCGGATCGAGTTGGTAGGCATCAAAGCCTTGCTTGGCATATACGCGCATGGCCTTTTGGTTACCTGAAAGCACTTCCAACGTCAGCTTGCAAGCGCCACGCTCCCGAGCGATATGCGTCACCATGTCCAGCATTGCTCCGGCGACGCCGCGCCCACGCCATTGCGGCAGCACGATCACATCATGGATATTGACCAAAGACCTGGCAGCAAAGGTAGAAAAGCCTTCCATGCAATTGACCAGGCCTACGGGGCTTTGCGCTGCATCCTTCGCAAGCGCCAAGACACTAAATGCCTGAGGCCGCGCTGCCAAGCCGGCCACCACGTGGCGCTTGGCAAAGTCACTCAGTCCTGCACCACCACCCATAGGATCCTGCGCATAGGCATCGAGTAACGCCACCACTGCAGCAGCGTGCGTCGCATCCGCGTAATCAACGCGGCACACATTTACGGGCGCGGGCAGGTCCTTCATTGAAGGGTTTGCGCAATCCGCTGCGCGCAGATTTTCGCGGTGTGGGCATCGCGCGCCTCAACCATGACGCGGACCACCGGTTCAGTGCCACTGGCGCGGATCAGAACACGGCCGTGGTTCGCCAAGGCTTGTTCCACCTCGCCAATGGCGTGTTGCGTGGCTGCATTGGATGTCCAGTCAGTATCGCTTGCAAGTCGCACATTGATCAAAGTTTGTGGGAAAAGCGTCACAGCGCTCAACAGCTGGGCCAGTGTTTTCCCTGTCCTCACGCAGGCTTGCAAAACCTGCAATGCAGACACCAGCCCATCACCGGTGGTGTGCTTGTCCAAGGCCAGTAAATGGCCGGAGGCTTCGCCGCCCAATATCCAACCGCGCGCCTGTAATTCCTCGAGCACATAGCGGTCGCCTACCCGCGCCCGCACCAGTTCCAAGCCACGGGCCTGCAGGGCCAGTTGCACGGCCATATTCGTCATCAAGGTGCCTACTACGCCACCCAAGGATTCGCCACGCGCCAGACGCTCATCTGCCATCAGGTACAGCAACTCGTCTCCGTTATACAAACGCCCTTGTGCATCTACTATTTGCAAGCGATCGGCATCGCCATCAAGTGCAACCCCAAAATGCGCACCATGCTGCTTTACCGCAGCTACCAATGCCTGAGGGTGCGTAGCGCCCACGTCTTTGTTGATATTCACACCATCAGGTGCGCAGCCGATGGCGATGACTTCGGCACCGAGTTCGTGAAACACCTTGGGCGCGATTTGGTAGGCCGCGCCATGGGCTGCGTCGACCACTATTTTCACGCCCTTGAGCGTCAAATCGGATGCAAATGTACTTTTACAAAACTCGATGTAACGGCCAGCCGCATCTTCCAAGCGCTTGGCCTTTCCTAGCTGTGCCGATGGCTCCCAATGTGGTGGCTGGGCGATGGCCTCTTCCACCGATAGCTCCCAGGCATCAGGCAGCTTGCTGCCTTGGGCACTGAAAAACTTGATGCCGTTGTCTTCGAAAGGGTTGTGGCTAGCACTGATAACCACACCGAGCGAGGCACGTTGCGCACGGGTCAAGTAGGCCACACCCGGTGTCGGCAAGGGCCCCAGTAGCACCACGTCGACACCGGCGGAGTTAAAGCCGCTTTCCAGGGCACTTTCCAGCATATAGCCGGATATACGGGTGTCCTTGCCAATCAATACCGTAGGGCGTGCCTCGCTTTGCTTGAGGACGCGGCCCACGGCATGCGCTAAGCCCAGCATGAAATCCGGGGTAATGGGTGCGCGTCCCACTGTGCCGCGAATTCCATCGGTTCCAAAATATTGACGCGTCATAAAGTACTGGCCCTAGAGCAACATAGTATTTGACAGGGATCATCCCTGGGGCACGGCTCGCTGCATGGCAGCGAGCACCTGCAAAGCCTGCACCGTAGCGGGCACATCATGCACCCGCACAATGCGTGCTCCATTGTGCACTGCCAACAGCGCCGCAGCGGCGCTGGCAACTACCCGGTCCTTCGCGGCAGCGCCAATCACCGCACCCAAGGAAGACTTACGCGACCAGCCTGCCAGCACTGCAAAGCCACCATCGCAAAGGGTAGCCTGACGGGCTAGCAAACTGAAATTTTGCACCACCGTTTTGCCAAAACCTATGCCGGGATCAATGCAAATGCGGCTAGCCTGGACCCCGCGCTCGACCAACGAAGCACAGCGCTTTGTTAAAAATTCGGCTACCGGTAACAGCACATCACCTTCCATCGGCGATACCTGCATGGTCTGCGGATCGCCGTGCATATGCATCAGGCAAACGCCACAGCGCGCGTGTCCGGTCACCACATCCTCGCCGCTCCAGCTGGAGCCCGGGGCGCGCCAGCGCAATGCCCACACATCGTTAATGATGTCCACACCCAGATCTAACACCGCTTGCATTACCGCGGGCTTATAAGTGTCTACGGAAACGGGTACCCCTAGCGTCAGGGCATGGCGAACGACCGGTAAAACGCGCGCAAGCTCTTCGCTCTCAGAAACCGCAATTGCGCCGGGACGCGTAGATTCACCGCCAATGTCCAGGATATCGGCCCCCTCCTGAAGCAAGCGCTCGCAATGGCGCAGCGCAAGGTCGGTACGCGCATGCAAACCGCCATCGGAAAACGAGTCCGGCGTGACGTTGACGATTCCCATGATGCGCGGCCGCGCCAGATCGATGTCAAAGCGGCTGGTTTGCCAAATGGGCGTACCTTGCATAAGGTGCAATAGTTGTAGGCGCTAGCTTGGAAGCACAAACGGGGCACTGTGCCCCGTCTGAACCATGGCGTGTCTAACCAGCGCTCAGGCTGCCGTGGGTGCCGGGTCTGGCGCCGAGGCCGGGGCTGCATTGCCACCGCCATCGCTGGGGCCGGGCGTGGCACTTGGGGGCGTCCAGTCTTTAGGCGGGCGCGGGTCCTTACCCGCCATGATGTCATCCAACTGGTCACTGTCTATGGTTTCCCACTCCAGCAAAGCCTTTGCCATGGCGTGCATCTTGTCCTGGTTGTCTTCGATCAGTTGGCGCGCCAATTGGTACTGCTGGTCAATGATACGGCGCACCTCGGCATCCACCTTTTGCATGGTTTGCTCGCTCATATTAGTGGTCTTGGTGACCGATCGACCGAGGAATACTTCACCCTCGTTTTCCGCATACACCATGGGACCGAGTGCATCCGTCATGCCATAGCGCATCACCATGTCACGGGCAATCGAGGTAGCGCGCTCAAAATCGTTGCTGGCACCAGTGGTCATCTGCTTCATAAACACTTCTTCGGCAATACGTCCGCCAAACAACATGCTAATCTGGTTCAGCATGTATTCGCTATCGTAAGAGTAGCGATCCTGAGCGGGCAAGCTCATCGTCACACCCAAGGCGCGGCCGCGGGGGATGATGGTCACCTTGTGCACAGGATCGCATTTGGGCAAGAGCTTGCCAATCAAAGCGTGACCGGACTCATGGTAGGCCGTATTTTTGCGCTCACCCTCAGGCATGACCATACTCTTGCGCTCAGGGCCCATCAGGATTTTGTCCTTGGCCTTTTCGAAGTCTTCCATGTCCACCAAACGGGCATTGCGGCGCGCAGCCATCAGGGCGGCTTCGTTGCATAGATTGGCAAGGTCCGCGCCCGACATACCCGGCGTACCGCGGGCGATGATGCCGGCGTTGACATCCTGACCGAGCGGCACTTTGCGCATGTGCACATTAAGAATTTGTTCGCGGCCCCGAATGTCGGGCAGCGTCACATAGACCTGGCGGTCAAAACGACCAGGACGCAGCAGCGCTGCATCCAAAATATCCGGCCGGTTGGTAGCCGCCACCACGATGACACCGACGTTGGTTTCAAAGCCGTCCATCTCGACCAGCATCTGGTTGAGCGTCTGCTCGCGCTCATCATTGCCGCCACCTAAACCAGCACCGCGCTGGCGACCCACTGCATCAATCTCGTCGATAAAAATAATGCAGGGCGCATTTTTCTTGGCGTTGTCAAACATGTCGCGTACGCGGGACGCGCCCACACCCACAAACATTTCCACGAAGTCAGAGCCGGAAATACTGAAAAATGGCACCTTGGCCTCGCCGGCAATCGACTTGGCTAGCAGCGTTTTACCGGTGCCTGGCGGGCCCACGAGCAGCAGGCCACGCGGAATACGACCGCCGAGTTTTTGGAACTTGCTGGGATCTTTGAGGAAGTCCACCACCTCCTTGACTTCCTCTTTGGCCTCATCACAACCCGCAACATCGGCAAAGGTGACAGTGTTGTTGTTCTCGTCCAATAATCGCGCCTTGCTTTTGCCGAAGCTAAAGGCACCGCCCTTGCCACCGCCTTGCATCTGACGCATGAAGTAAATCCAGACGCCGATCAAAAGCAGCATGGGGCCCCAGCTGACCAGCAAAGTCATCAGCAAAGAGCCTTCTTCTCGCGGCTTGACGTCAAACTTCACGCCGTTGTTGATCAGGTCGCCCACCAGGCCACGATCCAGGTAGGTGGCGGTGGTCCGGACGCGGCGCTCGTCCGCAGTGACTGCGACGATCTCCGTGGTGCCACCCTGACCTTCTTGGATGACCGCGCTCTTGATGTGTTTGTTGCGCACTTCTTCGAGGAAGTCGGAATAGCCCAGTGTGACCGCACCACCGGCGCTGTGCGAATCAAATTGCTTAAAAACGGTAAAAAGGACCAGGCCAATGACCAGCCAGACTGCAATTTTGGAAAACCACTGATTGTTCAAGCGAAGCTCCAGTTAAAGCGTGAGCCGGGAAATACCCTTGTCACATGCGAACCATTTTAGGCTTTTCAAGCGGGATTTCCACGGTAATTGCGTTTAGTGGCCGTAAATCGCACAAGGCCATGCCCCGTCAGCCGCAGACCGACTGGGGCTAACGCAGCCCGATGCCGACCAAAAAGGTCTCAGACGAGCGGTCTCTTGAGGCCTTAGGCTTGTAGGGCTTGACGGTGTGAAAGGCCTCTCGAAAGCGCGCCACTACCGCGTTGTAACTGCCGCCGTGGAACACTTTGGCCACCAGTGCCCCCTGCGGCTTCATATGGTTTTGGGCGAATTCAATCGCCAGTTCCACCAGGTATTCCACGCGGGCCGCGTCGGCTGAGGAGATGCCCGACAGATTGGGCGCCATATCCGACACCACCAGATCCGCTTGCGCCCCGTCCAGGGCCAATTCCAACTTCTGCAGTGTGTGGCCCTCGCGAAAATCGCCCTGGATAAAGGTCACTCCTTCAATCGCCTCCATCGGCAACAGGTCCAGGCTGATGATTTTTCCATCCAGCGCCCCGGCGGCCGCTCCCTGCGGAGCCAGTCGTCGCCGCAAATATTGGCTCCATGCGCCCGGCGTGCTGCCCAAGTCCACCAGTACCTGGCCGGGTTTGACCAGGCCAAAGACTTCGTCGATTTCTTTGAGTTTGTAGGCGGCGCGGGCCCGGTAGCCTTCGCGTGCGGCCAGTTTGACGTAGGGGTCGTTGATGTGTTCATGCAGCCAGGCCTTGTTGACCTTGCCGCCGCGCGCCGTTTTGGCCGGCACCGGCACGGACTGCGAGGAGACGGACGGCTTCTTCATTGCGCCGATAATAGCCCCATGCCCCTTATCCAACTTAGTCCCACAGAGCGTAAAGCGCAACGGGCCCTGGCCCACCACCTTGACCCGGTGGTCATGGTCGGCGGCGACGGCCTCACCGCCAATGTCAAAAAAGAAACCGATGCCGCGCTCAACGCGCATGGTTTGATCAAAGTACGGGTTTTTTCGGACGATCGCACAGCGCGCGAAGCCATGTTCCAGACCTTGGCTGACGAATTAAATGCCGCCCCGATTCAGCACATTGGCAAGCTGTTGGTGCTATGGCGGCCGATGCCGGAAAAGGAAAAAGCGGTCGATGAGGACCGCAAAGCGGGGCCGCGCGATTTCAAGGTCTTGAAGTACAGCAAACGCGCCGGGCAGCGCCCGGAGGTAAAAACGCTTCGCGTGCTTGGCAACCAGCGATTGACGCCCGGGGGCAACGTCAAACGGGCCAAGCCTAAACCCAAAATCAGCCTCAAAAAACGCAGCCAGGGCTCCTGAGCGTATTTTTTGGTCTGACGGGTCGCCCGACCGCTAGCGGAGGGTTATCGCCCGCCTTTATACGTAGCGCACCGCCACAATTTCGTAGGCTTTTTGCCCGCCGGGCGCCATCACGATGGCGGTGTCGCCCTCTTCCTTGCCGATCAAGGCGCGGGCAATGGGCGAGCTGATATTGACCAACCCCAGCTTCAGATCGGCCTCGTCTTCGCCCACGATTTGGTAGGTGACCCGCTCGCCCGATTCTTCCTCCTCTAAATCAACCGTCGCGCCAAACACCACACGGCCTCCCGCGTCCAGCGCCGCCGGGTCGATGACCTGGGCCACCGATAACTTGCCTTCCACTTCCTGAATGCGCCCTTCGATAAAGCCCTGGCGGTCTTTGGCCGCATCGTATTCCGCGTTCTCACTCAAATCGCCTTGGGCGCGGGCCTCAGAAATCGCGCTGATCACCGCCGGGCGGTCCACGGTTTTGAGCCGGTGCAGCTCCGCTTTCAGGATTTCGGCGCCGCGTTTGGTAATTGGAATAGTGGCCATCGGAAAACTCGCACAACGGGGTTTAAAAATGACGATGGACAGCAGCACGCCTACGTGCGCTGCTGTCCATCGGGTCAAGCTGCGATTATGCCAAGAGTTGCGCGTGCATCTCCTGGACGGAAATCACCCCCAACTGATCGAGGTAGCGCATGCCCTCCACCGCCGCTTCGGCTGCGGCGATGGTGGTGAAGGTGGTGACCCGCCCTAGCAAAGCGGAGGTGCGGATGTAGCGCGAATCGGCAATCGCATTGCGCCGCTCCTCCACGGAGTTGATGACCAGCGCCACTTCTTCGTTTTTGATCATGTCCACGATATTGGGGCGGCCCTCGGCCACTTTATTGACGGCGCGGCATTGCAGCCCTGCCGCTTTGATCGCCGCTGCCGTACCTTTGGTCGCTAGCAGCTCAAAGCCCATCGCCGCCAGACTGCGCGCCACCTCGATGGCCCGCGGCTTGTCGCTTTGCTTGATAGAAATAAAGGCCCGTCCGCTGCGCGGCAGGCGCGTTCCCGCGCCCAACTGCGACTTCACAAAAGCCTCGCCAAAGGTCTTGCCCACGCCCATCACCTCGCCGGTGGACTTCATCTCCGGGCCCAAAATCGTGTCTACGCCGGGAAACTTGACGAAGGGGAATACCGCCTCTTTCACGCTGAAATACGGTGGCGAGACTTCTTGGTTCATGCCTTGCGACGCCAAACTCTGCCCTACCATGCAGCGCGCAGCCACTTTAGCCAGTTGAATGCCGGTGGCCTTGCTCACGAAAGGCACGGTGCGCGAAGCCCGTGGGTTGACTTCCAAAACATAAATCAAATCCTTGCCGTCGACGGACTGAATGGCAAACTGAACATTCATCAGCCCAACCACGTTCAGCGCTGCCGCCATGGCCACCGTTTGGCGTTTGATCTCAGTCACGGTGGCGGCGCTCAAGCTATAGGGTGGCAAAGAACAGGCTGAGTCGCCGCTGTGGACGCCGGCTTGCTCGATATGCTCCATCACACCGCCGATCAAGGTCGCGCCGCTGGCGTCGCGGATGCAATCGACGTCGCACTCAATCGCGTCATTCAAAAAACGATCCAGCAGTACGGGCGAATCGTGGCTGACCTTGACGGCCTCGCGCATGTAGCGCTCCAGGTCGCGCTGCTCATGGACGATTTCCATGGCGCGCCCACCCAGAACATAGCTGGGCCGTACCACCAGCGGGTAGCCTAGCGCCGCGGCTTTTTCCAGCGCCTCGGGCTCGGTGCGCGCGGTGGCATTGGGCGGCTGGCGCAGGTCTAGCGCGTGCAACAACTTTTGAAATCGCTCGCGGTCCTCGGCGGCGTCGATCATGTCCGGGCTGGTGCCGATAATCGGCACGCCATGGGCTTCCAGGCCGAGCGCCAACTTCAGTGGCGTCTGCCCGCCGTACTGCACGATCACGCCCAGTGGCTTTTCCTTGTCTACGATTTCCAGCACGTCTTCCAAAGTCAGCGGCTCAAAGTACAGGCGGTCGCTGGTGTCGTAGTCGGTGGAGACTGTCTCGGGGTTGCAGTTGACCATGATGGTTTCGTAACCATCCTCGCGCATGGCCAACGCCGCGTGCACGCAGCAATAATCAAACTCAATGCCCTGCCCGATGCGGTTGGGGCCACCTCCCAGCACCATGATTTTTTTGCGGTTTGTCGGCTGCGATTCACACTCGGCGCCCTGCGCTTCGTAGGTGGAATACATATAGGCCGTATTGGTGCTGAACTCGGCTGCACAGGTATCTACGCGCTTGTAGACGGGGCGCACGTCTAGCGCGACGCGGCGCTCGCGCACTGCCTTATCGCTGGTGCGCAGTTGGCGCGCCAGGCGCCGATCAGAAAAACCTTTTTGCTTGAGCGCGCGCAAAGTCGGCGCATCCAGGCTGTCCAGCACCGAACCCTGGGCCGGTTGGGGCAGGCGCTCAAGTTCCAATTCAATTTGTACGATTTGCTCGATTTGGACCAAAAACCAGCGGTCAATGCGCGTCAGCGCAAACACTTCTTCGACCGTCATACCCTGGGCGAATGCGTCACCCACATACCAAATGCGCTCGGGGCCGGGAGCGCCCAATTCACGCTCCAGCACCTCGCGATCCTGGGTTTTTTCATTCATACCATCGACGCCCACTTCCAAGCCGCGCAAGGCTTTTTGAAAGGACTCCTGAAAAGTGCGGCCCATGGCCATCACCTCGCCTACCGATTTCATCTGCGTCGTGAGGCGGCTGTCTGCAGTGGGAAACTTCTCAAATGCAAAACGCGGAATCTTGGTCACCACGTAGTCAATGCTGGGTTCAAAACTGGCCGGCGTGGCGCCGCCGGTAATGTCGTTGCGCAATTCGTCCAGCGTGTAGCCCACCGCCAATTTGGCGGCCACTTTGGCAATCGGAAAACCCGTGGCTTTGGAGGCCAGCGCCGACGAGCGCGACACGCGCGGATTCATCTCGATCACGACCATGCGGCCATCGTCCGGATTGATGGCGAACTGCACATTGGAGCCACCGGTATCGACACCGATTTCGCGCAAGACCGCCAGGCTCGCGTTACGCAGGATCTGGTACTCCTTGTCGCTCAGGGTCTGCGCCGGCGCCACGGTAATCGAGTCCCCGGTATGCACGCCCATGGGATCCAGGTTTTCAATCGAGCAGACGATGATGCAGTTGTCCGCCTTATCGCGCACCACTTCCATTTCATACTCTTTCCAACCGAGCAAAGACTCTTCGATCAGCAACTCATTGGTCGGCGAGGCTTCCAGGCCGCGCTTGCAAATCGTCTCAAACTCTTCGGCGTTGTAGGCGATCCCTCCGCCAGTGCCGCCCAGCGTGAAGCTGGGGCGGATCACCGTCGGGAAGCCTACGGTTTTTTGCACCGTCCAGGCCTCTTCCATGCTGTGCGCGATGCCCGAGCGCGCCGAGCCCAGACCGATTTTGGTCATCGCGTCTTTGAATTTAAGCCGGTCTTCGGCCTTGTCAATCGCCTCGGGCGTGGCGCCAATCAATTCGACCGCATATTTCTCTAAGACACCCTGGCGCCACAAATCCAAAGCGCAATTGAGCGCGGTTTGTCCACCCATGGTCGGCAAGATCGCATCCGGGCGCTCTTTGGCAATTATTTTTTCCACCGTTTCCCAGGTGATGGGCTCGATATACGTGACATCAGCCGTATCCGGATCGGTCATGATGGTGGCCGGATTGCTATTGATCAGGATGACTTTGTAGCCCTCCTCGCGCAAAGCCTTGCAAGCCTGTACGCCGGAGTAATCAAACTCGCAGGCTTGGCCGATGATGATGGGGCCCGCTCCAATAATCAGGATACTTTTTATGTCACTACGTTTTGGCATGTTGTTTTAACTCTCTCAAATTCTTCTTCAATGCGATGGCGTCAAACCGTGCCCGCAATTACGTATTCGTTGTCAGGCGAAACTGGCCCCGGCCAGCTTCACGCCAAACCAGACGAACACAGCGCCCACGACGCTGGACAAACCGGCAGAAAGACCTTGGCGCCGGCGAAACACTGCGGCCAAGCGTGCACCCGCAAAGATCAAACAACTCAGGTACACCGCGCTGCAAGTCATGACGATGGCGCTCAAAATCAAAAACGGCACCCAGGGCTCGGGATAGCTCGGGTCGATGAACTGCACAAAAAAAGACAGCAAAAACAATATCGCCTTGGGGTTGAGCACGCTGATGAGCAAGGCCCGACGAAAGGGGCTGGCCAGGTGCGCTGGGATTTCGGGCTCGCCCACAGGCGCTTCTGCTCGGACCCGCATCGACGCCAGCGCGCTACGCACCAATTGCAACCCAACCCAAGCCAAATAAGCGGCACCTGCGTATTTCACGACCATAAAAAGTTCCGGGTAGCTACGCATCAAGCCCGCCGCGCCCAAACCCACCAGCGCCAGCAAAACGATATCCCCCAGAAACACGCCAAACGCGCCCCGGTAAGCGGGCCGCACCCCACGGCTTGTAGCCACCGACAAAATAAAAAGCGAATTCGGACCCGGCAACAAAATAATGCCGATCGCGCCAATTACATACGTCCACACATCGGTGACACCGTAAAAGCTCACGCGCGCGCCTCCATCTCCCGGATGAAACGGTCAAACAAATAGCCGATGTCATGCGGGCCGGGCGAAGCCTCAGGGTGGCCCTGAAAACAAAAAGCGGGCTTATCAGTGCGCTCCAGGCCCTGAATGGTGTTGTCAAACAGGCTGATGTGGGTAGCGCGTAAATTCGCGGGCAAGGAATCCGGGTCTACAGCAAAGCCATGGTTTTGGCTGGTGATGCTGACGCGGCCAGTAGACAATTCTTTGACCGGGTGGTTGGCGCCGTGGTGGCCGAATTTCATCTTGAAGGTCTTGGCGCCTGAGGCCAAGGCCATGATCTGGTGACCCAGGCAAATGCCAAAGACAGGCACGCCCGATTCGATCAGGGTAGCGGCGGCGGTTATCGCGTAATCACAGGGCTGGGGGTCGCCGGGGCCATTACTTAAAAACACGCCGTCCGGCTGCAAGGCCTGCACCGCTTGGGCCGAGGTTTGTGCCGGTACGACCGTCAATTGGCAACTGCGCGCTGCCAACATGCGCAAGATATTGCTCTTGACACCAAAATCATAAGCAACCACATGGAATCGTGCCTCTGGCGATTGCGCGTAGCCCGTGCCCAAAGCCCATTCGCCCTCCGACCAGGTATGGGACTGCTTGACGCTGACCACTTTGGCCAAATCCAAACCGGACATGGAGGGCGCGTCGCGGGCCGATTCGATCGCTTGCGCGATCAGGCGCTCGTCCGGTTCCTGAGCAGCGCCTAAGGTAAGAATGCAGCCGTTTTGCGCACCATGCTCGCGCAAATGGCGTGTCAGTGCGCGCGTATCGATATGAGCGATGGCCACCGTGCCGTGGTCGCGCAAATAGGTGCGCAGGTCGCGGGTGCTGCGAAAGTTGGAAGCGACTAGCGGCAAGTCTTTGATTACCAAACCGGCGGCATGCACGCGACTGGATTCGACATCTTGCCCATTCGTACCGTAATTGCCGATATGCGGGTAAGTCAAGGTGACGATTTGCTGGCAGTAGCTGGGATCGGTCAGGATTTCCTGGTAACCGGTCATAGAGGTGTTGAACACCACCTCACCCACGGCAGAACCGGCTGCGCCAATCGATTGGCCGGTAAAAACAGTGCCGTCAGCGAGCGCCAAAATGGCAGGCGGGGCATTTCCCTTGAGAGACAAAAGCACAGGCTTCTCCGAGTGTTTACGGGTGCGCCCAAGCGCCCAGAAGAACCTTCTGGCGGCTGTTATTCGTAGGGGATGGTGCTTTGGAAGCGCTTGGGAGACGCCGTGTTCCGGAAAGCCCCGCATTCTAACCGAGGGCTTTTGAAACCCCGTTGCTGTGTAATCACGCACTCAGCCAGCGCGCAAGGCCACCGCACTTGCATGCAGGCAAATCGCCGCAGCGGCTGCCACATTGAGCGACTCCTCACCGCCAGGCTGCCCGATTCGCACCTGCAGGGCCGCGCGTGCCTCCAAGGCGGCCGACACACCCTGTCCCTCGTGGCCGAGCACCCAGGCGCAGGGAAATGGCAGGCGCGCGTCCTGCAGCAGCTTGCCTGCATGGGAGCTGGTCACCAGCAAAGGAACCTCCAAACCATGCAGCGCGTCCATCTCCAACGCCTCAAACAGGCGCAGGCCAAAATGTGCGCCCATGCCGGCCCGCAGGACTTTGGGCGACCAAAGCGCCGCCGTCTCCCGCAGGGCTATCACCTGCGTAAAACCAAAGGCGGCTGCGCTGCGCAAAATAGAGCCGACATTGCCGCTGTCCTGCACCCGGTCCAACACGACGCTTGGCGCTGCCGGGTCCAGCACCCCCTGGGCAGGCAAGTCCACCACAAAACCCAGCAAAGACGGAGATTCGAGCGCGCTGATATTTTTAAACAAGGCATCTGGCACCACGAGCGTATTTGCCGCCTTCCCCGCCCAAAACGACTGGCCATCGGCCCACAGGCTTTGTGCCACGACGGCCACCGCCGGTTGCACCCCACGCAGCAACGCGGCACTGCACAAATGCTCGCCCTCCACCCACACCTGCCCCGATTTGCGGTAGCCGGTGTTTTCGCCCGCGAGTTTGCGCAAGGCGCGCAGCTGCGGGTTATCGCGCGAGCTGATCAGTTGCACTTGCGTCATGGCAGCAAAGCGGCCACTGGGCCGAATGACTTACGGTGCTCCGGGCACGGCCCGTGGGCTCGCAGCGCAGCAAGATGCGCCGCCGTCGGATAGCCTTTATGGCCGTCAAAACCGTACTGCGGAAATTGCTGGTGGTACTGGGCACACCAACGGTCGCGGCTGACTTTGGCCAAAATCGATGCGGCAGATATCGCCGCCACTTTGCTATCGCCTTTCACAATCGCTTCGGCGCGAATATCGAGCACCGGCAAACGATTACCGTCCACCAGCACCAGCTTGGGCGGCAAGCGCAAACCCTGCACCGCGCGGCGCATAGCAAGCAGGGTGGCTTGCAGGATATTGAGTTCGTCTATTTCTTCCACCGACGCTTGGGCTACCGAAAAACACAAAGCTTTAGCGCGGATTTCGTCGAACAAAAAATCGCGCCGCTTAGCTGTCAGCACCTTGGAATCGGCCAAGTACCGGATGGGTTGTTTGTCATCGAGTATGACCGCCGCAGCCATCACGGGCCCCGCCAAGGGGCCCCGGCCCGCCTCGTCCACGCCTGCGACCAAGCCGCCAGCCTCCCATTGAAGCGCAGTTTGAACAGGGCCAGTCAGCTTAGGCATGGAGCATATGGTCAATGGCCTGGGCCGCCAGCATGCCAGTGTCACGGCGCAGGCGCTCGTGCAAAGTACCAAAGCGGGCTTCCAGTTCGCGCAATGGGGCAGGCGCTGAGGTTTTACAATCGAGCCAATGCAAACAAGCTTGGGCCAAGGCCTCGGGCGTGGCGCGGTCTTGCAAGAACTCAGGGACCACAAACTCCTCGCTCAAGATATTGGGCAAACCCACCCAGGGTTGCAGGCGCTTACGCCGCATCCAATGCCAACTTAAGGCGCCCATGCGGTAAGCGATCACCATGGGACGCTTGAACAAGGCCGCCTCCAAGGTGGCCGTGCCGCTGGCGATCAGCGTGGCGTCGCAGGCCGCTAGCACCGTGTGCGATTGACCGATAACCATCTGCACTCGCTCCGCCATTCCATGTGCATGGGCCAGGCGGCCGATGAGGAACTCCAAACCAGGCACTGCAGGCAGTAAAAATTTGACCTTTGGTTTGCTCCGGGCCATGCGTGCTGCGGCCTGGAAAAATACCGGCGCCAAATGCAAAATTTCAGAGCGTCGGCTACCCGGCAACAAGGCCAGCACATCGTCCTCTGCTTGTAATCCTAGTTGCTGACGCGCCGCCCCCCGATCCACCTGCATGGGAATCACTTGCGCCAACGGGTGCCCGACGTAGGTAGCGGCAATGCCATGCTGCGCAAGCAAAGCCGGTTCAAAGGGAAACAAGCACAGCACATGGTCTACGCTACGGCGCATCGTAAGCAAACGCTCGGCACGCCAGGCCCACACCGAGGGGCAGACAAAGTGCATCGTTTTCACGCCACGCGCGCGCAAACTGGCTTCCAAATCCAGGTTGAAATCAGGCGCATCAACGCCAATGAACAGCGCCGGGGACTGCGCCAATAAGCGCTGTAACAACTGCTTGCGAATACCGACGATATCGCGGTAACGCAGCAGCACATCCCAACCCAAGCCATGCACCGCCAGTTTGTGGTGCGGCCACCAGGCGCAAAAGCCTTGTTCGGCCATACGCGGGCCGCCGATGCCATAGGTCGCAACCCCAGTCCAACGCTGATGCACCGCCTGCAGCAGCAAGCCGGCCAGCATATCGCCGGAGGCCTCTCCAGCCACCATGGCCAGGGAGCGCAGCGCCACGCCGGATTGGCTCACCTCAACGCACGATGCCGCGCTGGGCACTGGTCTGTTGCAAGAAATCGTTCATCATGCATACATCGGGTTCGCATTGAGGCTGTGCCTGGCTAATACTGGCAATTTGTTGCTGGGCCGCTTCGAGGCTGAGGTCTTGCCGGTACATGGCTTTGTGCATCGCCTTGACACCGGCGATGCGTTCCGGCGAAAAACCGCGCCGACGCAGGCCTTCGTAATTCATGGAGCGCGCCGCTGCGGGTTGTCCCTGGCACATCACAAAGGGGGGCAAATCAGCAAACAACAAAGAACACATAGCAGTCATGCTGTGCGCGCCAATACGCACGAATTGGTGCACCACCGTAAAGCCGCCCAAGATCACCCAATCACCCACATGCACATGGCCAGCCAATTGCGAGTTGTTGGCAAATATGGTGTGGTTACCCACTTGGCAGTCATGCGCCAAGTGCACATAGGCCATGATCCAATTGTCATCGCCCAAGCGGGTGACACCCACATCGCCCGGTGAGCCAATGTTGAAAGTGCAAAACTCGCGAATGGTATTGCGGTCGCCGATCACAAGTTCGCAGGGCTCGCCAGCGTATTTTTTGTCCTGCGGTATCGCACCGAGTGAATTGAATTGGAAAATGCGGTTGTCGCGTCCAATCGTGGTATGCCCTTCGATCACACAATGCGCGCCGACGCTGGTCCCGGCACCGATACGCACATGCGGGCCAATCACGGTGTAGGGGCCGACCGTTACGCCTGCATCAAGTTCGGCGCCTGCATCAACCAGTGCAGTGGGGTGGATGCCACTCATATCAATCCTTGGGCGCAATACTGCGCATCGCGCAGGTCAATTCCGCCTCGACTGCGGTTTCGCCCGCCACACTGGCACGGGTTTTGAACTTGAAAATACCCGCCTTCATGCGCAGCAATTCCACCTCCAAAATGAGCTGGTCGCCCGGCTCCACCGGACGCTTAAAGCGCGCGCCATCAATACCAGCGAAGTAGTACACCGATTGGTCATCGGGCGACGCATCCAGGGCGTCAAAGGCTAGCAGCGCGGCCGCCTGCGCCAGCGCTTCGAGCATCAATACGCCGGGCATCACCGGGCGGTGCGGAAAATGCCCTTCGAAAAAAGGCTCGTTGATGGTGACATTTTTCAAGGCCTTGATGGTCTTGCCTTTGTCGATTTCCAACACCCGGTCCACCATCAAAAACGGATAGCGGTGCGGCAGTTGTTTAAGAATTTGGTGGATGTCCATCATGGCTTAGCATCACTTTCGAGTTTTTTGATCCGCTCGCGCAAGCGGTGCAATTGTTTGAGCGAGGCGGCGTTTCGCTCCCAGTTGGCATTTTCATCGAGCGGGAAAATGCCGGTGTAATGGCCTGGCTTGTGAATTGACTTGCTGACCAGCGTGCCCGCCGAAATATGCACATGCGCGGCGATTTCCAGATGGCCCAGCACAATCGCGCCGCCCCCGATGGTGCATTGGGGGCCGATCACGGCGCTGCCGGCGATACCGGCGCAGCCAGCGATAGCGGTATTGCGGCCAATGCGCACGTTGTGCCCGACCTGGATGAGATTGTCCAACTTCGCACCGTCTTCGATCACCGTATCTTGCAAGGCACCCCGATCCACACAGGTATTGGCACCGATCTCCACATCATCGCCGATGGCGACCGCGCCGAGTTGTTCGATTTTTTCCCAGCGCTCCGCGTCCCGGGCAAAGCCAAAGCCATCGGCGCCGATGACCACACCCGCATGCAAGATACAGCGTTGGCCGATGACGCAATCGTGGCCCACAGTCACCCGGGAGCGCAACTGGGTGTGCGCACCGATGCGGGCGCCGCGTTCGACCACACACAAAGGACCCACCGTGGCGCTGGGATGCACCTGGGCCGATGCATCGACCACAGCGCTGGGGTGGATACCACCGTGTGGACTTGGCGTGGAATGCTGGGCCTCATGCGCTTTACGCCAAAACTGCGTAAGTCGCGCGAAATACAGGTACGGCGTGTCGGAAACGATGCAAGCGCCGCGTGCGATGGCAACGCCCTTCAAATCGGGCGGGACGATGACACAGGCAGCCTTTGATGCCAACAACGATTGCCGGTATTTGGGGTGGCTGACAAAGCTCAGCGCATCGGCTCCTGCGTTTTCGATGGGCGCCAAGGCTTGGATACGCGTATTGCCGTCGCCGTGCAACTCGCCGCCAAGCGCCGCAATGATGTCGTGCAGGCGAATGTCAGGCACGCAACTAGCGGGACGCAGCTTACTTGCCGCCCGTGGTATTTAGCGCCTTGAGCACCCGGTCGGTGATGTCGTGGCGTCCGTTGCTGTAAACCACCTCTTGCACCACCAAATCATATTTCTCATCGTCAGCGACTTTACGCACGGCTTTATTGGCTTTCTCCAGCACTTGCTGCAACTCCTCGTTGCGCCGACCGTTCAAGTCTTCTTGGTACTCGCGCTGCTTGCGCTGCAAATCGCGATTGAGCTCAGCGCCTTCTTTTTGTCGCGCTGCACGCTGCGACTCGGTCAAAGTCGGAGCGTCGCGGTCAAACTTTTCGCTGAACGTTTTCAGGGCGGCCTGCAAATCGGCCAGTTCCTTGCCGCGCTTGGAAAACTCTTGCTCCAACTTGGCTTGCGCGGCCTTGGCAATCGCCGACTCGGTGGTGATGCGCTGGGTATTGATGTAGGCAATGCGCGATTCCTGCGCCCATGTTGAGGAAAGTAAACCGGTGGTGCCCACCACAAAAACAGCAATAAGGTTAAGCAGTTTCATTAGAAAGTCGTTCCAATGGTGAATTGAAGAGATTGGATTTTATCGTTATCGAACTGGGTCAGCGGTTTGGCATAGGCCAAACGCAGCGGACCCACTGGCGATATCCAACTGATGCCGATTCCCGAGGACGAGCGTAGATCGCCCAGTGCGATATTTTCATCCGGTCCATAGAGTCCGCCCGCGTCGAAAAATGCGTACATCCGCAGGGTCCGATCGTTGCCGCCGCCGGGTAGGGGTGACAGAATTTCGGCATTAAACGTCAGCTTCTTGTTACCACCCGTGGAGACGGCGCCCAGGTTACGCTGCGCCGCTGTGGTCAAGCTGCCCGGTTCAAAGCCCCTGACCGAACCAATGCCGCCCGAGTAGTAGTTTTTGAACAAGGGATAGATTTGCCCGTTTGTCGGAGTACCCATTGACAACTCGCCATTGAACGCCAGGGTAACCCGCTTATTGACTGCGAAAAACTGCTGCGCCTGGGTGGTACCACGCACATAGGTCAGGTCACCGGCTACGCTCCATTCTGCATTGGCTTTGAGCAGACGACCGCTGCTGGGAACCAAGCCGCTGTCGCGCGTATCCCGACCCCAACCCACCGTCAAGGGGACCGCCGACGCGGTGTAACCAAAGGTATTGGCGAACTCCAAAAATGCTTGTGGAAGCAAGGTACCCGGCTCGATCGTTGTGGAGTCATAGCCAGCACCAAAGAACACCGTGTCGGTTTCAGAAAACGGCACCCCGAATCGCAGACTGGTACCTATGTTTTTCAAAGCGTAGCTATTGACGTCGGCGTAAGGGCGTGTTGTCCGGTAATACAAATCAAAACTGCGCGAGACACCGTCTTGCGTGAAATACGGATCGGTGGTGCTAAACACATAGGTGGTGTTGAGCTTGCTGGTGTTGACCTCCACGCCCACCGAACTGCCTGAACCAAAGGCATTGTCCTGCTTGAAGCCCAAACTCAAACCCAGGCCGTCTGCACTGGAAAATCCAGCCCCCAGCGACAAGCTGCCGGTCGGCTTTTCAACCACGGTCACCAGCAAGTCGGCTTGGTCGGGCGAACCAGGCACTTCAACGGTATCTAGGTTCACTTCTTTGAAATAACCCAATCGATCAACCCGATTGCGCGAGGCGCGAATCTTTTCGCCGTCATACCACGCCGACTCCATCTGACGAAACTCTCGTCGCACCACTTCGTCACGGGTGGTGTCGTTGCCGGCTATATTAATGCGGCGCACATAGACGCGACGTGACGGGTCTGCGCGCAGTGTAATGTCCACGCGGTTGGTGCTTCGATCAATTGTGGTTTGTGCCTCCACTTGGGCAAACGCATAGCCGAAGTTGGCATAGAAATCGGTGAAAGCTTTTGTGGTCTGCGTCACTTCATTCACGTTATAGGGTTCGCCCGGCCGGATGGCAACCAAGGCCCTGAATTGCTCTTCTTTTTCCAGGTAATTGCCAGCCAGGCTGACTCTGGACACCACGAAGCGCTCGCCCTCAGTGATGTTGATAGTGATGCCAATGTCCTGCTTATTGGGTGCGATGGTGACCTGCGTCGAGTCCACGCTGAACTCCAGATAACCACGCGAGAGGTAGTACGACCGCAGCGACTCAATGTCCCCGTTGAGCTTGGGTCTGGCATAGCGATCCGACTTGGTGTACCAGCTCAGCCAGCCCCCGGTATCGGAATCGAATAAACCCAGCAAAGTGCTCTCGGTAAAGGCTTGGTTGCCAATAATTTTGATCGACTTGATTTTGGCCGTTTCGCCCTCACTCACCGCAAAACTTAAATTTACCCGGTTTCCTTCGACCGGCGTTACCGTCGTCACCATTTCAGCCGCATACATGCTGCGGTTGATGTACTGGCGCTTGAGCTCTTGCTCTGCTTTGTCCGCCAGGGCTTTGTCAAACGGCCGCCCCTCCGACAAGCCAATATCTTTCAGCGCTTTGACGAGCACCTCTTTATCGAATTCTTTGGTACCTGTGAAGCTGACGGTGCCCACAATCGGACGCTCGGCAACCATCACCATCAACACGGCGCCCTCCACGCTGATGCGCACGTCGTTGAACAATCCCAATCCGAACAAAGCTTTGATGGAGGCGGCGGCAACCTCATCCGAATAACTGTCACCCACGCGCACCGGCAAAGACGCAAATACCGTACCCGCCTCGACCCGCTGCAAGCCCTCAACCCGGATATCCTGGATAACAAAAGGTGTCAACGCCATGGCTGCTTGGGTAAACAGGGCCAAGGCCAAGGCAGCGAAACTACGTAAAAAGAGCGGGAATGGGTGTTGCATAGTGAAAGAAGTTGCGGTGTGCTGCGAGGCGCCCGAAATAGACATCAGCAGCCGTAAGCGTCAAGCCCCATCATAACGGCCTGAGGATCCCTAGCCCATGGCGGCTACCGTGGCGCCGGCCCGGGCGCGGGCTTCCTGGTCGATGGCTAAAAGATCAGCGAGCGACACAGGAGCGGTGGGCACGAACCGGGCCATGGTCTCCAGATTGACCGCATGGATCTGGTCAAAGCGAATGCGCTCGTCTAAAAAAGCGGCCACGGCCACTTCGTTGGCGGCATTCAGGACAGCCGTCGTCCCGGGAACTGCGTCAAGCGCCTCCCAGGCCAGCTGCAGCCCAGGAAAACGCCGCTGGTGATCAGCATGGGAAAATGTCTCAAAGGTCAAAGCGGTCAGGCTGGAAAAATCGATGGCGCTGGCGCCAGAGGCGTGGCGGCTGGGCCAGGCCAGTCCGTACGCGATGGGACCACGCATATCGGGCGTTCCCAATTGCGCGACAACCGAATGGTCCACAAATTGCACCATGGAGTGAATCACGCTTTGCGGATGAATAACCACTTCGACGGTCTGCGGTGCGACGCCAAACAAGAATTTGGCTTCGATTACCTCCAGCGCCTTATTCATCATAGTGGCTGAGTCGACCGATATTTTGCGACCCATCACCCAATTGGGGTGGGCACAAGCCTCTTGCGGAGTCACTTGGCGCAATGTGGCCGGGTCGCGGGTCCGAAACGGGCCGCCGGAAGCAGTCAAAATAATTTTGTCGATCACCGACGGCCACGTCTGCGGATTTTCCGGCAGCGACTGAAAAATCGCCGAGTGCTCGCTATCGATCGGTAACAGCGTTGCCCCGCCGCTCTTGACAGCGTCCATAAAAAAAGCGCCGCCCACCACCAAGGCCTCTTTATTGGCCAGCAGCAATCGCTTACCCGCCAGGGCAGCAGCAATGCACGACGCCAAACCCGCGGCACCCACGATAGCAGCCATCACTGTCGTGACGTCCTCATGGGCAGCGACCCATTCCAAGGCTTGTACACCCGACAGCACCTGCGTAGGCACGCCGGCCTCGGCCAGTGCCCGCTGGAGTTCGCGGGCATGAGGCTCGCTCACCATCACCGCATAACGTGGCCGAAATTGCAGGCATTGCGCCGTCAGGAGGTCCACCCGGCTGTGGGCGGTGAGCGCAAAAACCCGGTAGCGCTCCGGTTGGCGGGCGATGACATCCAAGGTGTTGGCACCAATGGAGCCTGTGGATCCCAAAATACTCACCGTTTGCATCGCTACATCCATGTGCAATACCTCTTTAACTGCCGGACAGCAACATCACCAAAGGAAGCACCGGCAAAAGGGCGTCAATGCGGTCGAGCACGCCGCCGTGCCCAGGCAGCAACTGGCTGCTGTCCTTGACACCCGCCGCCCGCTTGAACAAGGACTCGAGTAAGTCCCCTGCCACGCTCATGGTTGCCAGGAAGGCAACCGACACCAGCATAAACCCAAGGCCCCGCTCTGCCAGTCGGCCGTACAGGCTGACCTGCCCCCAGGCGCTGAGCGGTTCCCACTGGCGCCATGCGATTGCCAGCATGATCACCAGCACCAAGCCCCCCAAAGCGCCTTCCCAGGTCTTGCCAGGGCTTATGGCGACGGCCAGCTTGCGCGTAATCCAGCGCCCCCCCAAGAGGCGGCCGCAAAAATAGGCTGCCACATCAGCGCCCCATACCAGCACGAATACGGAAAACAAAAAATTGATGCCGATGGAACGGACCTGGACCAAGGCCACCCAGGCCGTGAGCAAGGCCACCATTCCAGCGGTCCACCGCAGGGCCGCCGGAATTCGCAACCAAGCCTCAACCCCGCCGCGCAAAAGCACCGCGGCCATCAAAACCCAGGCTGAACCGACCACCAGCCACAACATTGGCCAGGCCTGGGCGGTAGCGCCCTCGCGCCAGAAAAACAAACAAAGCAAGGTACATACGATGCCGCTGGCGCGCGCCGGCCAGGGTGACCAGGCACACAAGCGCGCCCATTCCCAGGCGGCGGCGCCCATCATCACCGCCGTCAACAGAACCAATCCGAGTGGATCATCTGCCCAAACCGCAGGAATCAAAACCGCCAACAACAGCACGGCGGTAATGATGCGCTGCTTTAGCACGTGGGTTGGCGCGAATAAGGCCCGCGCCTAGCTGCAGCAAGCGCAAACAGCGCTGTGCAGCTTAGGTCTACCGGCGCAGCTCGAAACGTCATGGGGTCGCCTAGACGGCCATGATCTCTTGTTCTTTGGCGGCGACCAATTTATCGACGTCGGCGATGTAACGGTCGGTCAATTTTTGGATATCCGCTTCGGAGCGCTTTTGCTCGTCTTCCGAAACCTCTTTGTCTTTTTCCAGCTTTTTGACCGCGTCATTGGCTTCGCGGCGCAAATTGCGAATCGCAATTTTGGCATTCTCACCTTCGCTACGGACCACCTTGGTCAGTTCCTTGCGGCGCTCTTCGGTCATCATCGGCATGGGAACGCGAATCAAATCCCCCATGGAGGCCGGATTCAAACCCAAATCACTCTCGCGAATCGCCTTTTCAATCTTTACCCCCATACCCTTTTCCCATGGCTGAATACCAATGGTACGGGCGTCTATCAAATTCAAGTTAGCGACCTGGCTCAGTGGCACCATAGAGCCGTAATACTCCACCTGGACGGTATCGAGCAGCGCCGGGTTGGCACGCCCGGTACGCACCTTGGTAAGGGTGGTTTTGAAATTGGCGATGGACTGGTCCATCTTGCCTTCCATATGGCCCCGGATGTCGGCGATCGTCATATTTGTCACTCCAAAAATTCAAACATGCACCAAGGTGCCTTCGTCCTCGCCCATCACCACGCGCTTGAGCGCGCCGTGCTTGAAGATAGAGAAAACCTTGATCGGCAATTTTTGGTCGCGGCACAGTGCAAAAGCGGCAGCGTCCATGATGCCCAGATTTTGCTGCATCGCGCTGTCAAAGGTCAGACTGGCGTAGCGCTGGGCGGTAGGCACTTTTTTCGGGTCTGCGTCGTACACACCATCGACTTTGGTGGCCTTGAGCACGATCTGCGCACCAATTTCTGCTCCCCGCAATGCGGCAGCGGTGTCAGTGGTGAAAAACGGGTTGCCGGTGCCAGCGGCGAAGATCACCACCTTGCCCTCTTCCAAGTATTGCAAGGCTTTAGGCCGCACATAGGGCTCGACCACTTGCTCAATGCCGATGGCGGACATCACCCGCGCGGTCAGGCCGGCCTTGTTCATCGTGTCGCCCAGGGCCAAGGCATTCATCACGGTGGCCAGCATCCCCATATAGTCGGCCGTCGCACGGTCCATCCCCACCGAACCGCCAGCCACACCGCGGAAAATATTACCTCCACCGATTACGACCGCGATCTGCACGCCCAAGCGGGTGACATCGGCGATTTCATCGACCATGCGAACAATGGTGTCGCGGTTGATGCCAAACTGATCGTCGCCCATCAAGGCCTCGCCAGACAGTTTCAACAAAATTCGACTGTAGGCGGGCGTTTTTTGGGTCATATCAGCATCCGATGGCGGCATTTAGTAGGTAGGTGGACGCCGCCACGCGCTGGTTGGATGCACGTCCAACACGGGCATGTCGGCAGAGCGAAGTTTAGGCGCCTTGCTTGGCCGCGGCAACCTGCGCAGCCACCTCGGCGGCGAAGTCGTCGACCCGCTTTTCGATGCCCTCGCCCACCACGTACAAAGTGAAGCTTTGCACCGTAGTGGCGCAGGCCTTGAGCATTTGCTCCACCGTCTGCTTGTCGTTCTTCACAAAGGTCTGGTTCAGCAGCGACACCTCTTTGAGGTATTTTTGCACACCACCCTCTATGCGCTTGGTAACGATTTCAGCCGATTGCACGGGCTTGCCTGCGGCGGTAGCCACTGCCGCATCTTCGGCCGCTTTGGCCGCTGCGACGGAACGCTCGCGCTCCACCAACTCAGCGGGAACATCGGCACTAGAAAGAGACACCGGCTTCATCGCAGCCACGTGCATTGCCACATCCTTGGCGGCGACCGCATCACCGTCAAACTCGACCACCACACCAATACGCGTGCCATGCAGGTAGGTAGCCACTTTCGCGCTGCTGGCAAAGCGCTTGAAGCGGCGGAAGGTCATGTTCTCGCCAATCTTGCCGATCAGGCCTTTGCGTACGTCCTCCAACGTCGGACCAAAGCCATCCTGGCTGAAAGGTAGGGCTGCCAGTGCGGCCAAATCTGCTGGGTTGTGCTGCGCCACCAACTGGGCAGCGCCTTTGGCCAAGGCCAGGAAACTGTCGTTCTTGGTCACAAAGTCGGTTTCGCAGTTGACTTCGATCATGGCGGTAGCGGCAGCCTCGCTGGAGATGGCTACTACGCCTTCGGCGGTCACGCGGGCGGCGGCCTTACCGGCTTTGCTGCCCAATTTCACGCGCAACAACTCTTCGGCCTTGACCATATCGCCCTCGGCCTCGGTCAGGGCCTTTTTACATTCCATCATGGGGGCGTCGGTTTTGCCGCGCAGTTCGGCGACCATGCTTGCAGTAATTGCTGCCATTTCTTTACTCCGTAAACTAAAAAATCGGTTTTATTGCTAAAAAAAAGGGGCTAGCAAGCCCCCTTATAAGGGTTGCGGACGCGTTTAAGCAGCCTCATCAACCTCTACAAACTCGTCTTCACCTTCAGCAACTACGGCTTTTACCAAGTCGTCCACGGCATTGGCACGGCCTTCGAGCACGGCATCCGCGATACCACGGGCGTACAAGGTGACCGCTTTGGACGAATCATCATTGCCGGGGATCACGTAATCAATACCTTCGGGCGAGTGGTTGGAGTCCACCACGCCAATCAGCGGGATGCCCAGCTTGCGCGCTTCGGCTATGGCAATCTTGTGGTAGCCCACGTCGATCACAAAAATCGCGTCCGGCAGAGTCGCCATATCCTGAATGCCACCGATGTCTTTTTCCAGCTTGGCCAATTCACGGGCGAACATCAATTGCTCTTTCTTGCTCATGGCGTCAAGACCCGCTTCTTGCTCAATCTTCATGTCCTTGAGGCGTTTGATCGAGGTTTTGACGGTCTTGAAGTTGGTCAGCATGCCGCCGAGCCAGCGCTGGTCGACAAAGGGCATGCCTGCGCGCTTGGCTTCCATGGCCACGGTCTCGCGGGCCTGGCGCTTGGTGCCGACCATCAAAATGGTGCCACGTTTGGCGGACAGTTGGCGCACAAATTTGCTGGCCTCCTGGAACATCGGCAAGGATTTTTCCAGGTTGATGATGTGAATTTTGTTGCGATGGCCAAAAATATAAGGGGCCATCTTGGGGTTCCAAAAACGGGTTTGGTGTCCGAAATGGACGCCCGCTTCCAGCATTTCACGCATGGTGACTGACATAAATACTCCAAAGGTTAGGTCTTAAAGCCGGTTCGATTTTTCCCCTGGGACGGCCTGCGCCCAGGAGGAACACCTTGATAGAACCGGTTTGTGATTAACTTTGCCGCACACGCTGAAGGACCAGCGAGCCCGGCAAAGCCTGCGGATTTTACATCAGGTGGCGGCGGTCTCTTCCGACTTGGACCGCCCTTCCCGCTTGGGCAAGGGCGAAATGTCCAGCAAAACCTCAGTTTTGGTCTCGTCCTTGTCGTCTAGGTCCACCGTCAGGCGACCACCCTCGGTCAAGCGCCCAAACAGCAACTCGTCGGCCAAGGCACGACGGATAGTGTCCTGGATCAGGCGCTGCATAGGGCGTGCGCCCATGAGCGGATCGAAGCCCTTCTTGCCCAAGTGCTTGCGCAATTTGTCGGTAAAAGTGACTTCCACTTTCTTCTCTGCCAGCTGGGTTTCCAACTGAAGTAGAAATTTGTCGACCACCCGCAGGATAACGTTTTCGTCCAGCGCTTTGAAGCCGACAATTGAATCGAGGCGGTTGCGGAACTCAGGCGTAAACAAACGCTTTATATCCACCATTTCATCACCCGATTCACGCGGATTGGTGAAGCCGATTGTGGCCTTGTTCATGGTTTCGGCCCCCGCATTGGTGGTCATGATGATGATCACGTTGCGGAAATCGGCCTTGCGCCCGTTGTTGTCGGTCAAGGTGCCGTGGTCCATGACTTGTAGCAACACATTGAAAATGTCGGGGTGGGCTTTCTCAATCTCGTCGAGCAAAAGCACGCAATGCGGTTTTTTGGTAACGGCCTCGGTGAGCAAGCCGCCTTGGTCAAAGCCTACATAGCCGGGAGGTGCGCCAATCAAGCGACTGACGGCATGGCGCTCCATGTACTCGCTCATGTCAAAGCGCAGCAACTCGATGCCCATGATGTAGGCCAATTGCTTGGCCGCCTCGGTTTTACCCACACCGGTGGGGCCGCTAAACAAGAAACATCCAATCGGTTTGTCCGCCCGGCCCAGGCCGGAACGGGCCATTTTGACCGCCGAGGCCAGCACGTCCAGCGCCTTGTCCTGCCCGAAAACCACGCTCTTGAGGTCACGGTCCAGGGTTTTAAGTTTGCCGCGGTCATCATTAGACACATTGGCCGGGGGAATCCGGGCAATTTTGGCAACGATTTCCTCGACTTCGGTCTTGGAAATAGTCTTTTTGCGCTTGCTGGGCGACAAAATCTGCTGCGCCGCACCCGCTTCGTCGATCACGTCAATTGCTTTGTCGGGCAGGTGCCGGTCGTTGATGTATTTGGCGCTCAGCTCTGCGGCGGCCTGAAGGGCGGCCACCGCGTACTTGACTTTGTGATGCTCCTCGAAGCGCGACTTGAGGCCTTTGAGGATTTCGACGGTCTGTTCCACCGTCGGCTCGACCACGTCCACTTTTTGGAAGCGGCGCGACAGGGCGGCATCTTTTTCGAAAATGCCCCGGTACTCGGTAAAGGTGGTCGCACCAATGCATTTGAGCTGGCCCGAGCTCAGGCTAGGCTTGAGCAAATTAGACGCATCCAGCGTGCCGCCGGAGGCTGCGCCCGCGCCAATCAAGGTGTGGATTTCGTCGATAAACAGCACCGCATTGGGACGATCTTTCAGCGACTTGAGTACGCCTTTGAGGCGCTGCTCAAAATCACCCCGGTATTTGGTGCCTGCCAGCAAGGCGCCCATGTCCAGGGAATACACCACCGCATCGGCCAGCACTTCGGGCACGTCTTTTTGGGAAATACGCCAGGCCAAGCCCTCAGCGATCGCGGTTTTTCCCACGCCGGCTTCGCCCACGAGCAGCGGGTTGTTCTTGCGGCGGCGGCACAAAATTTGGATAACGCGCTCGACTTCGTACTCACGTCCGATCAGCGGGTCGATCTTGCCGTCTTTGGCCAGTTGGTTCAAATTCTGGGTGTACTGCTCCAAGGGGGAGGCTTTTTCATTTTTCTCGCTCGAAGCTTCTTCGGCTTCGGGGCCACTTTCGTTGCCTTTGGCGGCTTCGGGCGGATCACTCTTTTTGATACCGTGGGCGATAAAGTTGACCACATCCAGCCGGGTCACGCCCTGCTGGTGGAGGTAATAGACCGCGTGGGAATCTTTTTCGCCGAAGATGGCGACCAGCACATTGCTACCCATCACCTCTTTTTTCCCGCTGCCGGTGGACTGCACATGCATGATGGCACGCTGAATGACCCGCTGAAAACCTAGCGTAGGCTGGGTGTCCACCTCATCGACGCCCGCCACTTGCGGCGTGTTGTCCTTAATGAAATGAGTGAGCGACTTGCGCAACTCATCGACATTGGCCGAACACGCCCGAAGTACTTCGGCGGCGCTGGGGTTGTCCAGCAAGGCCAGCAGCAAATGCTCTACCGTAATAAATTCGTGGCGCTGCTGGCGGGCCTCGACAAAGGCCATATGCAGGCTGACTTCTAATTCCTGGGCGATCATGACTATTCCTTCATCGTTTGCATTGGTTCATTGTCGGTGGGCCGCCCCGGCAGTCGCCACCTCTCACTTCGTCGTATCGCCTTATTAGCCTACCGGCTCGCTCACACATTGCAATGGATGCCCGGCCTTTTGAGCTGCATCCATGACCTGGTCCACCTTGGTGGCCGCCACGTCCCGGGTGTAGACCCCACACACCCCTTTTCCATCGATATGGATTTTGAGCATGATTTGGGTCGCCGTTGCCAAATCTTTGGAAAAAAACTCTTGGATCACCCCCACTACGAACTCCATGGGAGTGAAGTCGTCATTGAGCATCAGCACTTGGTGCATGGCCGGCGGCTGCACTTTCTGCGGCAGTCGCTCCAGCACGATAGCGCCACCGCCGTCGTCGGGTTTGGGGGTCTGCCGGGGGAGTTCCCTCGGGGGGTTGGGGGGGAGTGTCGCCATCGTCCTATTTTATCGGTGCACACATCCTAGCGCAGTGCCAAGGGTAATTGGAGCGCCGATCGCAGGATTCAAGCCCGCCCAGCAAAAAACGCCTGCTGCGCGGGCGCGCATCAGGCGTTTTGCAAGCTATCTTCAGCGGGCAAGCGCCCGCAAACGATCACATGTTGTCGATCATGACCTGGCCAAAGCCCGAGCAGCTGACCTGGGTCGCGCCATCCATCAGACGGGCAAAGTCGTAGGTGACTTTCTTGCTGAGGATGGATTTCTTCATCGAGCTGATGATCAAATCAGCAGCCTCTTTCCAGCCCATGTGGCGCAACATCATTTCGGCGGACAGAATCTCCGATCCGGGGTTGACGTAATCTTTGCCGGCGTATTTAGGCGCAGTACCGTGGGTCGCCTCGAACATGGCGACGGTGTCGCTGAGGTTGGCTCCGGGAGCAATACCGATGCCACCGACCTGGGCTGCCAGGGCGTCCGACACATAGTCACCATTGAGGTTAAGCGTGGCAATCACGCTGTACTCCGCGGGACGCAACAGGATTTGCTGCAGGAACGCGTCGGCGATGCTGTCTTTGACAGTGATTTCACGTCCCGTTTTGGGATTTTTGAATTTGCACCAGGGCCCGCCATCGACCAATTGGGCGCCAAATTCTTTTTGCGCCAGACCATAAGCCCAGTCGCGGAACCCGCCTTCGGTGAATTTCATGATGTTGCCCTTGTGGACGATAGTCACGCTGGGCTTGTCATTGTCAATGGCGTACTGGATGGCTTTGCGCACCAGCCGCTCGGTGCCTTCGCGCGATACCGGTTTGATGCCGATGCCTGAGGTATTGGGGAAGCGGATTTTTTTAACGCCCATTTCCTCGGTCAGGAACTTGATGAGCTTTTTGGCTTTGTCCGATTCGGCTTCAAACTCGATGCCGGCGTAAATATCCTCTGAGTTTTCGCGGAAGATGACCATATCGGTCTTGTGCGGCTCTTTCACCGGGCTGGGCACGCCGTCGAAGTACTGGATCGGGCGCAGGCACACATACAGGTCCAACTCCTGGCGCAGAGCCACATTCAAGGAGCGGATGCCGCCGCCCACCGGGGTCGTCAGAGGGCCCTTGATGGAGACCACGTAGTCGCGGATCGCGTGCAGAGTTTCTTCGGGCAGCCACACGTCCGGGCCATAGACGTTGGTAGACTTTTCACCGGCGTACACCTCCATCCAATGGATTTTGCGCTTGCCGCCGTAACATTTGGCGACCGCGGCATCCACCACTTTGAGCATCACCGGCGTGATGTCCAGACCGGTACCGTCACCCTCGATAAATGGAATGATGGGTTCGTCAGGAACGTTCAGGGAAAAATCCGCGTTAACGGTGATTTTGTGACCTTGGGCGGGGATTTTGATGTGCTGGTACATGAAATGAGTCTCTTTGGTAATGGATCAGGCGCTCGGGTGCCGCCTGCAAGGCCTGTTCACCCGGGGGCTGGCAGACTTTTTCTTCAGTGCGCGGCCAATTTTAGACACAAACCTTTACGCGATACTGTCATAAATCAAGAAGCTTGCCGACCCCGACCGCCGCCGCTACCGCCTAAACCGCGCTGGCCAGGTGCTGGATTTTTGGTACCTAACGCGCGTCAAGCTAGCGCACAATCACGGTATGAAACCTCTCACACGCTTTCTCTTGGGCACCATCGCGCTCGCGGCGCTGGCGCCACTTTCGGCACAGGAACAAGCCCAAACCGGCTTGCCACGCACCCACCTAACCGCCGGATTTCACCAAATCGAGGTGCAAATCGCCAGCACGCCGCCACAACAAGCCACCGGCCTTATGCATCGCACCGAAATGCCACAGTACGAGGGCATGCTGTTTGTTTTCCCCGAGCCCAAGCAGCAATGCTTCTGGATGAAAAATACCTTGATTCCTCTGACCGCCGCCTTTGTCGCCGATGACGGGACCGTGGTCAACTTAGAAGACATGCAGCCACAAACCACCCAGTCGCACTGCTCAGCCAAACCGGTGCGGTTCGTGTTAGAAGTCAACCAGGGTTGGTTTGCAAAAAAGGGGCTCAAAGCCGGCACCCGACTGGCTGGCCCGCCGTTTAGACCCGCCAATTAGCGCGGCGTCTCACAGGCAGGCGTCTGGACAGTGCCCAGCGCCCGGACCCTGTGCGCGCCACCCGGCCCTAATGCCCGCCCAACTGCAGCATCAACTCGATGCGGGCCTTAAAGGGACTGAGGTCCAAGCTGGGAAACTCGTCGCCGCGCCCATCGGCGCGGGGCAAGATCCGGCCGCGTGCGCAACGCGTAGTGCGCACGACAGTCACGCCCTGGATTTGGGCCTGGCGCAGCGCCGCTTCCAAACCTCGGTGCACCGTGCCGTTACCAGTGCCGGCCAGCACAATGCCCTGCACCGGCGCATCGCCAGGGGGCGGGATGGCACACAAAGCCCGCACGTTCGCCCCGTCGGCGCCGTTGTGGTTCAAAACAATTTCCACACGGGGAAATGCCGGCGCAGCGGCGGCCCTATCCCCCAACAGCTTGACGGCCCGGCTGGCCATCGGCCTAGGCCAACCCCCGAGCAACCGTAGCCGGGTTTCCTCAACAACCGCTGCCAGACCAAATTCACCTGCGTCGAAGGGGTTGAGCTGGTAGGGGTGGATTTTTTGCACCTGAGCCCCATCGAACACCTGCCCTTGGCAAACCAACAACACGCCATGGGCGCCCGCAGTCCCCGCGACCACCGTGGCATCCCGCAGATTCTGCGGGCCGTCTGGGGACAAAGAGGTGGCCGGACGCATAGCGCAGGTCATCACCACCGGTTTGGCGGCCAACAATGCCGCAGGCAGCATACGGGCCAGGAAAAAAGCCGTTTCCTCCAAGGTATCTGTGCCGTGCGTAATCACCACGCCGGTGACATCGGGGCTGCTCAAATAATGCACCACGCGGGACACCAGTAGCTCCCAATGGGCGGGGTTCAGGTCCTTGCTGTCCTCCTGAAAGACTTGCTCATGCACCATGGCGCGCGCGCCCATACGTTCGGCCAGCCCGGGCAAGATGGCCAGTAATTCGCCCAAGGGTACCTGCCCCGAGGTGTAGGACAAATTGTCCTGGGCGCTCGACGCGCTACCGGCAATGGTGCCGCCGGTGCCCAAAAAAACGATGGAATCGGCCATGGCAAAAAAATCCTTGCTAAAAAATAAAAACTGGATAAAAATACAGTTACTGTGTAATTTCACAGTCTGTTTGCAAACCCAGCGAATCCAGACCACCTTCAAGGAGTCCGTATGCTAGACGCCCCCAAACTCACTGCCCGCCAGCAGCAGATCCTCACGCTCATTGAAAACGCCATTGCGCAAACCGGCGCACCGCCCACACGCGCCGAGATTGCCGCTGAGCTGGGCTTTAAGTCGGCCAATGCCGCAGAAGAGCACCTGCAAGCACTGGCGCGCAAAGGCATGATAGAGCTCGTCAGCGGCACCTCCCGCGGCATCCGCCTGCGCGGCCAGTCGCTGCGCGACCTACAAAGCAGCCGCTCCAAACAATTCTCACTCTCCCTGCCCGGCCTGGCCCAATTGTGCTTGCCCTTGATCGGACGGGTGGCTGCGGGCTCGCCCATCTTGGCGCAAGAACATGTGGACCAAACCTATTACGTTGAAAACAGTCTGTTCCAGCGCCAACCCGATTACCTTCTCAAAGTGCGCGGCATGTCCATGCGCGATGCCGGCATCATGGACGGCGACTTGCTGGCGGTGCAATCGACTAAAGAGGCGAAAAACGGCCAGATCATCGTGGCGCGTATTGGTGAGGAAGTCACCGTCAAACGTTTCCGCCGCAACAAGCACCTGATCGAACTGCACCCGGAAAACCCGGATTTTCAAACCATCGTGGTCGAGCCGGGAGAGCCCTTCGAAATCGAAGGCTTGGCCGTCGGCCTGATCCGCAACACGATCCTGATGTAAACACCCGCTATCTGAAAGTACACCATGCGCACCCTCATCAACGCCCCCACCGTATCGGCCACCCTGTACCGACTGGCTGACTGGCTGCAAGGCCGGCCCGTCTCGGTCCAGCAAAACACCGTCAGCGCACCCACCCGTTCCACCGTGGTGCCGCTGTTGCGCCCGGCCAGCAAATTGGCCTTGGCACAGGCCGGAGGTGGCGCGGCGGTGCGCCAACGGCCATTACGGGTCTTGCGCATCGTGGACAGTCAAGGCCGCGCCGCCGGCGGACGCATGGTGATTTCGGGTCGCATGGCCGACGTCTGCGCCGAACTCGATCGCCTGGCCGGCAAAGAAGCTGCCGCAGCCTGATAGGCATAGTGGGCAAGCGCGGCAGGCTCGACCGCTTTTTTGCCGGGCCTTTTGGTGCCTAAGGCCCAGACACGCAGGCGACAAAATCATTTTTTTGATCACCACACAAGCGCGACAATGCGTCCATGTATCTTGCCGCCCCTATCTGCTAGTGTCTGGCCATGGACGAACCGATTCTCACTGTTGAAGAGCGCACAGCCATCAATTCTGGGCGCTGGTTTTCGGCGCTCTCGCCCTCACTCAAACATGACATCCTGCGCTATGCCTATGTGCGGCGCTACCGCGACGGTGACCTACTGGCCGCCCGCGGTGAACCGCCAGAGGAATGGCTGGCCTGCGCCAAAGGCGCGGTGCGCGTCAGTTCCACCTCCATCTCGGGCAAGCAAATTACGCTGACCTATGTAGAGCCGGGAATTTGGTTTGGCGATGTCGCGATTTTTGACGGTGACCGCCGCACCCATGATGCCTATGCCCATGGCGACACCACCACCTTGTGCGTGGCCAAGTCCGACTTTAAAAAAATACTCTCCACCCATGTCGAACTGTACGAAGCCTTGCTGCGACTGCATGCCCGACGTATCCGACAACTTTATGGCCTGGTGGAAGACCTCAATACCCTGCCCTTGCGTGCCCGCCTGGCCAAGCAGTTGTTGCACCTGGTGCGCAGCTACGGCGTACCCTCGCTTAGCGATGGCAGCGAAACCCGCATCGGCCTGCAATTAGCCCAGGAAGAATTGGCGCAACTGCTGGGCGCCTCGCGCCAGCGCGTCAACCAAGAGCTCAAATCCATGGAGCGTGACAGCTTCATCCGCATCGAGCCCGGCGGCCTGGTCATCCGTGACCGGGCGGCGCTGATGCGCATCGCCGAGACCGATCTGTAAGCGCATGCCGTATTTACGACTGAAACAGGACAAGGGACGCCATGACTGATTTTGACCACTTCGTCGGCACCCAGCCGGTAGCGGACAAGCACAGCTTTGATGTGGGCGCCTTGCAAGCTTGGTTGCTGCAAAACTTGCCAGGTTTTGCAGGCCCTTTGAGCGTCTCCTCATTCAAGGGCGGTCAAAGTAACCCGACTTTCAAATTGCAAACCCCCAGCTGCAGCTACGTGATGCGCGCCAAGCCCGGGCCGGTAGCCAAACTACTGCCGTCGGCCCATGCGATTGAACGTGAGTTTGCCGTCATGCGCGGCCTGGCCGGTACCGACGTGCCCGTGCCCGCCATGCATTGCCTGTGCGAAGACGAGTCGGTCATCGGGCGCGCCTTTTACATTATGGATTTCGTGGAGGGTCGCATTCTTTGGGACCAGTCTTTGCCCGGCATGTCCCAGCAAGAGCGCGGCGCGATTTATGCGGAAATGAACCGTGTGATCGCCGCGCTGCATCGCGTCGATGTGGCCGCCCAGGGTCTGAGCCACTACGGTAAACCGGGCAATTATTTCGAGCGCCAAATCGGTCGCTGGAGCAAACAGTACCAAGCCTCCATTACCCAGCCGATCGAGGAGATGGATCAGCTTATTGCCTGGCTGCCAGCGAACATCCCGGCCGTGGCCCGCAGTGAATCACTGGTCAGCGTGGTGCACGGCGATTTCCGCCTGGACAACCTCATTTTTCACCCTACCGAGCCACGCATTCTGGCGGTGCTCGATTGGGAACTGTCCACGTTGGGCCATCCCCTGGCCGATTTCAGCTACCACGCCATGGCATGGAATATTCCGCCTGGCAGTTTCCGAGGTATTGCAGGCCTGGACTTTGCAGCGCTGGGCATACCTGACCAGGACCATTACATCCGCTTGTACTGCGCCCACATGCCGCATATCGACGCCCGCGCCCTGCGCGCCGATTGGAACTTTTACATGGCCTACAACATGTTCCGTATCGCCGCTATTTTGCAAGGTATCGCCAAGCGGGTGGAGGCCGGCACCGCCTCCAGCGCCCAGGCCGTCAGCTCGGCCGCTGGCGCCAGGCCGCTGGCCAAGCTGGCCTGGTCCTTTGCCCAAAAATACCAAAGCGCCAGCGGCGCCTAGCGGCACGCGCCCAAGCATCTCACCCCACCATTTCATCCCGTACTGGAGACACCATGGACTTCGAATACTCAGACAAAACCAAGGCCCTGCAAGCCAAACTCATGGTCTTCATGGATGAGCACATCTATCCCAATGAAGGGGCCTACCACCAGGAAATAGAAGCCAATACCGCTGCAGGTAAACGCTGGACACCACTGCAGTTGATCGAATCGCTCAAAGTCAAAGCCCAGGCCCAAGGCTTGTGGAATTTGTTCCTGCCAGTGGACAGCGCCGAAGCGTCCGGCTACCACGGCGCCGGCCTGACCAACCAGGAGTACGCACCGCTGGCTGAACTCATGGGGCGGGTCATGTGGTCCAGCGAGGTATTCAATTGCTCGGCGCCCGATACCGGCAACATGGAAACCATCGCGCGCTACGGTTCCGAAGCGAATCGGGCACGCTGGCTCAAACCATTGCTGGAAGGAAAAATCCGCTCGGCATTCGCCATGACCGAGCCGGACGTGGCCTCCAGCGATGCCACCAATATCGCCACCCGTATCGAGCGCGATGGCGATGACTATCTCATCAACGGCCGCAAGTGGTGGACTTCCGGCGCAGGTGATCCGCGCTGCGCCATTTATATCGTGATGGGTAAAACCGATCCGCAAGCACCGCGTCACTCCCAGCAAAGTATGGTGCTTGTACCCGCCGATACCAAAGGCATTACGCTGGTACGCCCGCTGACGGTGTTTGGCTACGACGATGCGCCACACGGCCACATGGAAGTGCTGTTCGACAACGTTCGCGTACCCGCCAGCAATATTTTGCTGGGCGAGGGCCGCGGCTTTGAAATTGCCCAAGGCCGCTTAGGCCCTGGCCGTATCCACCATTGCATGCGCTTGATCGGTCTGGCCGAGCGCGCACTGGAATTGATGTGTAAGCGCGCATCCTCGCGGGTGGCCTTTGGCAAGACCGTGGCGTCGCAAACGGTCACCCAAGAACGTATTGCTGAGGCGCGCTGCCGCATCGACATGGCCCGCTTGCTCACCCTGAAAGCGGCCTGGATGATGGACATGGGCGGCAACAAATTTGCCAAAAATGAAATCGCCATGATCAAAGTGGTGGCACCTAACATGGCCGGTCAGGTCATCGATTGGGCCATGCAAGTACACGGCGCCGGCGGCATGTCCGACGACTTCCCGCTGGCTTACAGCTACACCAGCGCCCGCACACTGCGATTTGCTGACGGCCCGGATGAAGTGCACCGCAATGCCATTGCCAAGATGGAATTGGGTAAATACGCCGTAGACGCCAAGCCAGTGGAAATGCCTATTACCCGAGGCTGCTAGAGACCCCAAGCCCGCGCTGACTGCTGCCGCGCGGCGCTAGCGCGCTGCTCAGTGCAAATGCCGCGGCTTGCGGCCACCGCCATGGCCGCTGCCAAAACCGCCACCCGAACCGCGCGGCGGCTTCCCGATTTCCAGCGAGTTGACCAGGGCATCAAAACGCTGGGCAAACAATTTATCCACCTCGGCCACTACGCCGCCCAATTCAGCGCCATCAAAATGGCGCTCCATCATGCTGACCAGGTCTTGCACCAGCAAGTCGCGCTGCACCTGCATGATGGCCGCCGGATTAGGGCCGACAAACAGCATGACAAAATCATCGCGTGACTCGGCTTGCGCGCCCTGCTCTTCTTCGTCAAAGTCGGTGTCGTAAAAGGTCACTTCGATGGCGGCGCCAGCCAAAGCCAAGTCGTTAAGGTTCATGCACAACTCATCCAAGGCCTGGCGAAAATCTTCATCGCCCGAGACCGTCCAGCACATTTGCAACTGGTGTTCGGCTGCGACAAACTCGATACCCGGTTCGTCTTCATAGGCACTGCGGGCTGCATCAGCCAGGGAACGCGCACCGGCATATTTCCAAAGCGGTTTGAGCGCATCCTGCACCTCGCTGAGTTGCACCTCAGGGCGCAGCATCACCTGGCCATGGACATGGATTTCGAAGGGGTTGTGGTAACGGGACATGTGCGCTGGAGGTTCTAAAGGCCTGCTTGCAGTGTAGAGCAAGCCAGACGCCTTGGGCCAATAGGAAGCCTAGGTGGTGCCCGAGACCGGAATCGAACCGGTACGCACGTTATTCACGTTGCGGCGGATTTTAAGTCCGATGTGTCTACCTATTTCACCACTCGGGCCCGCGGTCGGCCCAAGGCCCGCCGTTGGCATAAGCCCGGCCGCCCGGGTCTGTACGTAGCGCGAAAATTCACGCCGGAGTCATTCTAGCAAGCGCTCTCACCGCAGTGCTGCATGCGGGGCGGTGTGCGGACAGGCTCAAGCGGCAGCACTGGCTTTGCGATTGCGCTCCAACCAACCGTTGACCCGGCGCACAGTTTCGTCCACCGAGTCGGAGTGCAAACCTTTTTGGGCAGCAACCAGCTTGATCAGCAAATCAATGCGCTCGATGTGCGTTGCGCCAGCGGCAAGGGCTCGCGCCGCCGAGGAGGGTTTAAGCAGGCCTTTGGCCGCCGCCGCGTATTTCTCAAAGGGTACCATGTCGTCGTTGGCCGCACCCAGCAACTTGCACAATGCCGAGACCCATTCATAGACGCCGCGCGATTGCTCCACATCCGCGTGTACCGCTTGTTCGATTGGCTGCACCGTATCGGCCAGCACGCAGCGGTAATTGCCCGTCATCAGCATGCTCCACTTGGCCAGCGGCACAAACAAAGAATCATGCAATTTGAGCTTGACCGGCAAGTCCAGAGACTCCCCATCGACCACCAGACGGGCAGCGGCAATATCCGCGTCCAATTGCGCCAGCATGCCGTTATGGGCCTCGGAGGCAAAACGCGCTACTTTGAAATTGGTCGGCAGCCCGACCTGCAACACATTAGGTGCCTCTTCGGGCGGTCGGAAAGCCTGCGGGTCCGGGCTGCAAAGGGTCATCACGCCGGGCTCAAATCCGTCCCAGACCTCCGGATCCAGATAGCAAGGGCGGCAACTTGCCGTGTCGATGCCATCAATGCGCGCCAGAAAGGGCAACGGCGGCATATTCATGATAGACATGCAAGGCACCTTGGCCTGGGCAATGTCCTTCATGAGGCGGCGCACATCGGGGTCGCTGTACTGCGGCTCTTGCATGGCCAGGCACACCAAGTCGTAGTCCGCTACGTGCACATGCGAGGGTGTTTTTGCATTCAAAGCACCAGGGTAGTTACGCGAATCGATTTCCACCATCCCAGGACGGCCCTTGACGGCCATACGCACCCGCGTGCCCTGCTCATTGATGAGCTGCGCCGTCTTGCTGCGGCAAACCAGGCTGACGCGATGCCCCGCCATGATGAGCTTGCTGCCAAGCAGCGACCCGTAGGAGGCGCCCAAAATCAAAATATTGAATTGATTTGCCATAAAAAACTCCTGCTAATTAAAAATCGGTCGTCCCATGGCCCTGCACACTTGTCGGAGGAAGCCTAGTCTGTTATTTAAATTTTAAGTGACTCCATGCCCGAGAAACTATCTTATGTCTTATATAAGACAAAATATTTTCTTATATAAATCAATGGTTTAAATTTTATTTCCTGCAATATGAAATTATATTTTTCATATTGAGAAATAGCGCCAGTACTTCGAGGCCTTTAGATAGGGGCTGTCGCTGGGCCCTAAAGCTGGTCATGCTTATCCGGGAAATTAAGCGTATCCAAATCGACGCATGAATCCGCAGACGCCCCAGGGCAAGTCCGCTACACTGAATCGGCAGCCAAATAACAACGGAACGTCCCGCATGACAAGCCTTACAGAAACCTGGTTTTGGCAGCAATGGCACTTGGTGCTGGTGCTCAGCCTCATCACGCTCATCGCCCTAAATTTCCTGCTTCAATTTGTCCTGCCTGCACTGCAATTAAAAGGGCGCCTGGCAGAGGTGTTGGCGAAACTGCAAAGCCTCAAAGTCAGCTCCATCCATGGCGCGGTGGATCTGGACAGGCTGGAAAGCGAAGTCATGACCGAGCCGCGTATGGCGCACCTGTGGGCCCAATACGCCCACTGCCTGCATGTGCCCTGGGACGACATCCAAGCGGGCCAGAATGCAGCGGGTCCGCAAAACCGGGTGCGGGTGCTATCTGAACTTTTTTTCAATGCCATGAAAGCCAAATCGGGCGGCGCGGTGGTGGACTTGGCGGACATTGAAAGCAAAGTGGCTGGCGACCCGCAGCTATCCAGCCTGTGGGCCGAGTATTCCGAAGCGCTAGACAAGCGCAACGAGCTGCCAGACCCAAGCAGCAGCAAAGCAAGACGCTGGCGTGCCTCCGCCCTAGCGGAAACCTTTTTTTCGGACTATGCACTGGTGGACTCGCCACTGCGCTCAGATTTCTACAAACACGTGCCCGGCATACTCACCGGACTGGGCATTATTGGGACATTTTCAGGCTTGATAAACGGCCTGATCCATTTCGATGTCTCCGACCCTGCGACCACGCAAGCCCAACTCAGCCTACTCGTACAAACCGTCGGACAGGCATTTTTTGTGTCCGCGCTGGCCATTGCACTGGCCATGCTGTTTACCTGGGTGGAAAAAGCCCTACTTAGCGCGCGCTACGGCCAGGTGGAGGCCTTGCAACACCTGATAGATAGCCTGTTTGAAGCGGGCTCGGGACAGGAAAACCTGGAGCGCCTCGTGGTGGCCACCGAAGCGCAGGTGGCCATGATGCAGGACGTGCTGGCGGAATTACGCCGGACATCAAGTTACCTGGCGGCCATGAAATAAGCGCCCCATGTTTATATTGCAAACGCCACGGCGCAGGCGCTCTAAAGAAGAGGCGGAAAAGCCGTTCTGGATTTCTTTTTCGGATTTGATGACGGCCTTGATGGTGCTGTTTCTCGTGGCCATGGCCGTGGCCCTGATGGTGGTCACGCAGGGTCTGCGATCGATCGAAGACAAACGCAAAGACCGCGAAGAATCCATCCTAGCCTGCATAGCCGATATGGACAAAGTGGCGCAACGACCCGAATTTCGTGGCGTCAAAATCAACGGTCAAACCATCGACTTCGGACCGCTGGCTGAATTTAAGAAAAATGGCAACCAGCTATCCGAGGACCGGATGGAATTCTTGCGCGCCTTTATTCCCGAAGTGCTGGATGTCGCACGGAGTGCGCCATGCCGCAAATGGCTTCGCCGCTACGTGGTGGAGGGTTTTGCCAGCCAGGAAGGCAGTTACCTGCACAACCTCAACCTCAGCCTGGAACGGTCACAGCGGGTACTGTGCGTGCTGCTGGATGCCAGCGCGCGCGATGCGCCCAGCCTGGCCGATCGCAAAACCATACGCCAGCAGTTTTTAGTCGGTGGTTCGTCCTTTAATTCGGCCATTCTGAACCAGCCGGAAAAAAGCCGACGCGTCGCTCTACGACTGGAGTTCAAGGAATTGCGCAAAGAGTGCCTGCCCACCGACGCCGCCTGCAAAGCCGACGACGCAGCGCCGATCCCCTGGGACGATGACTTTCGCTGCCCCGTGCAAAACCGATGACCACAGCAGCGCGACGAAGGCGTACCCGGCACGCGGAAAACTGTAGATGTTTGGAGGCGCGGTCCGGAGTCGAACCGGACTAACCGGATTTGCAATCCGGGGCATAACCGCTTTGCTACCGCGCCTTTGACCGACTCCAGCCCGGAAGTAATTTTCCGGACTAAGAAAAAAGGGAAGCACTGGGCTTCCCTTTCGGAATGTGGAGCGGGAAAAGAGTCTCGAACTCTCGACCTCAACCTTGGCAAGGTTGCGCTCTACCAACTGAGCTATTCCCGCGAAACGTCTTGAATTATAGCGCGCAATTTCTGCATTTCTTACAACTGTGCGCGCTTTGTTGCATTTACCCCGTTTTAGTGCTTCAAAGTCTCTGGGCTCGCAGGGTCCACCGGGACCGCACCCACCGCAGCAGCCACCGCCTCGGCCGGCTCTTCGTCGGGCAAGGGGATCGGCTGGGACACCAGTGCCAGTTCCAGCACTTGGTCGATCCAACGTACCGGCACAATTTCCAAACCGCTCTTCACGTTCTCCGGGATTTCCTGCAAGTCCTTCGCATTGGCCTCGGGGATCAGCACCAACTTGATGCCGCCGCGCAAAGCAGCGAGCAACTTCTCTTTGAGACCGCCGATTTCGGTGATCTCGCCACGCAGCGTGATTTCGCCAGTCATGGCCACATCTCCACGTACGGCGATGCCCGTGAGCGCGGACACAAAAGCCGTAGCCATTGCCGCACCAGCGCTGGGACCGTCTTTGGGCGTAGCGCCGTCAGGCACGTGAATATGCAAGTCTTTCTTTTCAAAAGCCTCGTCTTTAATGCCCAAGCGCTTAGCGCGGCTGCGCACTACCGTACGGGCGGCCTCGACCGACTCTTTCATCACGTCGCCCAGCGATCCGGTCCTGGTAATCACACCCTTGCCCGGCACCAGCGCTGCCTCGATCGTCAGCAGGTCGCCACCAACCTCGGTATATGCCAAACCAGCTACCTGACCGACCTGGTTCTGGTCTTCGGCAAGGCCGTAGGTGTACTTGCGCACGCCAAGGTAATCGTTGAGGTTGTCGGCATTGACCAACACCCGCGGCGTCAGCTTTTTGAGCAGCAGCGCTTTAACGACCTTGCGACAAATTTTAGAAAGCTCGCGCTCGAGTGAGCGCACACCAGCCTCGCGGGTGTAGTAGCGCACGATATCGCGGATGGCATCCTCGCTAATTGCCAATTCGCTTTCTTTGAGGCCATTATTTTTCATTTGCTTGGGGAGCAAATAGGTCATGGCGATATTGGTTTTCTCGTCTTCGGTGTAGCCCGAGAGGCGAATCACCTCCATGCGGTCCAGCAGCGCCGGGGGAATCTTCATAGAGTTAGACGTTGCGACAAACATCACGTCGCTCAGGTCATAGTCCACCTCCACATAGTGGTCCCCAAATTTATGGTTTTGCTCGGGGTCCAGCACTTCGAGCAACGCGCTGCTCGGGTCACCCCGGAAATCAGTGCCTAACTTGTCGATTTCGTCGAGCAGGAACAAAGGGTTACGTGTACCAACCTTGGTCAGGCTTTGCAACACTTTACCTGGCATGGCGCCAATGTAGGTACGACGGTGGCCGCGGATTTCCGCCTCGTCACGCATGCCGCCCAAAGCCATGCGCACGTATTTGCGGCCGGTGGCTTTGGCAATCGATTGACCCAGCGAGGTCTTGCCCACACCGGGAGGGCCCACCAGGCAAAGAATCGGGGCTTTGACTTTGTCTACGCGTTGTTGCACCGCAAGGTATTCCAGGATGCGGTCTTTGACTTTGTCCAGGCCATAGTGGTCTTCGTTCAGCACCTTCTCGGCATTACCCAGGTCGTGCTTAATCTTGGTTTTACTGGTCCAAGGCAGTCCGACCAGCACGTCGATGTAATTGCGCACCACCGTCGCCTCGGCAGACATGGGCGACATCAGGCGCAGCTTCTTGAGCTCGCCCTCGGCCTTTTTTAAGGCATCTTTGGGCATGCGAGCGGCCTTAATTTTTTTCTCTATTTCTTCGATATCCGCGCCGTCTTCGCCGTCACCCAACTCTTTTTGAATCGCCTTGACCTGCTCGTTCAAATAGAAGTCGCGCTGGTTCTTTTCCATTTGTCGCTTAACGCGGCCGCGGATTTTTTTGTCTACGTTCAGAATGTCTACTTCGCGCTCGATTTGCTCAAACAAATTCTCCAGCCGCGCCTTGACCAGGGGTAGCGCCAACACCGCTTGCTTGTTTTCTAACTTCAAGGGCATGTGCGCCGCAATCGTATCGGCGAGTCGACCCGGATCGTCGATGCTTGCGATGGAGGTCAGTATCTCCGGCGGAATTTTTTTGTTCAGCTTGACGTACTGGTCAAACTGTTGCATCACCGCGCGGCGAAGCGCCTCTACCTCGCTGGCCTGGACTTCGCCCTCTGGACCCGAGGCGCTTTGAAGGTCCAGCGGTAATACATTAGCCGTGAAATGGCTTTCGCCGTCCTCGATCTGGTTCACCTTGGCACGCTGGTGCCCCTCGACCAGCACCTTAACCGTACCGTCGGGCAATTTGAGCATTTGCAAAATGGTCGAGACGCAGCCCATGTCAAACATGTCTGACACCAAAGGTTCGTCTTTGGCAGCGGTTTTTTGCGCGACCAGCATGATGCGCCGCTCGGCCTCCATCGCTGCCTCCAACGCCTTGATGCTCTTGGGACGGCCGACAAACAGCGGAATCACCATGTGGGGGAAGACCACTACGTCGCGTAGCGGCAACATCGGCAGGTCTACGGGAATCGGGTCTAAGGGGGTGTAACCGGACATACAAATCCTTTTCTATCTGCCAGATATGGTCTGGTTTTCTGCAATTTCAAGCGGGGCGGCAGATAAAGAAAAGCCAGCGGCACCGGCGCCGACCAAATCTAACGCGCTGCCGGGGCGATGGCGCCAAGTCCTCACGCCTTTTTGGCGACCTCGCGGTAGACCAACAAGGGCGGGTGGTTTTCCTCAATCGTCGAGGCATCGACTACGACTTTTTCTACCTCACTGGAATCGGGCAAATCGTACATGGTGTTGATCAGCGACTGCTCCAGAATTGAACGCAAGCCGCGCGCACCGGTTTTGCGGGCCAAGGCGCGCTTGGCAATCGCGAGCAGGGCTTCGGGCCGGATCTCCAGCTCTGCACCTTCCATGGCGATCAGCTTGGCATATTGCTTGACCAGTGCGTTTTTCGGCTCGGTCAAAATTTGCACCATAGCGTCTTCGGTCAGCTCGGCCAGGGTGGCAACAACCGGCATACGGCCGACCAGTTCGGGAATTAAACCGAATTTGATCAAATCCTCAGGCTCCACATCTTTGAAGACCTCGGTCAGGCTGCGCTGTTCTTTGCTCATTACCGTGGCGCTAAAGCCAATGCCCGAAGACTGGGTGCGGTTTTCGATCACTTTTTCCAGCCCAGCAAACGCACCACCACAAATAAACAAAATGTTGGTGGTGTCAATCTGGACAAAGTCTTGGTTGGGGTGCTTGCGCCCGCCCTGCGGCGGCACACTGGCCATGGTTCCTTCGATGAGTTTGAGCAAGGCCTGTTGCACGCCCTCGCCTGACACATCGCGGGTGATGGACGGGTTGTCGGACTTGCGGGAAATTTTGTCGATTTCGTCAATGTACACGATACCGCGCTGGGCCCGTTCGACATCGTAATTACAGCTTTGCAGCAGCTTGAGCACGATGTTTTCCACATCCTCCCCCACATAACCGGCTTCGGTCAAGGTGGTGGCATCGGCCATCACAAATGGCACATCCAACATGCGCGCTAGGGTTTGCGCCAACAAGGTCTTGCCCGAACCCGTGGGGCCAATGAGCAAGATATTGCTCTTGGTCAGCTCGACCTCGTCCTTTTTGGACTGTTCTTGGTGACGAAGGCGTTTGTAGTGGTTGTACACGGCCACCGCCAAAGTGCGCTTGGCCGGTTCCTGCCCGATCACATAGTTGTCCAGATTGGCTTTGATTTCAGAGGGCGTTGGAAGGCCGCTGCGGCCACTGGAAACACTGGAGACGGCCGGCAATTCGTCGCGGATGATCTCGTTGCACAGGTCGATACATTCGTCACAGACAAAAACCGAGGGGCCCGCGATCAGCTTTTTAACCTCATGCTGGCTTTTGCCACAGAAGGAGCAATACAAGTTCTTTTCGCTGGAGTTGCCTTTTTTTTCGGCCATGTAAATTTTCTACCTTTTGCTGGTGAGTTGCAATGATAACCAAATAAAAACGGCGTCCTCCAGAGGGAAGGACGCCGCTTGTGCCCCTGCGGGTGACCGACCTCAGGGTCGCTTGGCTATCACCTGATCTACCAAGCCGTAGTCTTTGGCCTCGTCGGCAGACAGGTAGTAGTCGCGCTCGGTATCGCGGGCGATTTTTTCCAGCGGTTGCCCGGTGCGATCGGCCAGGATTTTGTTGAGTTGTTCACGGGTTTTCAGGATTTCACGCGCGTGGATTTCAATTTCCGTCGCCTGACCCTGGGTGCCACCCAAGGGCTGGTGGATCATGACTTTGGAGTTGGGCAGCGAGAAGCGCTTGCCTTTGGCGCCGGCAGCCAGCAGGAATGCTCCCATGCTGGCGGCCATGCCGATGCACAAGGTGGAGACATCGGGTTTGATGAAGTTCATGGTGTCAAAAATCGCCATCCCCGCGCTTACCGAGCCGCCGGGGGAGTTGATGTAGAAAGAAATATCTTTATCCGGGTTTTCGCTTTCCAGGAATAACAACTGCGCTACCACCAGGTTGGCGGTTTGGTCATTTACCGCACCGACCAAGAAGATGACCCGCTCTTTGAGCAAGCGGGAATAAATGTCGTAAGAGCGCTCGCCACGCCCCGACTGTTCGATCACCATAGGCACCATGCCCAAAGCTCGGGTCGCGTTGCCGCTCGGCATTTCAAAATTCATAGCACTTACCTCGTTAATTGCGGGTCGGGCCGCAGCAATGCGGCTCCAGCTTGTGTTTCAATTCTGTCCCATTAACTCGTCAAACGAGATGGACTTCTCGGTAACCTTGACCTTGGAGAGGACAAACTCAGTCACATTGTTCTCCATCACCACGGACTCGACCTCGCTCATGCGGTTTTGGTCGCCGTAGTACCAACGCACCACTTCCGCTGGATTTTCGTAGCTGGCCGCCAGTTCTTCCAAGTGTTGCTTGATCTGCGCGGGCGTAGCCTGCAATTGGTTGGCACGCACCAGCTCGCCGACCACCAGGCCCAGGCGCACCCGGCGCTCGGCTTGGGCGGTAAATAATTCTTCAGGGATCGGGGCTTTGTCGGCGTCCTTGACGCCCCGTTGTTTGAGGTTGGCACGGGCATCGGCCACCAGGCGCTCCACTTCGCCCTGCACGCTGGCTTTGGGCAAGTCCAGCTCGGATTTAGAAATCAACGCCTCCATAACGCCTTGTTTATTGCGCGACAGCAGGCGGGCTTTGACTTCGCGCTGCAGGTTTTTGCTGATGTCTTCACGCAATGCCGCGACGGTGCCTTCAGCAATGCCCAGGCTGCGCGCCAAGGCATCGTCCACTTCGGGAAGGTGCGCTGCTTCCAACTTCTTGACAGTGACCATGAAATCCGCTGTTTTGCCCGCAACATCTTTGCCGTGGTAATCGGCCGGGAACGCCAAGGGGAACGTCTTGCTCTCGCCCAGCTTCATGCCGCGGGTGGCTTCTTCAAACTCCTTGAGCATTTGGCCGTCGCCCAAAATGAATTGAAAATCCTGGGCTTTGCCGCCTTCAAACACTTCGCCGTCAATTTTGCCTTCAAAGTCCACCGTGGCGCGGTCACCATCCTGGGCGGCGGCATCCTGCGCGCGCTGAGCGAAGCTGCGGCGCTGTTTGCGCAGGATATCGATGGTTTTGTCGATGGCTGCGTCGGTCACTTGGGCGTCGACCTTTTCCACTTCGGCGTTGGACAAATCACCGATTTTCACTTCCGGAAAAACCTCGAACACCGCATCAAACGCCATCGCACCCCCGACCGGGTCGGCCGCTTCGCTGATGCGTGGTTGTCCGGCCACGCGCAGTTTGGCTTCGCTAGCGGCTTGGGCAAATGCCTGGCCGACTTTGTCATTCATCACCTCGTAATGCACCGAGTAGCCGTAACGCTGGGTGACCACATTCATAGGCACCTTGCCGGGACGGAAACCGTCCATCTTGACGGTGCGAGCCAGCTTGCGCAAACGGGCTTGCACTTCGTTTTGGACCGCGTCCATGGGCAGCGTCAAGGTGATCTTGCGCTCCAACTTTTCCAGAGTTTCAACTACTACCGTCATGACAGGTGCTCCAAATAAAAAATCAAGTTCAGTGTGGGCCGCCACTTGCGGTCACAGGACCGGCCGTACCGGGGACTTTCAGTACCTTTTGGGTGGTGCGCGGGGGGGGACTCGAACCCCCACACCATTGCTGGCGTCAGGACCTAAACCTGGTGCGTCTACCAATTTCGCCACCCGCGCAAAAAAATTCAGCAACCCGCCGCGCCCTGC
>CANFVA010000002.1 GCA_947450255.1 Comamonadaceae bacterium
CCCCCCCGCCCCCTGTGGCCGATGAACTTTTTAGAAATGGTGCGGTATGGAATTGGACAGTGTGCTTTTGCTCAAAGCGGCGGTGATGGGGATCGTGGAGGGGCTGACCGAGTTTTTGCCGATTTCATCGACCGGGCATTTGATACTGGCGGGCGCGTTGCTGGGCTTTGACGACGAGAAGGCCAAGGTGTTTGATATCGCCATCCAAACCGGAGCGATATTTGCGGTGATTTTGGTGTACTGGGACAAAATTAAATCCACCGTGCTGGCCTTGCCTACGCAAAGTAGGGCGCAGGCTTTTGCCTTTAACGTGCTGATCGCGTTTGTGCCCGCCGTGGTGCTGGGCTTGTTGTTTGGCAAGGTGATTAAGGCGCATTTATTTACGCCGCTGATCGTGGCCAGCACCTTCATCCTGGGTGGCTTGATTATTTTGTGGGCAGAGCGGCGCCAGGCTGCTGCCCAAAATGTGCAGACCGGCTACTTTGCCCGCGTGGGCGATGTCGATGACATGACCATGTGGGACGCCCTGAAGGTAGGCCTGGTGCAATGCCTGGCCATGGTGCCGGGAACTAGCCGCAGCGGCGCCACCATCATCGGCGGTATGCTGCTGGGCATGTCGCGCAAAGCGGCCACTGATTTTTCGTTTTTCTTGGCTATTCCGACGCTGATCGGTGCGGGCGCCTATAGCTTGTACAAAGAGCGCGCCTTGCTTAGCCTGGCCGATGCGCCCATCTTTACCGTGGGCCTGGTCTTCTCGTTTATCAGCGCCTGGGCCTGTGTGCGCTGGCTCTTGCGCTTCGTGGCCACGCACAGCTTTGTGGGCTTTGCGTATTACCGAATCAGCTTTGGCCTGGTGGTGCTCGCCACCGACTGGAGTGGCCTCGTAGTTTGGAAGGCTTAAGCGCCCATATTGCGCAACGAGGTTTCGATGGCAGCCGCTGTGGCCATCGGTTTTTCCATGGGAAATAAATGGGTGCCGTCGAGCATGATGATGCGCCCGCGGGTGACTTTTTCGGTCATGCCCATGCCGACGCGCTTCATCTCCCAAGACTGTCGCCCGCCGATAAAACTCACCGGGCATTTCAGCGGATTGCGTCTGAGCAGGCGGTCTAGGTTGTCGGGGATGGTGTTGTAGATATTGGTTTCGATTTCCCGGTCAAACGCCAGTACGCGCTTGCCATCGCGATCGACTGTGCCGTGGGCGATGTAGTCGCGCAGCACCGCGTCGTCCCATTTGGCAAATGCGCGCTTGTGTTTGAAGTGTTCATAAGCCGCCTCTTGGCTGGGCCAGCTATTGCGCCGCTTGTGGCTGACGGCAGCGGGCGAGAGCGAACCGACCAATTGCGCTCCTTTAATCATGCCCAGCGCCATGGAGCGCCAGCCGCCCAAGATGGGCGCATCGATCAGCAACACGCCTTTGGCTAAGCCTGGGTGGCGCGCTGCAGCCATCAGGCTGAGAAATCCGCCCAGCGAATGGCCCACCAGCCACACCGGCCCCCCTGCTTTGTCCGCCTTCGCTTGCGCAAAGTCGGCTACTTGTTGCACCAAGTGCTTCCAGTTGTTGCTGACTGGGTACTGCGGGTCGTGGCCCAGCTTCTCGATGGCCTGCACCGCAAAGCCGCGTTTACGTAAATGGCTAAATAAATGGCTGTAGGTGCTGGCGGGAAAGCTGTTGGCGTGGGAAAAAACGAGCGGGGTGGAATGCATGGAGTTCTGAGTGGGAAAGGCGTAGCGCTTGCGCGGCGGCTAGCGAGACGAAAGGGCTTGATTATCCGGGGCGGGGATGAAAGCTTAGCCAAAAAAGGGTAAGCGCTTGGATGGGGTGTTGCTCAAGGATCGCGGGTTTGGTGTGAGTGGCTTGTCGCATTGACCTATGTGTAACCCGCTTTAAAAGCGGCGCTGGTTGGTACCACATTCTCCCGCAGCGCTAGAATTAGTGTCTGTCAAATATCATTAATTTTGCAATTTAGTATTGCAAAAATGGCTAATTCATGGCGTACAACCGCCTTGCAAGTCAGTCTTACCCCTCGGAGTTCACCCCATGTCAGACGGCCAAGCCGCCAGCCCTGCTGTGCAAACCGCCGCTCAAGCGCACGCGCCTGACGTTTCTATGCACGCGGGCATGCATCTGCAAGATGCGCTAGGCCACACGCTGCCTTTGACGGCTGCCAGCCCGCTGGGCGCGTTATCCACGCCCGCCAGCCATCAAAATCTGGCGCAGCAAATGCAAGTTTTTTTGACGCGCACCGACATGCAGCAAAGCCGTAAAAACCGGTTTTATTTGCAACAGGTGTTTGAACTGCTCAGCGAGCTAGACCAACACACCGCGCGGCGTGGCCAATTGCAATCTTCTTTGCAAGAAACCGATGCGCATATTCAGCGCATCCGGCAAAGCTTGGTAGAGATTGCCGGGGATTCGGTGGAAGCCGAAAACGAGGCCTTGGCGATCGCCCAGGCCCGTGCCCATTTGGCCGGACTTTTGCGCGACAAGATTGTGCAAGAGTTTGCGTGAGGACGGCACAGATGGTTTTTATTGCTACTTTTTGGGTTGCTGTTATCAACCTGGTGTTGCTGGTGGTGGCGCTGGCGCTGCACCCCGCATCGCTCGAGGGTTTTCATTGGCTGCGCGAATTGCCCTGGGTTTGGTTTGGCAGCGAAGTGCTTGGCGCTCTGGAGATGCAAGCCGTGGACGCGGGTGCGCTCTGGGCTTTGTGGATTGTTATCAGCGGCGTGTTGTTAGTTGGCTCGGCATTGGCTTATCTGCTTGTGGCGATGGGCGTCAAGCCAAGCCATGCGGCCCCGGTCCCGCAAGCCCAGGTGGCGGCCATGTTCAGCGACTTGAGCATGGGTATGGAAGGTTTGAATGGTTTCGGCACTGCGGCCATCCCCGCCTTGGCGCCCGCTACCGAACTGCCAAGACACCAACACACAGCCCATGAAATCCACCTGGCCGATGTGGCGCCACCTGCCACCGCTGCGCCCGAGGCCGCCAAAGGCCAAGCCATCGCCGCTACCTTGCATCAAATCGACCCGCAACTCAGCGCCAGCTACGACGCTTTGCTCCGGGAATTGAAAGGCAAATAATTGGGTTCTGACCCCAATTAGTTGTCGGGCGCGGTAAAGCCCCGGCAGACGGCGGCGAGTTTGTTGCCTTCTGGGTCGCGGACATAGGCGGCGTAAAAATCCGGGTTGTAGTGGATGCGCAGGCCGGGTGGGCCTTCGCAGCTACCGCTGTGCGCTAGGGCTGCCGCATGAAAGGCATCGACCTGCGCCCAGGAGCTTGCTTTGAAGGCCACCATCACACCATTGCCAAAACTGGCCACTTGCCCATCAAAAGGCTTGCCTAGCCACAGCGCAATTTCATGCACGCCCTGGTCGCTATAGCTGCCCCAACCGGCCAGACCGTCCCAATCGTCCTCGCCCGGTGTGTGGCAGCGCTGGTGCCCCAAAGCGGCCATGACTGGGTCGTAAAAGCGCACGGAGCGGGCCAGGTCATTGGTGCCCAAACAAACATAAGTGAACATCGCGCTCCTCCTTTGAATTGATTTTCAACATCAATGTGTTCTGACGCCAATCCATGGTTTGTTCGCCAAGTCCCTGCGCTGCGTCTGATGGATAAATTTCGCAGCCATATTGTGCGTCGTACCTCCAAATAGGGAAGGATGGGGAAATTAGGTTCTGACCCCAATAAAGATGCTCACCCCGATGAAAGCGACTTCAGCCGGTAGATGGCGTCCATAGCTTCGCGGGGGCTCATGGTGTCGGGGTTGAGGGAGGCAACATAGGCTTCTAGCGGGCCGGGTGCGGTGGCGGCTGGCGCGGGGGCGGGGGCGAATAGGTCGACTTGGGCTTGGGCGCTGCTGGCTTGTTGTTCCAAGGCCTCCAGGGTGTGACGGGCTTGGTGGAGCACGGCGGCCGGTATGCCGGCCAGGCGGGCGACTTGGATACCGTAGCTGCGGCTGGCAGGTCCCGGTTCGATGGCATGCAAAAACACAATATCGCGGCCCGATTCGGCGGCGCTGACGTGTACATTGACCGCGCCTCGGTGCGCCGCCGGGAACTCGGTCAGCTCAAAATAGTGCGTCGCAAATAGCGTGAAGGCCTGCGTCTTGTCGTGCAGCTGCCCGGCTATCGCACCGGCCAGCGCAAGCCCGTCAAAGGTGGACGTGCCGCGGCCAATTTCGTCCATCAGCACCAGCGACTGTGGCGTGGCGCTGTGCAAAATTTGCGCGGCCTCTACCATCTCCAGCATAAAGGTGGACTGCGCGTTGGCCAGGTCGTCGGCCGCGCCTATACGGGTATGAATCGCGTCCACCGGCCCCAGTCGGCAGGCTTTGGCCGGCACGTACGAGCCCATGGACGCCAATAGCACGATCAGCGCCACTTGTCGCATGTAGGTGGACTTGCCGCCCATGTTCGGCCCGGTGATGATTTGCATGCGCTGGCGTGGGCCTAGGAGCGTGTCATTGGCGATGAAGTTGCCGCTGCTTAGCTCGGCCAAGCGCGCCTGCACCACCGGGTGGCGACCTTGCAAAATTTCGATGCACGGGTGCTCCACAAACTCTGGCGCGCACCAGCCGAGCGTAAGGGCGCGCTCGGCCAATGCGCACAGCGCGTCTAGCGCCGCCAGCGCCCGCGCCAGGCGGGCGAGCGTGGGCACAAAAGCCTGCAATTGGTCCAGCAATTGTTCAAACAAAAACTTCTCACGCGCCAGGGCACGCTCTTGCGCGCTCAAGGCTTTGTCTTCAAAGGCTTTGAGTTCGGGTGTGATAAAGCGCTCGGCGTTTTTGAGGGTCTGGCGGCGCCGGTAGTCGTCCGGCACTTTGCTGCTTTGGCCTTGGCTGACCTCGATATAAAAGCCGTGCACTTTGTTGAACTGCACCCTCAAATTGGCAATACCGGTGCGCGCGCGTTCGCGCACCTCCAGGTCCAGCAAAAACGCATCGCAATTGCTTTGGATGGCACGCAGCTCGTCCAAGTCCGAGTCATAGCCGTTGGCGATCACCCCGCCGTCGCGCACCATGGCAGCGGGCTCGGGCGCTATCGCTGCTTGCAACAAATGGGCGCATTCTGGTGGCGCCAGCATGTCGTGCGCGATGCGGCCTAGCAATCCGTCTTGTCCGTGCAACTGATTGGCCAGCAAGGCGCTTTTGTGCAAAGTGTTGACCAGGCCCAATAGCTCACGCGGGCGTACTTGGCGCAGGCTTAGGCGGGCCGCAATGCGTTCTACATCCGCGCTGCCTTTGATATGGCTGCGCAACAGCGGCCCCAGCGCTTGCGCCTGTCCGTGCATCTGGTGCAGCGCGCTAATGGCCGCCAAGCGCGCACGCGCCTGGCTGCGCTCGCGCAAAGGCCCCAGCAACCAGGCCTTGAGCATGCGGCTGCCCATGCCAGTCAGGCAGGTGTCGAGCAGTGAAAACAGCGTGGGCGCTTCTTCGCCGCGCAAGGTTTGTGTGAGCTCCAGGTTGCGCCGCGTGCTGGCGGGCAGGTCGATGCGTTCGCCATCGCGCTGCACTTCCAAACCGCTGATATGCGCCAGCGCCCGGCCTTGGGTGTGTTCGGCATACGCCAGCAGCGCACCGGCTGCGGCATGGGCCAGGGGCAGCTCTTGTGCATTCCAGCTGGCCAGGCTAGCCGCTTGCAGCACTTCCAATAATTTGCGCTGGCCCAGCGCGCCGTCAAATTGCCATTCGGGCCGCGCCGTCAGCGACAAGCTGCTATGAAAACGCAATTGCTTGAGGCGGTCCTCCACACTGCGTGTCAGGCCGCTGCTGTAGGCCAATTCGCTGGGGCCAATGCGCTGCACCCAGTCGGCCACTGCATCGGTATTGCATTGGGCCAAATGCACCAGGCCTTGGGTCACGCTCAGCCAAGCCAGGCCGCAGCGATTGCGCGGGCCTTGGTGCAGCGCCATCAGCATGGACTCGGACTTGTCGCTCAGCAGTTCGGCATCGGTCAGCGTGCCCGGCGTCACCACCCGCACCACTTTGCGCTCCACCGGGCCTTTGCCTCCGACTTCGCCCACCTGCTCGCAAATCGCCACCGATTCGCCCTGGCGGATTAGCTTGGCCAGATAGCCTTCGACCGCATGAAACGGCACCCCGGCCATCGGAATCGGCTGCCCGCCGCTGTGCCCCCGGTGCGTGAGTGTGATGTCCAGCAAGCGCGCCGCTTTTTCGGCATCGGCAAAAAACATCTCGTAAAAATCACCCATGCGGTAGAACAGCAGCGTGTCCGGGTAGTCCGCCTTGAGGCCCAGGTACTGGGTCATCATCGGGGTGTGCTGGGTGTCGGGTTCGCGCATCGGGGGAAGTCTAGCAAGTGTTCCTCCTGCTGCCGATCTAAGCCAAGCCTAGGGCATCAAGCAAAATCACCCCATGCTTAACGCCCCCTTGCCGCATCCCGTCGAATCCGCCCATTGGCACCCTGTCGCGGCGCTGACCGAAGTGCAGGCGCAGCCGCTAGCGGTGCAGTTGCTGGGCCAGAGCCTGGTCTTATGGCGTGACGAGGCAGGCGCGGTGTATGCCTGGGCTGACCAGTGTCCGCACCGGGGGGCGCGCTTGTCGCTGGGGCGCGTCTGCGCCGGGCGGCTCGAATGCCCCTACCACGGCTGGCAGTTTGCGGCTTCGGGCCAATGTGTGCGGGTACCGGCGCTGCCGGAATTTGTGCCGCCTGCGGGCCATGCGGCGCGGGTGTTTGCGGTGCAGGTGTGGTGTGACTTGGTGTGGGTGTGCTTGCAGCCCGCCGTGGTCGCGGACTGCGCTGTGCAAGGCGCACAAGGTGCGCAAGGCCTCGGCCATACCCAAACCACACAAGAAGTGCAGGGCACGCAAGACACGCAGGGTGTCTTTGACGCCACGACCCAGCCGACGGCGCGGCCCCTGCCGCAGTTTGAAGCCGAGGCCGATGGCCGCTTGCGCAAGCTCAATTGCGGCCCCTACGATGTTGCGACCAGTGCCCCGCGCATTGTGGAAAACTTTCTGGACATGGCACATTTCGGCTTTGTGCACGAAGGCTGGCTGGGCGCTAGGGATACGCCCGAAATCCCTGACTACCAGGTACAGGCCACCGCCACCGGCCTGGTCGCCAGCGGCTGCAAGGCCTGGCAGCCGCAGTCCAATTTGCACAGCACGCGCGGCGCGCTGGTGGAATACCGCTACGAGGTGACCGGGCCTTACACCGCAGTGCTGACCAAAGTGCCCGAGGCCGGTAGCACGGTAGTGCAGGGCTGGCGCGAGTCGATCGCCCTGTTTATTTGCCCCACGGAGCCCGAGCGTAGCCGCGTTTGGTTTCGCCTGGCGGTGGCCGATTTTGCGACCGAGGCGACCCAGCTTCAGGCCTTTCAGCACACCATCTTTATGCAAGACCAGCCGGTGCTCGAGTCCCAGCGGCCCGCCCGGCTGCCGCTGGATGTGCGCGCCGAAGCGCACACCGTGGCAGACAAGGCCTCGGCCGCTTACCGGCGCTTTTTGCGGGAGGCAGCTATTCGATTTGGTACCTGCTAAAGCGCTGGCCCGAGGGCGCTAGACCAGCGTCGGGTAGCCTTGCACTAAAGCCTCTTGTTCCATGGCCAGGCAGCGCTGGTAGACCGACAGCGGCGGGGTCTCCAAGCCGGTGATGAGCAAGGTATCCAAAGCTGGCTGCACCTTCGGGTCTTGCAGCACCTGGCGCAAAGCGTTTTGCATGGCAGCCACTTGGGACGCATCCGTACCCAAGGCGCTGATCAGCGGCAAGCCGGGGTAGGGCGCGCTAAAGCCAATGGCATGCAGTCCTTGGGTGGCTTGCGCAGTGGTCTTTTGTAAGAGTGCCCAGGTAACGCAATCGATGGCCGCCAGATCGGCCCTGCCTTCGCGCACTGCATCCACACTCTGGCGATGCCCGCCGGTGGCCAGGCTGTGGCTGAAAAAACGCCCTTGGCTCGCCAAGGGCGCTACCAGTGCACGCAGCGCGTTGTAGCCCGATTGCGAATCGCTGCTGTTGAAGGCCACACGCCGGCCGCGAAAATTTGCAAGTTCGAAGGCGGCATGCTCGGTGCGGGCGATCAGCACGCTACGACAGTCGATGCCCTCACAGCCCGGTGCGGCGTAGCGAAAACATCCCAGCAATTGCACTTTGCCTTGCAAGGCGTGGGTCAAGGGGTAGCCGCAGGTTTGGCTGAGCCACAGCTGGGGATCAAGCCAATGCGCGTGCAAATCCTGCGGCCAGGCCACCGCGTCGGGCAATCCGTTTAGGCCTTCTTCGCCCAGGGCGCGGCGCAAAGAGTTCCAAAGCGCTTGCACCGCTTGGGCCGCGCCCAAGTACATGGGCAAAGCCACTTTGCGTATCGTCATACCGGGTGCCGGTAGTGGGCATCCAATTGGCGGGTTTGCTGACCGGGTGTGTCCAGCGGCCAGACCGCGTGCCGCACAAAAAAAGCCAGGTAGCCGGGCACCAGATAGCCCCCGTTGCGCTGCAAGAAGTAATCGCGGTGCGTCCAGTACAGCGCGGGGATGCGGTACCAGGCCAGCTTGGGCTGCGCATGGTGTACCGCATGAAAATTATTGTTCAGGTAGAGCAAACGCCAGAGCAGGCCAGCTTCATTGACCACGATCCGGTGCTGCGGGTCGGCCGCGGGCCGGTGTTCGTAAAACGAGCGCATAAATGCCAGCCCCAGACAGGCGTAGCTCAGTGCCAGGTACAAGCCCGGGCTGATGCCGGCATAGTGGTCAAGCGCCCATAACATCACCACCAACAGCACAGCGTGTTGCAACCAGGTCCAGCGCAGGCGCTGGCTACGCCAATAGTCCGCTTGGGTTAGGGGCCACAGCAAATGAACCACTGCAAAGGCCGGGGTAATGCAAAACCGTCCCAAAGCCGTGCGCTGCGCCGCCAGCAAAAAACGCAGTGGAGCGCTGCGTTGCGCGTAGTCTTGCGGGTCCAGGTAATTGCTTTCCGGGTCCTGGCCGGGGTAGGTCAGCACCTCGTCGCGGTGGTGCGCCAAATGGCTGCTGCGGTAAATGTCAAACGGGTACCAAACGGCGATAGGCAACAGGCCAAGTGCGCGGTTGAGCCAGGCGTACTGCGTGGGATGGCCGTGCACCAACTCGTGCTGCAAGCTCATGTACCAGGCGGCCAGCACCACGATCGCCACCAAAGCCCACGCTGACGAATTTGCCCGGTACCAGCCGAGGGCGCCCAGCCAGCCGCCGTAAATGGCCAGACACACCAGCCAGGTCGGCCATTGCACACCCATATCGGCATGACGGTCGAAGTCGGGCGGGGCCAGGAGGGCGGGCGAGGGGCTTGGGACTTGGATGTTCAAAGCGACGGGCAAGGCTGCGGTCCAAAGTGCGGGCGCAGCGCATGTAGCAATAGGTGGTGGGCGGGATGGCGGGTCAATGCGAGGTGTTTAAAAGCAGGTTCGGGTAGTGTGCCGTGCCAGCTGCGCACGTGCAACGCGCCAACTGCGCGATGGGCCCGATTGTAAAATCGCTCCTATGCATCCCTGTGTCCGGCGGGGGTGTTGCATTTATAACCCCGGGCCATGTAGAGGACTACCATGTATAAAAACCTCGCTGCGATCGTGTGCGCTTTTGCGCCCGCGGTCCGCGACACCCGGCCTTTGTGCCTGCCTCCTGTCCCCAGCGCAGCACTGCGGCCTCTATGAGCTACCAGGTCAAAGAAATCTTTTACACCCTGCAAGGCGAGGGCGCGCAGGCTGGCAGGCCAGCCGTGTTTTGCCGCTTTGCGGGCTGCAATTTGTGGTCGGGCCGCGAGCAAGACCGTGCCAGCGCCGTCTGCCGTTTTTGTGATACTGACTTTGTCGGCACCGACGGCACCTTGGGCGGTCGCTTTGACAGCGCCGCTGCCTTGGCAAGCCAAATCGCTTCCCTCTGGCCTGCCGGTTTTGCTGCCCAGCGTTTTGTGGTTCTGACCGGTGGTGAGCCCTTGTTGCAGGTCGACACCGCACTTATCGATGCGCTGCACGCCCAAGGTTTTGCAATTGCTGTGGAAACCAACGGCAGTATCGCCGCACCCGAGGGCATCGACTGGCTCTGCGTCAGCCCCAAAGCCGGCGCGCACTGGGTGCAGCGCCAAGGGGATGAGCTCAAGCTGGTGTGGCCGCAAGCGGGCTTTTCTTTGGCCGACATGCAAGCCATGCAAAGCCTGCCGTTTAGCCACCACCGCTTGCAGCCGCTGGACGATGTGCTGCAAAAACGCAATACGCAGCTGTGTATCGACCTGTGCTTGCAGCAACCCGTGTGGAAGCTCAGCATGCAAACCCACAAAGTCAGTGGCATACGCTAAGGAGATCCTGAAATGCCCACCACACGCCGTCATGGCCAGGCCGCAGGCCGTGGCAATCCATGACTGCATACTTGCCTAGCCCACCAGAGCCAACTTACCAGGAAAGTTTTTCATGTCCCACGCCATTGCGCAAGACTATTGCATTAGCCAAAAGTTTTTTTTCGACGCCGCGCACACCCTGCGTCGCGACCTGGAGACCGAGGGCAGCTTGCGCGTGCATGGCCACACCTATTACGCCGAAGTCAGCATCGCGGGTAGGCCGGATGCCCACACCGGCATGGTGGTGGACCTGGGCCGGGTGCGCCAGCGCATAGAGGAAATGCGCCCGCAGCTCGACCACCGGCTCCTCGATGACGTGCCGGGGCTGGGGCCGGCTACCTTGGAAAACCTGTGCGCCTTTATCTGGCAAGCACTAGCGGCGGACTTTGCCGGGCTGGCGCGGGTGCGCGTCTGGCGCGAGGCGCTAGGCGACAGCTGCACCCTGGAGCGCGCATGAGCGCGCGCGGCTACCGGGCCAGCCTGCTGTGGTTCCCCGACCCGGCGCAGCCCGTGGCGCAGTGGGAGGAAGACGGCCTGCTGGTGGTGGCGCCCGATGCCCAAGGGCGCGAAGTGGTGCAAGCCATGGGCGATTGGCGCACCTTGTCGGCGCTTAACTGCCGCTTGCCGGTGGAGCATTTGCCCGGGCGCATCATCGCGCCGGGTTTTGTGGATATGCATGTGCATTTTCCGCAGACCAATGTGATTGGCTCGCCTGCCGACGGCTTGTTGCCTTGGCTGGAGAACTACACCTTCCCCGAAGAGCAGCGCTTTGCCGACCCGGCGTATTGCGCCGAGGCGGCGACGTTTTTTGTGGACGAATTGCTGCGCAATGGCGTAAGCACCGCGCTCGCTTTTGCCACCACGCACAGCAGCGCCGTAAGTGCTTTGTTCAGCGAGGCGCAGCAGCGCGGCATGCGCCTGATAACCGGCTTGTGCCTGATGGATCGGCATGCGCCTGCGGCCTTGCTCAACCAAGCGGGCCAGGGCCGCGACGCGGTAGCGCACAGCTTGTGGGAGTCCGAGCAATTGATACAGCAATGGCATGGCAAAGACCGCCTGGGCTATGCCATCACGCCGCGTTTTGCGCCCACCTCCACCGACGCGCAGCTGCGCGGTGCGGGCGAGCTGGCCGCCCGCTACCCGGACGTATGGATACAAAGCCATGTGGCCGAAAACCAGGAGGAAATTGCCTGGGCGCGCGAACTGTTTCCAAATTCCAGCAGCTATTTGGCCACCTATGCAGATTTTGGTCTGCTGCGCGAGCGCGCGGTCTATGCCCATTGCATCCACTTTGACGAATCCGACCGCGCGCTGATGCGCAGCAGTGGCGCGGCGGCGGCGGTCTGCCCTACCAGCAACCTGTTTTTAGCCAGTGGCTATTTCGATTACGCCGGTGCCAACGCAGCCGGGTTTGCCTATGGCCTGGCCAGCGACGTGGGCGGCGGCACGAGTTTCAGCCCGTTCCAGACCATGCTGGCGGCGTATTACGTGGGCCGCGAAGGGCGGTCTAAAACCGGTCTCTCGCTTTCGCCCCAGCACTTGTGGTGGCAGCACACCGCAGGCGCGGCCCGCGCCATGGGGCTGCAAGGGGTGGTGGGCAATTTGCTGCCCGGCTGCGAGGCGGATTTTGTGGTCTTGCAGCCCAAAGCGACGCCTTTGCTGGCACGCAAAACCAAGCTCGCCAACAGCCTGGATGAACTCTTGTTCTCGCTGATCGTGCTCGGCGACGACCGGCTGATTGAGCGCACTGTACTGGCCGCGACGCTGCCTGAGCGCGCCGGACTATGGCAGGCTGCCGGGCGGTTTTAAGCCCCTCCAAACGGCCTGAAATGCCCTACCTACAATAGCCCGCAGAACTGGAAGCACCTTCGTATGAGCATCAAAAGCGACAAATGGATACGCCGCATGGCCGAGACCACCGGCATGATCGAGCCGTTCGAGCCCGGCCAAGTGCGGGAAGTAGAAGGCAAAAAAATCATCTCTTACGGCACCAGCAGCTACGGCTACGACATCCGCTGCGCGCCCGAGTTCAAGGTGTTCACCAACATCCACAGCACCGTGGTGGACCCAAAAAACTTCGACGAGAAAAGCTTTGTCGATTTCCATGACGATGTCTGCATCATCCCGCCCAACAGCTTTGCGCTGGCCCGCACCCTGGAATATTTCCGCATCCCGCGCAATGTGCTGACCATTTGCCTGGGCAAATCCACCTATGCGCGCTGCGGCATCATCGTCAATGTCACCCCCTTCGAGCCCGAGTGGGAAGGCTACGTGACGCTGGAGTTTTCTAACACCACGCCGCTGCCGGCCAAGATCTATGCCGGCGAAGGCTGCGCCCAGGTGCTGTTTTTTGAGAGCGACGAAGTCTGCGAAACCAGCTACAAAGACCGGGGTGGCAAATACCAGGGCCAGGTGGGTGTGACCCTGCCCAAAGCCTGAAAAAGCTGCATTTGCGCCGTATCGGGGATAATCCGCCTTGCGCTTCGGCTCCCGGGGCAACCTGCTATCGGATGGATAGCCACTACTTTTGCTATGCATGCCCGAACAGACTCCTGACTCCGCAGCCTCTAATTCCCCTGATTCCCTGACGACAGACACCCCTGTCATGGCCTTTGCCCAGTTGCAACTGGCCCCGCCCTTGGCCCGTGCGGTGGCCGAAATGGGCTACGAATCCATGACGCCCATCCAGGCCCAAGCCATCCCGGTAGTGATGACCGGCCAAGACGTGATGGGTGCCGCCCAGACCGGCACCGGCAAGACCGCCGCCTTCTCGCTGCCCCTGCTGCACCGCCTGCTCAAGCACGAAAACGCCTCCACGTCCCCGGCCCGCCACCCGGTGCGCGCCCTGGTGCTCTTGCCCACCCGCGAGCTGGCCGACCAGGTGGCCCAGCAAGTCAAGCTCTATGCCAAATACACCCAGTTGCGCAGCGCCGTGGTGTTTGGCGGCATGGATATGAAGCCGCAAACCGCCGAGCTGAAAAAAGGCGTCGAGGTGCTGGTGGCCACGCCAGGCCGTTTGCTAGACCACATCGAGGCCAAAAACGCGGTGCTCAACCAGGTGGAATATGTGGTGCTGGACGAAGCCGACCGCATGCTGGACATCGGCTTTTTGCCCGATTTGCAGCGCATCTTGAGTTACCTGCCCAAGCAGCGCACCACGCTTTTGTTTTCGGCCACTTTCTCGCCCGAAATCAAGCGTCTGGCCAGCAGCTATTTGCAAAACCCCATCACCATCGAAGTGGCGCGCTCCAATGCCACCGCTTCTACGGTAGAGCAACACTTTTACAGCGTGGGTGAGGACGACAAGCGCCGCGCTCTGCACCAGGTGATTCGCAAACACCAGCTCAAACAAGCGTTTGTGTTTGTCAACAGCAAACTGGGCTGCGCCCGGCTGGCGCGTTCGCTGGAGCGCGAGGGCCTGAAAACCACCGCCTTGCATGGCGATAAAAGCCAGGACGAGCGCCTCAAAGCGCTGGAGGCTTTCAAAAGCGGCGAGGTCGATTTACTGGTCTGTACCGACGTGGCCGCGCGCGGTCTGGACATCAAAGACGTGCCCGCCGTGTTTAACTTTGACGTGCCCTTTAACGCCGAAGACTATGTACACCGCATCGGGCGCACCGGACGCGCCGGGGCTTCCGGCCTGGCGGTGAGCTTTGTTGGCGGAAAGAACGATGCGCGCCTGGTGGCGGACATCGAAAAGCTGATCAAGACCAAGATCGAGCTCGAAGCCATCGAATTCGACGAGGACAGCCCCAACATCAGCGCCCAAGGCCGGATCAACGATGGCAGGCGCATGTACCAGGACGAGGCGCGGGATGATTCGCGCCGCGCCCCCCGCACCAGCGAGCGCGGCGGTTTGCGCGATATTGCGCACGAAGGCCAGTACGCCCGACCCGCCCGCGACGAGCGCGCTCCCCGGCGTGACTACACCCGCCCGCCCGCAGCGCCCAAAGACCCGTTTTTTGACCAACCTTACGAGCCCAGCGTGGCGCCGGAAATCAAGCCTTCTTGGGAAGCGGCGCCGCGCACCGGCGGGCGCAGCATCTCGGCCAATATCAAGCCCAAGCGGCGCGTGGCCTTTTTGTTCAAAGCGGCCGAAGAAGCGTCGTCTTAGTCGCCCGGCGCTTGCGCCTGCAAGGCCGGGCACGTCGCTTAGGCGCTAGGGGCCAGCGCCTGTGGGCAGGGCACTTGAAACAGCGTATGGTGAAGGCGCCCGTGCCCATCGGGCGCATCTAAGCGCAGCGCGCTCAGGCAGCCGCCCCAGACGCAGCCCGTGTCCAGGGACAGCACATCGCTGCGGCCCAGCCAACCCAGCGTGGACCAATGCCCAAAGGCCACGGTGTCGCTCGCAGTGCGCCGCCCCGGCGCGTCAAACCAGGGTGTAAAGCCCGCAGGTGTAGCGGCCAGACCTTCTTTGGTTTCAAATTCCATGCGTCCCTGCGCGTCGCAAAAGCGGATGCGCGTCAGGGCGTTGACGATCGCGCGCAGGCGGTCATGGCCTTGCAGACTGTCGTCCCATTGGTCCGGCAGGTTGCTGTACATGGCCGCCAAAAAATCGGCGTAGTCCGGGCCGCGCAGCAGGGTGTGCACCTCAGCGGCCAGGGCCAGGGTTTGCGCGCAGGTCCATTGCGGTACTACCCCGGCGTGCACCATCAGCACCGAGGCGCCGTGCTGCTGCAAATGCAGGGCCATGGCCTGGTGGCGCAGCCAGTGCAGCAAATCGTCGCGGTCCGGCGCCAGCAGCACACTGTCCAGCGTGTCTTTGCGATGGGCTTTGCGCAGCCCGTGCGCGACTGCCAGAAAATGCAGGTCGTGGTTGCCCAGCAGGCAGTGGGCCGCGCCTTGCAGGGCGCGCAGGCGGCGCAACACGGCGGCCGAGTCCGGCCCGCGGTTCACCAAATCGCCCAGCACGTACAGGGTGTCGCGGCTGGGAGAAAAGTTGATGTGCGTCAGCAAGCGCTGCAACGCGCTGTCGCAGCCCTGGATGTCGCCGATCAGGTAAATCGCCATGGTCTGCCTACACGCGTGCAGGGCCGCTCAGCAGCAACTGCGCGACCAAGCTTGCAGTGCGCTCTATCGTGGGCGCATGGGTGAGCAATTCGGTCAGGCTCAGGCGCGCTGTCGGTGTGTGGCAGGCGACTGCGGCCACACACTGGCCTTGCGCATTGCGCACCGGCACGGCGATGGCCACCATGCCTTTGATGAATTCTTCGTTGTCGGTGCCAATGCCGCGTTTACGGATGCGGTCTATTTCCATCATCAGCGCTGCGGGTTCGGTCAGGGTGTGCGCGGTTTTGCGCTCGCGGTGCAGCGACTCGACCAGTGCCAGACAAAGAGCGGGCGGCATTTGTGACAAAAATAATTTGCCGCTGGCGGTGCAATGCAGCGGCACCCGCGAGCCCGGGGGCAGGGTCATGCGCAAGGGCTCGGAGGTTTCTACCCGGTCGATATACAGCACTTGCGTGCCCTCTCGGGTGGTCAGGTTGCAGGTTTCGCCCAGGCGCTGCACCAGTGCGCTCAGCAGGGGCCGGTAGCGGTGCGCTACCGATGCCGCTTGCAGGCTGCGCAGGCCCAGGCTCAAGGCACGCGGGCCCAGGGTAAACACGGTGGAGCCCGGTTCGCGCATCACATAGGCCTGTCCCTCCAATGCCTGCAAAAGGCGCATGACCGAGGCTTTGGGTACCTCCAGCTGGGCGGCCAAAGCCGACAAGCTGCTGCCGCTTTGCTGCTGGGCCAGGGCTTCTAACAGGTGCAGCGGACGCAGGGCGCGGGTATCGACGGCATCGGCACCCTGCAAGTGGGCAGCGCTGCGCCCTGGTGCGGTCCTAGAAACTGCGGTTTTTGAAACACTTGGCCCCGGCTTTGTTTCAGACCCTGCCCGCAGCAAACTATCTGCTTGCGTATTTGCTAAACGTTTTTTTACCATAAGCGCCATGTTAATTTCTGTTGCAGAAGTCCACTGCCCAGGCGGTGCATGGTGTAAGGCCGGGAGGCGCTGGTTTGCAAAACTTTGATTATGTGGTGGTGGGCGCCGGCTCGGCAGGTTGCGTGATCGCCAATGGCCTGTCTAAAGGCGGGCGCTACAGCGTGTGCTTGCTCGAGGCCGGGCCGCAAGACCGCTCGTTTTGGATTCATCTGCCCATTGGTTATGGCAAAACCATGTGGGACAAAAAGCTTAACTGGATGTTTGAGACCGACCCGGATCCAGGAATGCACCATCGCAAAATTTTTTGGCCACGCGGGAAATGCCTGGGAGGCTCTAGCTCCATCAATGGACTGATCTTTATCCGCGGCCAGCGCGAAGACTACGAGCAGTGGCAGTCCTTAGGCAATGCGGGTTGGGGCTGGGATGATGTGCTGCCTTACTTTCGCCGATCAGAGGGAAATGACCGCCTGGACGGCCCGCTGCATGGCCGTGACGGCCCGCTCAAAGCCTCGTCGATTCCCAGCAAGCATCCGCTGGTGGAGGCCTTTATTGGCAGCGCCAATGGTCTGGGCGTGCCCACGACCGAGGATTTCAATGGCGCTTCCCAAGAGGGCGTAGGCTACTACCAGCTCACCACCCACCAAGGCATGCGCTGCAGCACTGCCAAAGCCTATCTCAAGCCGGCACGCCAGCGTGCCAATTTGCGCATCATCACCGACGCCCGTGCTACCCGATTGCTGTTTGAAGGGCAAAGCAAGCGCGCCCATGGCGTGGAGTACCAGCACAAGGGCCGCTTACACACCGTGCAGGCCAAGCGCGAGGTGATTGTCTGCGCCGGGGCCCTACAGTCGCCGCAGCTCTTGCAACTCTCGGGCATAGGCCCGGCCGGCTTGCTGGCCCAGCACGGTGTTGCGCAGCGCCACGAACTGCCCGGCGTGGGCGAAAACCTGCAAGACCATTTGCAACTGCGCCTGATTCTGGAGGCCAAGCAGCCCATCACCACCAACGACCAAATGCGCAGCCTGTGGGGCCGCGCCCGCATGGGTCTGGACTGGCTGCTGTTTCGCCGCGGCGCGCTGGCCATTGGCATCAACCAAGGGGGCTTGTTTACCCGCGTACGGCCACAATCGTACAGCCCGGATATCCAGTTCCATTTTTCTACCCTGTCGGCGGACATGGCCGGAGGCAAGGTGCATCCGTTCTCGGGTTTTACCATGTCGGTCTGCCAGTTGCGCCCGCTGTCTAGGGGCTATGTGCGCATTCGGTCTGCGGACCCTTTGCAAGCGCCCTCCATGCAGCCGTATTACCTCTCGCACCCCGAAGACCAGGCCACCGCCATTGCCTCGGTGCGCTACGCGCGCCAGTTGGCGCAGAGCGGGCCATTAGGCGAACTGGTCAAGTGCGAGCACCGACCCGGCCCGCAAGTGCAAAGCGACGACGAAATCCTGGACTTTTGCAAGCAGTACGGTGCAACGATTTTTCATCCTTCGGGCACCTGCAAAATGGGCCCGGACAGCGACCCGATGGCAGTGACCAATGCGCGCTTGCAGGTGCGCGGCGTAGCAGGTTTGCGTGTGGTGGACTGCTCGGTCATGCCCACGCTGGTTTCAGGTAACACCAATTGGCCGGTGGTGATGATGGCCGAAAAAGCCGTGGATATGATTTTGGCTGACGCAGAAAATGCCCGATAAGGGCTGTTATTTTTCAACCTAAAAAGGAGACAGAGACATGCAACATTTCGAACAACGCCGCACGCTCTTGGGGGCCATGGCCGCCGCTGGTTTATCGGCCGGAGCGATGGTGCCCGGGCAGGCGCAAGCGCAAAACGCGCCCACCGCCTGGGGCTGGCCTCAGCCTTACACCAAGGTATCGGATAAATCGATTGCCTGGCTCAAAGACAAAGGCTGGTGGCCGCTGGGCGTGGGCTGGCAGGCGCCTTGGTCTGGGCAGAACACCGTGATGGCGGTGATGGATAGGCAAGGCTTTTTGAATAAGCGCGGTATCGAAGAAAAATTCACCTCCTTTACCTCCGGCCCGGCGCTCAACGAAGTGTTTGTGTCCACCAAAATTCAGGTGGGTGCTGGTGGCAACTTCCCGCTCAATTCACTGATCGACAAGCAGGTGCCGCTCAAAGTCATATCTATCGTCTGCCCTAATCTGCGCCACCACGTGATCGTGCCGCTAGATTCACCGCTCAAGTCGGTGAAAGACTTCAAAGGCGGCAAGGGCGGCGAGCCCTATGTCATCGGTATCGCCACGGGTTCTTCCGGTGAGTTTTATTTTCAGATGCTGGCGGGTATCAATGGGATTCAGATCGGTAAAGACGTTATCTTGAAGAACATGCCGCCCACCGAGCAAATGCTGATGCCCAAAGGTATCGATGCCGTCGTGCCCTGGGACTACACCTGCTCGCTGATGATGAACGAGCGCAAAAACGGCCGCTCCATCGATGTGAGCTACCCCTACAACATCTACCAGGGCTCGATTTATGTGCGCAAAGAGTTGGTGGACAACGTGCCCGATGTGGTGCAGGCCATTACCGATGCGATTGTCGAAGCTACTTTGTGGATACGCCTGAACCCGGATGCGGCAGTCGCCACCATGCAGGAAGACCCCAACCTCAAAAGCGTGCCCACTGCATTGCTCTTGCAGCAAACCCTGGAGTACAACAATTTGTACAAACCCACCTACCTGTACCCGATTGTGGATTTCTGGGCGCATGAGAACGAAAAAATCGCCAACTGGCTGTTTGAGAACAAACGCCTGCAAAAGCCTTTTTCAGCCAAAGAATTCGGTGCCGTGTTCGCCACCGAATTCATGCAAAAGACTTTTGAAAACCTGGGCTGGAAAATCCCTACCGTGCCACCGACCATTCCTGCCAAATGGGCTGGCAAGATTGGCGAGCTCCCCTATCCGGCCTATGACACCTTGCTCACCATGAAAGCCCCCCAGCCCTGGCCCGAGCGTAGCGACCTGACCAAGGCCTACACCTACAACGGTCAGACCGTGAAACCCTAATCCAGCAAGGAAGCGCGCATGTCGATTGCAAACCACGCGGCGTCGGTCCATCGACCGGGCTGGGGCTGGGCCTGGCTGACCCGCTGGACCAGCATGCTGGTCTTGTTCCTCGTGTGGGAATGGGCTGCGCGCGTCTGGCTGCCCAAAAGCCAGCCCGATTTGGTGACCCTCATGCCCCCGCCTAGCGGGGTGCTGGCAGCCGGTTGGGAGTTGCTGCAATCAGGTGACTTGCAGCATCACTTGTGGGCCTCGCTCAAGCGTGAGCTGACCGCTTTTGGCTTTGCGCTGGTGGCCTTGCCCCTGGGCATCGCCATGGGTTGGTGGCCACGGGTGAACCGGCAGCTTGACCCGATTATTGAAATCCTGCGTCCGATACCGCCGATTGCCTGGATTCCCTTGTCGCTGCTATGGCTGGGTATTGGCAATGCGCAAAACCAGTTCATTATTTTTTTAGGTATTTTCTTTCCGCTCCTGCTCAATACGATTCAAGGTGTTAAAAACATTGAGCCCAATCTGGTGCGTGCCGCGCGCTGCCTGGGCGCCGGTGAACTGCAACTCTTGCGCAAAGTGGTCTTGCCCGCGTCCCTTCCCATGATCCTGACCGGCATGCGCGTCGGCTTTGGCGTAGGCTGGATGGCGCTGGTGGCTGCCGAACTGGTGGGCGCCAGCTCGGGCCTGGGTTTTTTGATCAATGATGCGCGCAGTGTGCTGCGCACCGATATCGTGATTTTGGGCATGCTGACCATTGGCTTTGTCGGCTTGTTGATCGACTTGCTCATACGCCGGGTCGCCAAGGCGGTGTTGCCGTGGTCACTCGCAGCACAGAAATAAGCACCAGGAGCTAGTACACCATGGCACGCGTAACCGTAGAAAACGTGGACAAAATTTTTCCGCCGCAGCAGCGCGGACAGTCGCCGGTACAGGCGCTCAAAGCTGTCAGCTTTGCGGTAGAGGAAGCCGAGTTTTGTTGCTTGCTAGGCCACAGTGGCTGCGGTAAAACTACCTTGCTCAACATCATGGCCGGCTTTGAGCAAGTCAGTGGCGGCAGCGTGCAACTCAACGGCAAACCGGTAGGCAAGCCGTCCTGGCAGCGCACCATGGTGTTTCAAGACTATGCGCTTTTTCCCTGGCTGACGGTGGCGCGCAATATTGCCTTTGGCCTCGAACTCAAAGGCCTGTCGGCGTCGGATATTGCCCGCACCGTTGCGCAGCAAGTGGAGTTAGTGGGTTTGCAAGGCTTTGAATCGCGCTTGCCGCACGAGTTGTCGGGTGGTATGCGCCAGCGCGTGGCAATTGCACGGGCGCTGGCGGTCGATCCGCAGGTGGCTTTGTTTGACGAGCCTTTTGCCGCACTCGATGCGCAAAACCGCGCTTTGCTGCAAGACGAGTTGGTGCGTATTTCGCGCCAGACCCGTAAAACCATGGTGCTGATCACGCACAGCATCGAAGAGGCCATCAAACTATCGGACCGCATTATTGTGATGACGCGCCGGCCTGGCACGGTGAAAGCCAATTTGCAGATCGACCTGCCCCGCCCGCGTGACGAGGAGGATCTGGCGGTCATTGCGCTCAAGAAACAGCTGCGTACCCTCATTGCCGACGAATTAGAACCTGAGATCGCGTCCTGAACCTGCCCGCCTTGGCGCGATGAGCGCTTGCAGGTTTAATGCAGCGCGCCAGGCCGTCAGTCCCTTGCAGTACAGTGAGGCGGTGTTGCACAGCCTGTTGGTCCCATGGAATTTTTGCTGATCATTTTTTTGACGCTGCTCAATGGCGTCTTTGCCATGTCTGAGCTGGCCCTGACCGCCAGCCGCCGGGCCCGCTTGGGTGCGTTGGCCGAGGCCGGTGACAAGGGCGCGCAAGCCGCGCTGGAATTGCTCAGCAACCCCAACCAGTTTTTGTCCACGGTGCAGGTCGGCATTACCTCGATCGGCGTGCTCAACGGCATTGTGGGGGAGGCCGCTTTCAGCGAGGGCGTGGCCGCCTGGATGGTGGCCTTGGGCATGGCGGACAAGGCAGCGGCCCTTACAGCGACCGCGCTGGTGGTCACCACTATTACCTTCACCACGATTATTTTTGGCGAGCTAGTGCCCAAGCGCATCGGCCAGTTGCATCCCGAGACCATGGCCTGCTGGGTGGCACGGCCTATGCTCTGGCTGGCGCAGGCTGCTAAGCCTTTTGTCAAACTGCTCTCGGGCACCACCGCCGCCACCTTGCGCCTTTTGCGCATAGACACCACAGGCGCGCGCGCAGTGACCGAGGAAGAAATATCGGCCAGCCTGGAAGAGGGCGTCGATGCCGGCCTGATTGAAGCGCATGAGCACCAAATGGTGCAAAACGTGTTCCGCCTGGACGAGCGCCCGCTCACCTCGCTGATGACGCCGCGCAGCGATGTGCAATGGCTCGATGCCTCCGCCAGCGTGGACGACTGCCTGCGTCTGGCCGGGCGCGGCGCGGGCAAGGGCGCGCATTCTTGGTACCCAGTGTGCCGCGCTTCGCTGGACGACGTGGTGGGCGTGATCAGCGTCGCGCATTTGCTGGACCTGGGCGCGCACAGCCAGGAGCCGATAGCAGCATTTGCCCAAGCAGCGGTGTTTGTGCCCGAAACCCTCAGCGGCATGGAGTTGCTGGAGCAATTCCGTCTGAAAGCGGCGCGCCTCTTGTTTGTGGTCGACGAATACGGTGTGGTGCAAGGCCTGCTCACGCCGCGCGACTTGCTCGAAGCCATTACCGGCGAGCTGCAATACGGCGCCCAAACCGAAGCCTGGGCCACGCGGCGCGAGGACGGCTCCTGGTTGCTCGACGGCGTCATGCCAGTCGATGAAGTCAAGGCGCGGCTGGATTTGGAGGATCTGCCTGACGAAGACCGTGGTCGCTACAACACCCTGGCCGGTTTGCTCATGGCCCTGACCGGCCACCTGCCCGCTTTGGGCGAGCGCATCAGCCACCAGGGCTGGGTGTTTGAAGTCATCGACCTCGATGGCCGACGGGTGGACAAAGTGCTGGCCACGCAGCGGCCAGTTTCGCCGCCAAAAGCTTAGGACCGCTTACTGTACCTGCGCCGCCGGGCGCGCGGCCACGCGTTCGCGCCAAGCCTGCAGGGCCTCGTAGCCCAGATCGGCAGGCTTGAACTTTAAGAGCCCGCGGGCGAACTCCAGCGCGCAAAAAGCGGTAATGTCGGCGATGGTGAAGCGATCACCGGCCATCCAGTCCTGGGTGTGCAGCAAGGTATCAAACACCTGTAAATTGGCTTTGAGCTTGGCCGTTTGCGAGTGCCCATATTCGGGGAACTGCGGTTGCTCCAGTGACGCCAGTCCGGGGTGGCTGTGGCGGATGCTATTGGCCGCGCCCAGCAAAATCGTCCACTCCACGCGCCTATCGGCCATCTCGATAAAAGCGCGCTCGGTGCTGTCCTCACCCATCAAGTTAGGCTCTGGAAATAGGCCTTCCAGGTAAGTGCAAATCGCCCGCGTCTCGGTCAGCACCCTGCCATCATCCAGTTGCAGCGCCGGCACTTTGGCTAAGGGGCTTTTGGCCAGGTAGTCACTTGCGCGGTGTTCGCCGGCGTTCAGGTCGATGGGCACTTGTGTAATCGACGTGATGCCTTTTTCCGCCATAAAGATATGCACCCGGCGTGGGTTAGGGGCGCGTGGCGCGGTGTAGAGCTGCATAGGGAACCTCTCAAAATTTTCTGAAGTCAACGGGTATCGCGTTCTAGCTATCGCATGTTGCCCCAAACCATACCAGAGAACCCCATTGAATTCGTGCGCGCTACCGGCCCCTGGTCCGTCCGCATCAAAGCAGCCGATGGCACGTCTGCCAACAGTACGGTGGCCATTGCTGAGACCTATTGCTACTACCAATAGCCATCGCGCATGACGAACATCTATTTGGTGTGTCCAAGTCAATTTGGTGTGTGTAAGTCCATTGATTTTTTGAAAGGGAGTTCGTATGAAAACAGCTAAAGCAGTTATTGAAAAATCCGTGTGGGCTCTGGTATTGGGCTTAGGCCTCGTCCTGGCCGCCCAGGCTCAGCCCGCAGACTCCACCGGCGCAGGCCAAGTTATCTCCAGTCAGGGGACGATTTCATCGAGTAGTGGGACTACGGGGACTTATATGCCGCAGCCGGCACAGCAGCCCCTTCGCCAATTCGAGAATACAAGAGTTTTGGCCTGGTGCAAGTACCTTAGGACCCATCCACCTTTGGCTCTTTAGAAATTAACAAATCCACTTGCACGCATTCCCGGGGCAGCATGCGGCCCAGCGCGTCTTCTATGACCTGGGGCGCAAGCCGTTCCATCTTCTTAGGTTTTGCCGCGCCAAGTCCATCATTTGGCTGAACTTTCCTGACTTGCACCTCACTAGGTATTTATAAAACATAAGTTATTGATTTATATAGATGTTCAGCATAAAATGTAAAAATACACATAAATAGTGAACATTGAAATGTCCGAAGCACTTATTTACGACCTGCAAGAAGGTCAGAAGCGGCAGTTCATCGATGCCGAAACCGTGTTCTTGGCCCAGCGCCAGGCGCGCGATAGCGCCTTGGCCGAAGTGCGCGGCTCCATGTTTTGGCGCGATTTGCGTGGCGTGCGCACACTAATTCGCGCCTCGGCGCGTGGAGCGCAAAAATCCTTGGGCCCAGAGTCGCCGCAAACCCTGGCCATGTACGAAAGCTTTGTGGCGCGCAAGGCCAAGCTCCAAGGGCGGCACAAGGCGCTAAGTAGCCAATTGCTGGTGCAAACACGGCTCAACCGCGCCCTTCGTGTGGGCCGTGTCCCCAACATCGTGGTGCAAGTGCTCAAGGCCTTGGATGCGCACGGCTTGCACGACAACTTTATGGTCGTAGGCACGCATGCGATGTTTGCTTATGAGGCTGCTGCGGGCGTTCGCATTGGCGAGGCCGCAGTCGCGACGCGGGACGTGGACATGCTGTTTGACACCCGCAAAAATGTGGCTTTTTTTACCGCGCTCTCGCGCATCGACAGCTCGCTGATAGGCATTTTCCGCAAGGTGGACCCAAGTTTCGAAGTTGTCTCCGATCAGCTACAAACAGCCCGCAACCAGGACGGCTTTGAAATCGATGTCATTCGTCGCGTGGCGTCTGACGCAGACCCGCATCCACTGCGCATGAGCCGGTTCGAGGATGATTTTTGGGCTTGCCAGATTCCCAGTGGCGAATCATTGCTTTCAGCCAGAAAATTCGAGCAAACCGTGGTCTCCACCTCCGGCGACATGGCGCTAATGCGCACGGTGCATCCGATTGATTTCGCGCGCATCAAGACCGCGCTGGCCAGCCACCGCGATCGCGAGCCGCTTAAGCGCGCCAAGGATTTGTTGCAAGCCAAGATTGCCTTACAGATCGTCGATGCCTATTTGCCGCATTTGCGGGAAACCGTTGCCGACGCCTAAAGCGAAGGCGAAGTGCAAGGCCAAGGGATGATGTGCTCTGGGCTAGTTTTGGATGCTTCACTGCGCCAATGGCTGGTCCGATCAAACGCCAAAAACCCGCGCCGTTTGCAAACTAAGGCGCAGCGCCATGGCCTCGCGGCGTGCCGCTTGTGCGAAATCAGCCGCAGCGGACGCATAAATAATCGAGCGCGACGCATTGACCGCAATCGGCCCGCTGGTGTGCTGCGCCGTACCGCGCCATGCCGCTCGCACGGTGGCTTGCGCGTCGCCACCCTGGGCGCCGACGCCTGGGATGAGTAGCGGCACGGTGGGCGCTAAGGCCCGCACCCGCTCCAGTTCCTGCGGGTAGGTGGCACCTACCACCAAGCCGAGTTGGCCGTTTTCGTTCCAAGGGCCTTGGGCTAGTTGGGCGATGTGTTCGTACAAGCGCGGCGCGCCGGGCAGGGATTGCAGGCGCTGGTTTTGAAAATCATCGCCACCGGGGTTGGAGGTACGGCACAGCAAAAACGCCCCTTTGCCAGGGTAGCGCAAATAGGGTTGTACTGAGTCCAGGCCCATAAAGGGCGAGAGCGTGATGGCGTCAGCGCCGTAGCGCTCAAAGGCCTCTTTGGCGTATTGCTCGGCGGTGCTGCCGATATCGCCGCGCTTGGCGTCCAGGATGACCGGCACCTGCGGCGCGTTGGCGCGTAGGTGCGCCATCAGGCGCTCTAGTTGGGCTTCAGCCCCATGGGCAGCGAAGTAGGCAATTTGCGGCTTGAAGGCAATCGCCTGGTCGGCGGTGGCATCGACGATGGCGGCGCAAAAGTCGAAAATTTTGGAGGTGTCGCCGCGCCAATGCAGCGGGAATTTGGCGGGGTCCGGGTCTAGTCCCACGCAGACCAGCGATTGGTTGTTGCGCTCGGCCTGGGCGAGTTGGGTGAGAAAGGTCATAGGCGCGCATTGTAGGTAGCGGCCTTATGCGGGTTCTCCAAACGCCTAGAGGCCAATAAAAACGCCACCTTGCGGTGGCGTGACCAGGGCAGCGTGGGCGCTTTACTTAAACGGCGCCTTGATGAACTTGGCGCACACACCTTTGATCATGTGGCGGCGGGTGCCGTCGCGAAAGGTCAGGGTTTGCACAAAAGCGCCATCGGCCAGGTCGATGGTGAATTCTTCTTGGGTGACCATTTGCCCAAAGCGCTCAAACATGGCCGGGCGGCTGACAAACGCTTTGGTGCCTTCCATTTTGAGCGCGCCCTTGCGCGATTCGCTGATCGAGTATTCGCCTTGGTACCAGCCCGAGGCGGCATCGGGCTCCAGCCCAGCCACCAAGATGTCTTGGTACACCTTGGGCTCGGAGTTCAGCGCGCCTTGCGGCGTGGACACCGTCACTTCACAGACAAACTGTCCACCTGCTTTGCCCAGCTTATCGCTGGCGCTTTCCAATTCGCCGTCGCGCTTGACGCCTGAGGAGGGCGCCAAATGCAGAACCCCCAGCGCCACCAGACCCCAGCCCGTGAGCGCTGCGATGACCAGGGTGATCACCACGGCAGCCAGAACAGCGCCCATAGAAGATTGCTTTTTCATAGTGGGGCCTTTGCGGGTGGGGCGGCTGCGCAGTCGCTATCAGTTGCTCAGGATCTCACGACCGTTGAGCGGTTGGACCGGGCGGGCGTTCATCTTGAAGGGGAAGGCTTGCACCTGCTCCTTGGCGATGTTGACGGTGGTCTTGAGGATAAAGAAGCGCACGCCTTCGGTACAGGGCGGCGTGGTCAGCGAGCCTTCGTAGCTGTAAAAGTCAAACTCGCGCGGCAGCAGGTTGCCGGGGTTGAAGTTCACACCATCGGGCGCGTATTCCACATTTTCTTCTTTAGGTAAATTGGCCCACAGGGTTTTGATGCCGGGGTTTTCGTTACCTTCTTTGAGCAGCACGCCCAGCACAGCGAGTTTGCCTTCGGCGTTTTTGTGCACAAAGTGCACAACCATAGCCATGGGCTTGCCGTCAATTTTTTCTTCGCTGGGGCGGTGAAAGTGGAACTGCAATAACTCGTGGGCTACCCCGTCAATGCGTAGCTTGCTGCCAGGGCTGACCACCACTTGAATGGTGTGGCCGTTGTTCAGCATCTTGAGCGGGCCTTCTTTGTAGTCGGCACTGATCACCATGCGTGACTTGACAAAAGGCCCTTTGATATCCAGCGGCGATTGCGACTTTCCAGCCGAGCAGGTGGGGAATTCTTTGCCCCACTTTTCTGGGCCCATCTCACCTTCGTAGCCCCAATGGGGCGCGGCGTGTTTCTCTTCCTTCTTGTCACCGTGGCCATCGTCTTTGCCTTTGCCCTTGCCGTGGCCATCTTCCTTCTTGCCATGGCCGTCGTCTTTTTTACCATGGCCGTCGTCTTTAGCGTCTTTTTCTTCCTTATCGCCGTGGCCCGCTTTTTCAGACTTGGGCAGACAGTCAGACATCACTTTGATTTTTTCGCCGGCAGCCACCAAGCCCAATTGCGCAGCGCAAATCGTGTTCTTGCGGTCGCCCAATTCAGACAATTGCAGCGCTTTGCGGAAGGATTCCAAGGCGCCCGGATCTTCCGCACCTTTGGTCAGCATGCGCAGCGCGCCCAAGCCGGCTTGGCGTTCGGCGGAGAGATTTTTCTCTTTCTTGTAGGCGTTTTCCAGGTCGCTCAAGGTAGAGCCGCTGGCCAGTGCGGCTTTGACAGCCTCCAGCTGGTTGGCTTTTTCTTCCAGCGGCGCCATTTCCTCTTGCAGGGCATGCATTTCTTCTTCCGCAGCCTTGATGCTTTCCTCTTTTTCTTTGGCCGATTTTTCGGCCGCTTCAACCGACGCCGTCAATTCCGTAATCTTGGCCTTAGAAGTGGCCGCTTGTTTTTGGCTCGTAAAACCAAACACGCCGGCGCCTATAAGGGCGGCGACCAAAAATACTTCCAACAGAATTCTTTTCATAGCTGCTCTTTCGGATATTTAGTGTGAAAAGTAGACACTCCAACGATGCGCGCCAGGCGCTTGCACGGGTAAATCGGGCAAACCTATTGCGCTCTTATCGGCACGACAAGCGAAATCTTGACCCATCATGGCACTGACCGTGTTCCACGATAAGAAATTCCGGCGCCTGTGCCGTCGAGCAGCATCATATCTAATTGATCCACACCGTTTTGTTTGGAAACCACCGCCACGCCTTGCAAAGTGCGGTTTTCCCAGTCGCGACACAAGGTGATGGGGCCCAAAGACAGCGTGACTTTGAAGTAATTGAAACTCTGCGCGGTCCAAGACCAGGTCAGGGGGGGATGACCCCGAAAACATTCCCACAAAGAGCCCGATACGTCTGCCAAGCCCTGGGGGCCAAATGCCAGCCGTCCGCCGATAGTGTTGGTTTTGCTCGACCAATAACCATCCCAAAGGCTACTGTGCAGCGCCGCAGGTGGGGCATCGAATTGGTAACTGTCTGAGGAAAGGCTGTCAGCGGCGAGGCGGTAGTTGGTGGGACTGCTGCGGCTGATGGAGATATCTGCCAGCAAATGACTTAAGGAGCCCGCAGAGATGTTTGCAGTGGCTGGGAAGGGCGCTGATTCAATCCCCTCGCTGACTTTCCAGCTCTGCGCCACATTGGCCGCCACACCTTGGACGCCGAGCGCGAGTTGTCCGCTGTAGAGGTGCGCCAAATGCGGGTCCGCCGCGCCAAAGTACCAGCCATACACCTGCACGGTTTGCTCAGATGCGGGTACCACCAGCGCTAAAAACTCGCGTTTTGGATTGCTACCCAATGCACCCTTATAGAGACCTGCCAACGCGGTCGCGGGCACGGTCGGGGTGGTTGGACTACTCGCATCGGGTGCAGGCGTATCCACGACCAGAGCGTCGGGAGTGCCGCCGCAAGCGGCCAGTACCAAAGCGACTGCGGCGAAGCTGCGGCTGAGGCTGCGCAGTAACGACGACAGACGGCCCCGAATTAGTGGGTTTTCGACATTCATTGCGGCTCCACCCAGCCCGCTTGCAGCCAGTGACAGTAGTCGTCCAGGTGCGGCCAGGCGATGTGGTTGATCGGGGTTCCGGGCGGGAACAAGTCACCTGTCAGGTGGTCCAGCCAGGCGCCGTCGGCGTCAAGCTGGCTGCCAAAAGCGGCAAAGGCGGCGCGCTGCGGCGCTTCCTGCCCCGCACGTTTGCGGATGGAAGTAGACGGTAGCGGTGGCTGTACGCTGCGCATCATGGGGGTATGTGCGCGGCGCGACACTGGGGTGCGCACCGGACCGGAATAGGCGTCATGGATGCTGCCCCAGTGCCTGGCGCGCAGGCGGCGCCGGATGCTGGCGATGCGGTGGCTGGCTTCGTCCACATCGGGGTGGTGAAAGCGGATCTGGCCCAGGACATTGTCAAACAGGACCAGGGCCTGGCGGTTTGCTTGCAAGACTTCGCCCAATTGGTTGAGCGCGTCGCCCCGCTGGCAAACCAACTCGGTGCCGCTGGCCGCGAGTGCCTGGCCATGGCGCCAGCGAAACAGCGGGGCAGCGAAGGGGTCGATGTCCAGGGCGGTGACTTTGCCGAAACTGCATAAAAATGGACTGGACATCATCCAACCGGCGCTGGCGCCGATCAATAGCAACTCATGGTGGGCCGGCGGCTTTTGCGCCAGCCAGGCGGCTATGTCCTGGCAGGTGGGCGCCCACAGTGCCTGGCTGCGCCAAGCCTTCCAGTGCCAGCGCAGGCCGCCTGAAGGGTTCATGGCGTCTGGGCCCGGTTGTATTGCATTACGCCCAATTCATCCATGCGCGATTGTTCGCGCTTTTCGACAAATTTGGCGACAGCCTGTCGGTCGTTTTCGGTGAGCGTTTGCATTTTTAGGCGCTCGGTTTCGGCCAGCACTTTGTGGTGGGCCAGCGTGGCCAAATGGGTTTCGGAGCGCTCAATATCGTTCTTCACACGTTCGCGCAGGTTCAAAAGCTGGGACATGAACTGGCGCTGGTTCATGGCATCGGTCATGCCTTTGGAGCGGCTGTTGGCGGCGTTTTTTTCGTGGTACTCCTGGTACATTTTTTCCAGCTTGGCCTGGCTGCCTAGCAGCGATTGGCGTAGTTCTTCGGCGCGCACGGTGTCCTCTCGGATTTGCGTGAGTTTGCGCTCGGCCTTGTTTTCCAGCGCGGACCAGCAGGCACGTACTTTCATAGTGCCGTAGCGCTTGGACGCGGGATACCTGCCATGCTTACTGCTCCATCAGCACGCGCACATCGGTGCGGGTCTGGCTCTCGTCGATGCCGCTGTACATGTCTTGCTGCAAAAACGTTTCCATCGCCGCGCGCAGGGCAATGGCCTGGTCAATCTCGGCATTGGAACCCGGTTGGTAAGCGCCGACCTGGATCAAGTCGACGTTTTGCTGGTAGAGCGACCACAGGCGCCGAAAGCGGTTGGCCAGTTTCAAGTCGGTGGGTGTGAGCAGGTTTTGCATCACCCGTGAGATGGAGCCGGTCAGGTCGATGGCCGGGTAATGCGCCGCATCGGCCAGTTTGCGCGAGAGCATGACTTGGCCGTCCAGCGAGGCGCGGGCGATATCGACAATCGGGTCATTGCCGTCATCGCCTTCGGCCAGCACGGTGTAAATCGCGGTAATCGAGCCATGGCCGTGGCGGCCCACGCCGGCGCGTTCGATCAAATTGGGCAAGAGCGCAAATACCGAAGGCGGATAGCCTTTGGAGGTGGGCGGTTCGCCAATAGCCAGGCCGATTTCGCGCTGCGCATGGGCCACGCGGGTCAGGCTGTCTACCAGCATCAACACGTCTTTGCCCTGGTCGCGAAAGTATTCGGCCACCACATGCGTCAGGTGCGCACCTTTGAGGCGCAACACCGGCGAGACATTGGCCGGCGCCGCAATGACCACGGCTTTGGCCAGACCTTCGGGACCGAGGGTTTCGTTGATAAAGGCCTGCACTTCGCGGCCGCGCTCGCCGATCAGGCCGATGACCACCACGTCGGCTTTGGTAAAGCGGGTGAGCATGCCCAACAGCACACTTTTGCCCACGCCGGAACCGGCGACCAAGCCCACGCGCTGGCCACGCCCGAGTGTCAGTAATCCATTAATCGCTTTCACGCCCACGTCCAGCACCCGGTCGATAGGGCCGCGCTCCATGGGGTTGATGGGCAAACCCAGCAGACCGAGCTTGTCGGTGCAGGCGGGTTTGGGCCGGCCATCGAGCGGCTCGCCCTGCGCGTCGATCACGCGCCCGAGCAAGGCCTCGCCCAAGAGGGCATGGCCGCTGTCGCTCAGCACCCGCACCGTCGCGCCCGGGCCGATGCCGGTAGGCTCGGAAAACGGCATGAGGTAAATGGTTTTGTCGGCAAAGCCGACGACTTCGGCTTCGATGCGTTGGCCGTTGAGACCGACGACTTCGCAGCACGCACCGATCGGCGCCATGATGCCGCGCGCCTCCAGCCGCAGGCCAACCAGCCGTACCAGCGTGCCGCTGCGCTGGGGCAACTGGCTGTGCAATTTGGGGATGGCTTGGCCGACGTCCGCCGCAAAGTCAAACATGGTCGTGGTCGTTCAGTATTTCGTCGATCGCTGCTACCGTGTCATAGCCGGATGAAGCAGGTGCGGGCAGGGGCACCTCATGCGCCGCCTCCAGCGTGTCAGCAGGGGGTGCAGTAAACGGCGCAGGGGCAGCGGCAGGCGCAGCCATGCGCGGCTGTGCGTCTTCCACCCGGCTGCTGGGCAGGCGGTCGGCGCTGATGCGCTCGGCACTAAAGGCGCTGTGCGCGCTCCAGCGCGGAGTATCGATCTGCAGGCCGCGTGCCAGCGCGCTCAGGCGCTCGGTAATCAGGTCTTCCACGATGGCGTCATTGGCGCTGGCGCGCACACTGCCAGGCAGCATAGTGTCGTCCGCCTGCAGGCGCAGGGAGGAGCCTTCGTTCAAGCCGGTGCGCTCGCGCATGCTGTGCAAGCGCTCCACATCATCTGGGTGCAAATACACCGTCACCATGGATTCATCATGTTGTCCCAAATCGTCCACGCAGCGCTGCACCAGGCGCTCGATGGCGCTGCCGTCGACTTGTAACTCGGCCAGGACCAATTGCTCGGCCAAATGCAGCGACAAGCGTTTGAGCGGTTCAAAAAAACTCTGTGGGTTTTGTTGCAAATCGGCAAGCACAGCCTGTAATTTTTCCACCAGGGCATGGTCTTGGCCCAGTGCGGACTGAGCCTCGTGCTGGGCCTGGGTCTGTAGCTGCGCACGTGCTTCGGCCATGCCCTGGGCATGGCCTTCTGCGCGCGCTTTTTCTAAGGCCTGCGCGTCGATCGCTGGCGCAAGGGGCACAGTGCCAGCGTCTGCCTCAGCGGTGCTTGCGACGGCATCGGTGGGGGCCAGCGCGGGCGTGGCGTGCGTCGTCTCTTGGGCCGATTCGTCCAGCGGGGCGGCGTGCGCCTGTTCTGCGGCATGCGCCGCTGTTTCGCGCGCCAGTGCTTGCAAGTCCAGCACCGGCGTGACAAATCCTTGCGGATCAAAACCGGCAGCTTGGCTGGGTTTCCAGGGGCTGGGCAAAAAGCCGCCCTCGGGCGCAATGGGGTGCAGCAGGTCGGTCGGTTGCCAAACCCGCGCCGGGCGCACCTCGGGTTTGCGTGCTTCGGCTTGCGCCGTGTTAGACATAGTCGGCCCCGCCGCCTAGCACCAAGTCGCCGGCGTCTGCCAGTTTGCGGGCTGCGCGCATGACCATTTTTTGCGCCATCTCGACATCGGACAAGCGCATCGGAGGCAGGGCTTCCATATCGTCGCGGAACATGCCGCGGGCACGTTCGGACATGCTGCCCAAAAACTTTTCCTTGACCGCTTCGCTGGCGCCTTTGAGGGCCTTCATCATCAAGTCCGGCTCCACATTGGCCATGATCTTGGCGATACCCTTGTTGTCCACGCCCACCAGGTTTTCGAAGGTGAACATATTGTCCTGAATTTGTTGCATCAGGTCTGGATCGATCTCGCGCAGGCCGCTCATCACGGCCGCTTCCAAGGTCGTCTTGGTCTGGTTCAAGATATTGGCTGCCGCTTTCACGCCGCCCAGGCTGGACGACTTGGAAGTGGAGTTGGTGGAGAACTGCTTTTTCATGATGGCTTCGAGCTCATCCATGGCCGAAGGCTGCACCTGCTCCAGGCTGGCCACGCGCTGCATGATTTCGGCGCGCGAATCGGGCGGCAAAAAGTTCAGTACCTCTGCGGCAACGGCGGTTTCCAGTACGGAAAGAATAATGGCGACGACTTGCGGGTGCTCGGCCTGGATCATGTCGGCGATCGAGCGTGCATCCATCCAGGTCAATATTTCCAGGCCTTTGCTGCCATGGCCGGGGTTGATGCGGCCCAGCACCGAGGCGGCTTTGTCATCACCCAGCGCACGGCGAAACACCTTGTCCACATAGTCCGATGTGCCCAGACCCAAATTGGTCTGGCGTTTGATTTCGGCCAAAAATTCGTCGAGCACCGCATTCACGGCTTCTTGCGACAGCTCGGCCACTTGCACCATGGCCGCGCCCAAGCCCTGGACTTCTTTGGGGCTGAGAAAGCGGATGATGTTGGCCGCCTGCTCTTCGCCCAAAAGCAGCATCAGCACGGCAGCGCGTTGCGTACCGGTGAGTTCCGACATCTCGCGGCGCAGCGCGTCGCTGTAGCCCGCCGGCCCGCTTGCTTTGGTGTCGTTGTCTGCCATGGTGAGGTACTTCCCGCAATGCTTTGGTCGCCCGGCTGATTAACCGGGCTTGATCATGTTCTTCAAGACGCTGGCTACGCGGGCCGAGTCGTCGCCCACGATCATACGGATCAGCGCCACTTTGTCGTCGTAGGTGTTCGCAGTATCGAGCATCTCGGCAGAGATGCCAGACTTCTTGGCCTTCATCTTGGCCTTCATCTCTTCCAGCGTCTCGGCGGCCGACGGCTCGCTGGCTTCGGCGCCGGCGGCGGCCGCCTCTTCGCTCTGGGTGCGTTCCAGTGCCAAGGCTTCCTCTTGGGCCAGCTTGACTTTCTCGGCCGCTTCCAGCGCGGCTTGCTTGTCGCGCTCCATCATGTGGACCACCACAGGGCGCACCACGGCCATCAGGAAGGCGACAAACATCAGCCCCAGCATGGCCGATTTGAGGTTGGTCAGGACCGCTTCGTCCTTGTGCCAAGGAATCGACAGGTCAATCGGGGTATCGGGTTCAAACTTGGCCGGGATGACACTGACCACGTCTTTGCGGGCTTCGTCAAAGCCGACTACGCCACGCACCAATTGTTGGATCCGCTCCAGTTCTTCGGGCGTGTAGGGGTTGGGTTTGGGTGGCTGGTCTTCGCCTTTGTCGTTCTTAGGCTGCGGGGTCGGCGGGCGCTCGTTGATCACCACCGCGACGCTAACGCGCTGGATACCGCCCGAGGCTGCACGCGTATGGCGTACCTGGCGGTCAAATTCGTAGTTGCGGGTGGCGCGCGCGGCGATGGTGCTGCGCTCATCGGTGGCGGTTGCCGGGGTGGCGGCCGTGTTTAAGGTCGTCGTAGGCGCAGGTGGCGCGGTGTTGGCCAAGGTGCCGGGGATGCCTGCCGCCTCTTTGGCGCTGTTACGGTCTTCGCTGGTGATTTCCGATCGCGTCTTTGAGCCCTTGCCAGACGGATCAAAGTCTTCGGAGGTGATCTCGGTTTGGCTGAAGTCAATGTTCAGGTTGACCTGCGAGCGCACATTGGCGTCGCCCACGATGGGCACCAAAATCTCCAGTACGCGTTGGCGGTACAGGTCTTCCAACGATTGCTTGTATTTGGACTGGGTGGCATTGAGGCCCATGGCCGCGTCGGAGGCGGCATCGGTCATGAGCTTGCCCACGTTGTCCACGATGGAAACGTTTTCCGGCAGCAGCATGGGTACGCTGGAAGCGACCAAATGCACAATGGCTTGGACCTGGGTCGGGCTGACGCTGCGGCCTTGGTGGGGTGTAACCACCACCGAGGCTTTGGGTGGCGTGCGATCACGCACAAACACCGAGGGTTTGGTCGTGGCCAAATGCACGCGCGCAGTTTGGATGGAGTCAATTTGCTGGATGCTGCGCGCCAGTTCTTGCTCCATCGCCGCGTTGTAACGCACTTGCTCCATGAACTGGCTGGTGGTCATGGCCGACTGGTCTTTGAGCGTGTCCAAACCGGTGGAGGCGGTTTTGGGCAAGCCTTTGGAGGCCAAGTAGATGCGTGCTTCGTGGTAACGCGTCACCGGCACGGTGACCTGGCCATTGCTGCTGTCGATGACGGGCTTGAAGTCGGCGGCTTTCAGGGCTTCGAATACGGCCTGTTGGTCGCCCTCGGAAACGCCGGACATGACCGGGCGGTAGTTGGGCTGGTTGACCAGGGTGTAGACCAGGGCAAAGGCCAGCAAGGCTACGGCGATCACCATCAGCGGCAGTGATTTTTTAACCGCGGGTTGGTCCAAGACTTGTTTGATCGGGCCCAATGGGCCGGAGTAGTCGGCCAGGGGCATGCCGTTGTCACCCAAGCGAATGGCATTGTCCGTGCCCGTGGTCGCCATGGCAGTGCGTCCGCCAGCGCCTGCGCGGGTCGCCAGTGCGCCTGCGTCGGTGGCGCCAGGAAGCAGGGTTCCGGTGGGTGCGGTTGCGGTAGCCATAGGGGTTCTCTTTCAGCGCAAGGTTTGAGTCAAAGTGGGTCGGGCTTGGATTAAACCGGCATGTTCATCACGTCTTCATAGGCTTTGAGCACTTTGTTGCGTACCTGTAAGGTAGCTTCAAAGGACAGCGAGGCCTTTTGCATCTTCATTACCACTTCGGTCAGCGGTACCTGCTCGCCGCTTTCGAAAGCGGCGGTGGTGTTTTGTGAATCGACCTGGGCGGCATTGGTCTGGCTGACGGCTTTGCGAATGACATCGGCAAAGTCGGTTCTTTGGACGCCGCTGGCGCTGTCTTCGCTCAGGCCTTTGGCTTGCGACGAATGCGCCTCCAAAGTGCGCAACATGGAGGCGATGCTGGCGGCGGAAGTGGCTTTTTCAATCATGGCGTGGGCTCCGGGGCGGATGACGTGGTTCAGGCGTTGGCCAATTGGCTAAGCGAGCTATCGCGCAACCGGGCCAGTTTGTAGCGCAAGGTGCGTGGGCTGATGCCCAGCTTTTCGGCCGCTTCGATGCGGCTGCGCGAGGACTCCAGCGCGGCGCGGATCAAGCTGTGTTCGTTGTGTTTCACCGCCGCTTGCAAGGGCATGTCGGCGCTGTCGTCTTCATGGGCCAGCGCCAGCAGTTCGGCGATATTGGCGGGCACGCCCTGGGCCAGCTGCAAATCGACGGCAGGAGGGGCGACCGGTGCGGGCGTCGCTGCGGCCTGGTAGCCGCTGGCTAACAGGGACTCAACGGACATGTCGTCAAACATCAGGTGCTGGGTGTCGATTTGCTGGTCGGCGCACAGCACCATGGCGCGTTGCACCACGTTTTCGAGTTCGCGCACATTGCCTGGCCAGGGGTAAGCCAGCAGGGCGCTTTGCGCCGCCGGACTAACGCTCCAACCCTGGCCGTTACGGCCATGGCGGCCCAGCATACGGGCCACGATAGGCAAGATATCGCCGGGGCGCTCGGCCAAGGCCGGCACGCGCAGCTTGAATGTGCTGAGGCGAAAGTACAGATCTTCGCGGAATTCGCGCTGGGCAATGGATTCGCGCAGGTTTTTGTTGGTCGCAGCGACAACGCGTACGTCCAAAGCGATGGTGCGTTCGCCGCCCAAACGCACCAAGGTGCGCTCTTGCAGCACGCGTAGCAGCTTGGCTTGCAGCGTAAGCGGCAGTTCGCCGATTTCATCTAAAAATATGGTACCGCCCTGGGCTTGTTCAAACAGGCCGCGGTGGTCTTTGACGGCGCCGGTGAATGCGCCTTTTTCATGGCCAAACAGCATGTCTTCAATCATGTGCTCGGGCATGGCGGCGCAGTTAAAACCGATAAACGGGCCGTTGGCGCTGGCCGATGCCTCATGCAGCACGCGCGAAAGTACTTCTTTGCCTGAGCCGGTGGGGCCTTCAATGAGCACTGCCACGTTGGCCAGGGCCACGCGGTGGGCCAGGGCCAGCAAATTGCGGCTGATGGGGTCCACGAAGACGACGCTGCGCACGGGCTCCTGGGTAGCCGCCATGGCGACTGGGGTAGCGCCGCTGGCAGCGGCTTGGGATATGGCACTGGCGGCCGCGTTCACGGCGATAGTTTTGGCAGCCTGGCTGGCGGCGCGGGCGCGGCCAATGGTTTGGGTCCAGGCGTTGGTGCTCCAATCGTCGGCGGCCAAAGCATGGCAGGCGCCCTGGTGCAGGGATGCAATCGCCGTTTCTAGGTGTCGGCGTTCGGTGCGGCAGACCACGGGCAGGCCGGGCTGGCAGGCTTTGAGCAAGGCGGCGCTGTCATCGAGCAAGCTGGTATCCCCGCCCAAACCCAGTACCAGCATGGCATAAGCGGCTTGTTCGTCGGCCAGCGCCGCTTGCAGGGCCTCTAGCGTGCTCACGGTGGTGACGACCAGACCGGCGCCGGCCAAAGCCTGCGCGTTCGCCGCGCTCAGCGGGCGAAACGGGTCCAGCCAGAGGGCTGAAATGGGCAAATGGGACGCGGACATAGGTATTAAGGGTCAAAAAGCTGTCAATCGAGCTACCCTATGTGCAAATCCCGTGCCACGGGTTTGCGGGGGTTTATTGACGACTTACCGACACCCCGGGCTTGGACGCCGCTTTGGCGGGCTTGGCGTCAAAGCCTTGGCAGGGGCGACCGTCAAGCTGCGCGATTTGTATCGAGGGCAGCATCTTGGATTTAAAGCCCATGAGCTTGCACAGATAGGGCAAAGCCGGGTCCCAGCTGGTGGCGAAATGGCGGCACTGCCAGCAGTTGATGGCCTGGTTGCCAGACGGTGTGAGGGTGGGAATATTGGGGGGCATGGGCGCTCTATGCAAGAGTCATACCTATTGCGCTCCGCCCGGCGCGCGGGCGCGGCGGGCGAAGGCCCAAGGACCGCTGGGCCACGCTTGCATAATGCCGCACCAGGTTTACCCCCAAGAAAATCCATGCTCCCTCCACGCGCTGCCAGTCTGTCCTTGTGCATGATCGTCAAGGATGAGGCCGACATGCTGCCCGGCTTTTTGCAAAGTGTGCAGGGGCTATGGGACCAACTGGTAGTTGTAGACACCGGTTCGACGGATAACTCGGTGGCGCTGCTGCAGGCGGCCGGTGCGCAGGTGATGCACCAGCCCTGGCGCCACGACTTCGCCTGGGCGCGCAACCATTCTTTGGATGCGGCGCGCGGCGACTGGATTATTTTTTTGGACCCGGATGAATATGTGTCCCCCGAGTTTGTGGCCCAAGCCCGCGCACTGCTGGATGAGGCGGGGATAGGAGCGGCCACGGTCGCAATGCACAATGTGCGCGAAGATGGCCATGTCCAGGAGGCACACTTGTTGCGCATGTTCCGCCGTGCGCCAGGCGTGCGGTTTCGCCATGCCATCCATGAAGACGTGGGCGAAACCTTGTTGCCCTACCTGCGCGCAAGCGGCCAGCGGGCGGTGCATCTAAGGGCGCCCATCATCCACCATGGCTACAGCAAAGCTTTGGCCTTGGCGCGTAATAAGAAGCAGCGCGATACCGCCATCATTACGGCAAGCCTGCGCCAAAACCCGGATGACTTGTATTTGCATTTCAAACTGCTCGAACAAGCCCGCTTTTGGGCTGACGCGGAACTGGCACGCAGCGCCGCTCCTCTGGCATTGCAGGCTTGGAACCGGGTGCCTGATAGTGGTTTGAATTATTGGGCTGGCGAATTGGCCGTCATGCTGGTCGATGGCTTGTACCCCGGTCAGTGGGAGCCGGCCTTGCAGCAATTGCAGGCGCTGGGCGCGCGCGTACCGGATTCGCCCGCGATCGCGCACCGCTGTGGAGAGTTGCTGGAATTGCTAGCGCGCTTGGATGAGGCGCAAGCGGCTTTCGAGCGAGCCCTGACCTTACCGGGACCGGCCATCAACACCCAACTGGGCAACGTGCGCCCGCGCATGGGCCTGGTGCGTATCGCGATCGCCAAGCATGACCTCGAAGCAGCGCGCGCCCATTTGCAGCGGGCGCACCAACTGGCCCCGCAAGACCCGGAAGTCGTGTTCACCCAGGCCTTGTTGTAGCGCGGGTGCTCACCAAGGATGGGCCCGCAGCGCGGCGTGCAGGTCTTGCAACACGGCGTCCCAGTCACCTGCGCTCTTTTGTCGCCACAGCCGCATCTGCGGGTACCAGGGCGTATCAGTGCGTTCCAGTAACCACCGCCAATCGGGCAGGTGGGGTAGCAGCAGCCAGGTGCCTATGCCGAGTGCGCCTGCCAAGTGCGCGACGCTGGTGTCTACGGCAATGACCAAGTCCATCGCGCTGCACAGCGCTGCGGTGTCCGAAAAGTCGGCCATGGCATCGCTGAAGTGGAGCAGGTCGGGGCGCTGCAGCAGCGCCGCTGTATCGCTATCGCGGACTTCTTTTTGCAAACTGACGTACTGCGGGCCGGCAGGGAGGGCTTGCAGCAAGCTGGCCAAGGCGATGCTGCGGTGGCGGTCGCCTTGGTGCTTGGGGTTGCCGCTCCACGCCAGGCCGATGCGCGGACCCGAGGCCGTACCCAGGCGCTGTTGCCATTGGCTGCGCTTGGCGGGGCTGGCATGCAAATAGGCAATGGGGGCTGGAAGGCTAGCCAGGCGGGTGCCCAAAGCCAGCGGCAAACTCATGACCGGGCAGTAATAGTCAAAGTCGGGGAGCGAATCGCCTTGACGCACCAGCGTGTGCACGCCACTGAGGGATTGCATGAGATCCAACAATGGGGCTTGCACCTCGTAAATTACCTCGGCACCGGATTGCGCAGCGCCGGCGACGAAGCGGCAAAACTGTATCGAATCGCCCAAGCCTTGCTCGTTGTGCACTAACAGGCGCTTGCCCGCGATGGATGCCTCACCCAGCCATTGCGGCTGTGTGAACTGGCGCCTGACCGGGGCGAAAGCGGCTGTTTTCCAGCGCACTTGGTAGCTTTGAAAACCGTGTTCGAAATCGCCGCTCAGAAGCTGGCTGAGCGCGAGGGTGAACTGGGCTTCAAAATAACCAGGGCTCAGCGAAATGGCCGTCACGCTGCTTTCCTGCGACTCCTGGTGACGATGCAAATGTTTGAGGGCAACTGCCCGATTGGCATGCGCCATGGCGTTGCGCGCTTGGAGGGTAATTGCCTGGTCGTAGTCGGCGAGGGCGGCGCTGTAGCGATCTTGCTGCATAAAGGCATTGCCACGATTGACGAACGCAGAGGCCAGCCTCGGATCGAGGGCAATGGCTTGGTCAAAGCTGGCGATGGCGGCGTCCTGCCGTCCCAAGGCCAACAAGGCGTTGCCGCGATAGCCGTGGGCCTCGGCGAAATCAGGTGCCAACGCAAGTGCCTGCTCGTAGCCAAGCAAAGCCTCGGCATTGCGACCCAGCTCCGCCAAGGCGCTGGCACGATCGCATATGCAGTGCGCATCCATAGGATGGATGGCCAATGATTTCTCAAAACACTCAATCCCGGCCTGAAATTGACCTAACTTGCACATCACGAATCCGAGCAGACGGAATGCGCCAGACGATTGTGGGTTTTGCTCCAGAAAAAGGCTGAGCCAATCAACCGCTTGCGAATACCGTCCAGTGCGCTCTACGAGTTGACGCATCAAATCGAAGGCGCCGCTTGCGGCCGGATGCTCCAACAGCAATGACTCCAGGGCCGCCGAAGCCTCTTGGTAGTGCTTTGCGTCTATCAGATGATTAACTTCTGACAAACTTGATGGAGTGGGCATAAAACGGAAAAAAAGGAGTGCAAATTTAAATTAAATACGGTATAAACCGAATTTCTATCTTAACGCCAACCAATAGTACACCCAATAGAAATATTGAAAATTCGCCAAAAACAATATATGGAATTCGATCTAGGTATACCACAGCCCATAGATTTATTAGATGGTCAATCTCAAGTGAAGCCAACGACGGGCAGCGATACAGAGTTTCAATTGGCATTAAGCCTGCATCGGCAGGGTAAATTGGAATTTGCAAAAGAAATATACGCCAACATACTAGACCAAGATCCCCAGCAAGCGCAAGCTTGGCATTTAAGTGGTGTGTTGGCATTACAGTGCAACGATCCGCAACTGGCTGCAAAGTTATTTGCAACGGCGATTTCCCTGGAACCCCAGAATGCTGCCATGCATTTCAACCAAGGCCTTGCCTACGAGCGCTTGCAATTGCCGCAAGATGCGATTTCGAGTTATACCAAGGCTATCGATTTACAGCCCAATGACCACAAATCTTATATCAATAAAGGGTCTGCTCTGAAGTCAATTGGCAAATTGCATGAGGCGATTTCCGAATATGAACAGGCGATTGAATTAAACCCGGCAAGTGCGGAGGCTTATTCAAACCGGGGCAACGCCCTTGCGAGCTTGCGAAAATGGCAAGAAGCGCTTGAAAGCTTCAACAAGGCCATCGCTCTCAAGTCTGACTACGTTCAAGCATATATTAATCGCGCAAATACTTTACTTGACATGCACCGCCTCAATGAGGCTATTGCAGATTACGAAATTGCGATATCCTATGATAAAAATAATGCCTTGGCACACTGGAACTTGGCCCATACCTTGTTGCTCAAGGGTGATTACGCCAAAGGCTGGCCTTTGTATGAATGGCGCTGGGCCTATGCGGATCGCGCTAAGTACCGACGCCAGTTCAAAGCACCACACTGGCAAGGGAAAGAATCAATTGCGGGAAAAAAGATATTACTTCACCATGAGCAAGGTTTGGGGGATACTATCCAGTTCGTCAGGTACGTGAAGCTGGTTAAAAATCTCGGTGCAAAAGTCATATTGGAAGTACCGCAAAGTCTCATAGGATTACTGAAAAATACTGAATACGTGGATCAACTGATACCAACAGGTGATGATTTGCCGGACTATGACTATCATTGTCCGATTATCAGTTTACCATTGGCATTCAATACCGAAATACACTCTATCCCCTTTGCTGACCGCTACTTGCGCGCGGATGAAATAAAAACTGAATACTGGAAACGCCGATTCGGATTGTCAGACCGTTTGAAGGTGGGTGTCATATGGAGCGGCGGTTTGCCGCCGAACCAGCCAGAACTGCGGGCGCGCAATGAACGCAGGAACATTCCTTTGACCATGCTTGCAAAGGGTTTGAATACCGTAAACGCAGATTTTTACAGCCTTCAAAAAGGCGATCCGGCAGAATCGGAAATATACAAGCGGGAAAATCAATATTGGCCACACGATAATTTCGTCAACTTTGCCAACGAATTGAATGACTTTTCGGATACAGCTGCTTTGATTGAAAATATGGATATTGTCGTGTCAGTAGATACGTCTACTGCGCATCTGGCGGCAGCTCTGGGGAAACCAACTTGGATATTAAATCGCTACGACACCTGTTGGCGATGGATGTTGGACCGGGAGGACAGCCCATGGTACCATTCCGTCAAACTTTTTAGGCAAGAAGAAGATGGGCAATGGGACTCTGTGATTTGGAAATTAGCTAAAGAGTTAGTGAAACTCGAAAAGCATGAAAAATAAATAGAAGTCTAATGATAAAAAATACTAGTTCTATCAACAGGCTTTACCTTATTTGGAGCGACAGTATATACATAATGAAGAAATTATGATTTCTTCATGATAATATTAAAGCGAAATCTCGAATTAAGATAGGATTTTATTCTGTGTTCAAACAATTCAACTTGAACAAACCCAATACGATATAAATCAGCAGTTAGGCGATCTTTGTCAAAAAACAAATGATCGAGTCCAGCATATTTTCTATCGTACTCCAAAGGGTCTGCCGCTTGACTTCTACGAAAGTCGTGGTATTCGCCCTTACGTGAAAGATCGTTCAAGTCCATCAGGCAAAAGTAGCCGCCTGAGTTTAGTTTTGTATAAGACTGCTCGATAACTTCAAGGGCGTATTCGTAACTAGGAAAGTAAAAGAATACACCATGCGACAAGATTGAATCAAATGAGACACCTTCGAATGGTATATGATTTGCATCTGCGACCTCAAATATACCTTTAGGTATAAATTTTTTTGCGTTATTTATCAGTGAATCGCTATAATCAATCCCAAATATTCGGCAATTACTCAAAGCTGAAATCTCATATAAAAATGCACCGGCGCCACAACCTATTTCAAGAACAGAGCTAGAATTATTGATGTTGAGCCGGTCAAATGCATCTTTTACCATCAGGCGCCAAGAGTGCGCGTCATAGTCACCAAATCCAGTATCGAATCCATCCGCTTTGATGAGTGCAGTGAGCACATCGCCGCCATCGAGGGCAACGTTTTTTGAACGCCATATGGACTGCCAATTGGCTATCTCATTAACTGAATGTGAAGACATACTAATAAAGGTGTAGATTAAGAGAGAAATAAAAGAAAGATATAAATAAAGAATAGTAGGAAACTATTGTTTACAAAGAATGCGTAAATGTTTGAAACGATCGATGTGCCCGTTTTCATTCCCACGTGATCAATCAAAGATTCAGTCAGTGACATAATATATAAATTTCCAGCCGCAAAAAATGCGGCCACTTCACTGCCATAAGGGATGGTATTTATCCGAAATATCGCCGCAATTGCAATATACAACAAAATCGTATCTGACCAAGTATCAAGAGCTCCGCCTATTTTGGATTTCTTGTTATATTTCCTAGCCACCCCACCATCCAAGCAATCTGTCAAATAGCGAACTCCCAGCAGGGTCGAGGCCGTGATCATTGAATGATTAATAATTAGGTAAAAAACATAGAAGTTTAGAAAAATGCCCGTGATAGTTATTACATTAGGGTGAATGAATCTAAAAAATCCGATGTTATCTATTAATAACGCGGTCAATTTATCGTCTAGCCTAACGTTGAATAACTTATTCATAGAAAATTTTAAAAATGGAACTCGGGCACAAACGATAATCAAAAAATGTGACTACGAGATGACATGAGAAATTAATTGGTAAAAAACCCAGTGAATGCAGAACTTCGCAAAAAATCACGAAGCTAGCGCTTCAATCTTTAACATATCCAATAATGCTTTGGAAACCATCCCGCCGCACGGCATGAGATGCGCTTTCGCGAATTGCTCCCTCGTGGCCTTTAGCGGATCTGAGCCTTCCAAAACGACGTGGTCAATAAAAAAATATAAATCTAAGGCCGACGTAGCGATGTAGTGTTGTTGAATGCATTTAGTGCCTACGCCGCCAAGTTCAGCCGCCAAGTCTGTGCGGCGTGACTTCGCAAAGCATATCGGTTTGCCTGTAAATAAGTATTCCGCTACGAACGAGCCACAATCATGGATCATGGCATCACTATTTTCAAATCGCAAAAAATAATCTTGTTCGACACTGTAAGTAATATTCGGCTCTTTAAAAAACCTATCGAATGCAGCTGTAATCACTCCCTTTGGAATATACCCCCCATTCATTAGCTTATCCATCAGCATAGGGTGTGGTCTGAAAACGAAGTCAATGTTCGGATATTTAGAAGGGAGATCGAAGTAAAAATTGATATATTCGAGAAAGCTGCCTAAGTTAAGGTGGTTATTAGGCTCTATGGTGTGGTGCGGCGCGAGAATTATGCATTTTCTTCGGTCCGGGATGGCGGAAGGTTTCGAAATACCGTCCATTTTGCAGTAACCAACTGTACGGCAATTATTCCATTCCAAGTTTGTCAGCTTTTGCATTTCCTCCAGACAGTCGCTAGTGTCTAAGTAAATCCTCCAAAAATCTTGCATATGTCGTTGGCTAAGTACTTTGTAATCATATTTGTAGATAGAAAAACCATAATGCATATAGATAGGAAGTACATCACGGTGAACTAAATAGGACAGACGAAAATACTCATGTGTCATTGACTCATAAGGGTTTGACATGTAGGCGATATCAATTTCATTGGAGAAATCTTGAAATGAATTTGTAGACTTATCGTAACCTAACATAACCTGAGCATTTAATTTATCGAAGGAGGACACGCATCGATCTATTTGTGTAAGCATATTTTCCATGCCACGCAATACATCGGGAATAATAATTAACTTGACTTCAAACAGCGGATCAGAGAGCATCAATCGGAGTAAATTTATCCCAGGGAACACCGAGTCATAAATCACAAAAAATGCAACTCTAATACGCAAACCATTGCGCTGGCGATCGCCTATTTTATTTAAAGCGCTTGAAAATTCTCTGAAGGACATATTAACTTTCACTGCACATTGGTTTGATATTAAAAGCCATCTGAAACAATGGAAAATGTTCGGTCAGCGGAACAATCGAGAAAATTAAGTGAGCGGTAGGACTAAATGCGATAATATCATGTCAAATTTTCGAGATGCGATTCATATTGAGTTAAATTAATATTTAAGCTTGGATAAACATTGATCCAGGATTTAATCATTGCGCGAACTCGTGGCAGTGCCTCGTATGCCTCGGACTTCGTAATAAACCCGTTGCGACTCCCCAAAGTCAGGAAGTCAATCCAATGTGTAATGCAGAAAATAAAATTGTCATTAACGCTAAAGTTGGAGTTAGAAGATAGCTTTGGATCTTTTCTAAAGTAGGATAATTCTTCATCTAGGTAGGTAGAAGAATTATTGTTGGCCAAATTCAAGTAACAAGCTACATCCGCCAGGCCGCGACTGAAGTCAGTACCCCAATGATAGAAGAGATGCTCCTTCGGTATGCGATTTAGCGCATCTCTTTTGATCATAATGGTGGAAAATTCCCCAATGAAATTACGTATTGATTTAATCAAGCCGGATTTGATATTTTCACCGCTGATTATTCCCGACTGTTGAAATGGTCGACGCTTGTTACTTATCTGATTTAATCCATCAATAACTGCAGAGGCAGAGAAACAAAAACTTGCTTCTGTATTGGCTAATAGCGAGTTGACCATACGCTCAACGCAAAATGGGTGCAACACATCATCATCAAACAATGGTTTAATGAACCGCCCAGAGCCGAGATAAAGAATATCCAGTTGATTCATATGCCCGCCCTGAGTGTGGCGCTCGTAGGTAATGTTATTATATTTGCTACAAATACTCGCTATGCGATCATCGGGACAGTCATCGCTGACAATTATCTCAATATTGGAGTAGCTTTGACCTATCGCCGATTTCAAGGCGATATCAAAAAACTCTGGTTTATAGGCCGGTATGGAGATGGTAACTAGTGGTAGGCTCATGGTTTGAAAATTTAATTTACAAGAGCTCAAATTTTAGGTAGAACCGCATTTAAGGTCGACACGACAAATTCCACACATTCCATGGACAAATGAGGCCCAATCGGTAAACTCAATACCGTATTTGAAATTTTCTCAGTGATTGGTAGTATCCCGCGGTGCCTAATACTATCGCTGTAAGCAATTTGCTTGTGTGGTGGAGTCGGGTAATGTACAAGTGTATTTATCTCGAAGGTGTCAAGTTCTGCTTTCAAGCGATCGCGTTGTGCATGTTGAATCACGAATAAATGCCATGCCGAATCGACCCATTGCGGGGTTGATGGTTTGATCACAAAATTCTCATTAATTTGTTTTAAGTATATTTCTGCGATAGCTTTGCGTCTTAAATTCCAGAGATCGAGATATTTGAGCTTAACTCTTAATATGGCTGCTTGGATGGGATCGAGGCGGCTATTAAATCCTTGGATTTCATTTTTATACTTAGCTTCGGAGCCGTAATTTCGAAGTAAACGAATCTTGTCCGCTATGGCTCGGTTATTCGTAGTAACTGCGCCGCCGTCACCCATTGCTCCTAAATTCTTTCCCGGATAAAAGCTCCAGGCGACGGCATCACTGTGGCTACCAATAACCTTGTTTTTATAGCGCGCTCCATGCGACTGGGCGGCATCTTCGATGACACGCAATTGATGGCGATCGGCAATCTCATGAATCGAATCCATGTCCGCCGGTTGGCCATATAAATGGACGGCCATTATGGCGCGTGTTTTGTCACCGATGGCAGATTCGACTTTCGTGCAATCTATATTCAAAGTATGCGGGTCCGGTTCAATGGCTATCGGCGTTGCGCCGCATTGGCTGATGGCAAGCCAGGAAGCAATAAAAGTATGTGCCGGAACAATTACTTCGTCCCCCGGTCCAATGCCCATAGCCATGAGCGTGAACCTGAGCGCATCTAGTCCATTGCCAACCGACACCGCTTGATCTGCTTGGCAGTATTGCGCCCATTCAGATTCAAAGGCCTCCACCTCTTGCCCAAGAATGTACTGACCGCTCATCAGTACGCGTTGAACCGCAGCATCAATTTCCTCTTTTATTTCAAGGTAAGACGCTTGTAAATCAAGAAACGGGACCTTCATAGTATTTTCTTTGCATCAATGAATTCTGGGTACGACCTGTAGTAGTCACCTTCGTCATATCGGTTCGATGCCAAAACCATACAGACAGACCCTGATGAGAAGTTATCCAATTCGCGCCAGATCATAGGGCAAACATAAAGTCCGTAGTAGGAGCGATTCAAATGAAAGCGCTTTTTTTCCAACCCATCGTCCAATACGACGTCAAAACTGCCTGACATGGCTATGATTAATTGATGCAAGCCTTTGTGTGCATGCCCGCCGCGTTCTGCGCCGCCCGGTACATCGTAGAGATAATAAACGCGCTGAATGTCAAAAGGCACATGAATACCACCCTCAATAAAACTGAGGTTGCCTCTTGCATCTTGAATTTTGGGAAATTCAATTTTCTTACATTTTTGAATTTGCATAAGAAACTGATTGTGGGTTCTTTAAATAATGTATGCTTTCAAGTCAATACTAGCGCATCATAATACGCGCTGGATTTCCAAAAACAGTGGCGTGCGCCGGAACGTCTTTCGTGATTACAGAGCCGGCTCCTACAAGACTGTGTGCGCCAATCGTTACACCCGGAAGAATGATGCTTCCCGCGCCTATGGAGGCCCCTTTACAAATCCTAGTTGTTGGAATGTCATCCTTATACATTTTTGATCTGGGGTATTTATCGTTAGTGAAGCAAACCGATGGACCGATAAACACATCGTCTTCAATGACGGTTCCATCAAATATATTTACACCATTTTTGATGGTGCAGTTGTTACCAATCGTTACGTGATTTTCTAAAAAACAATGCGAGCAGATATTTACGTTGGATCCTATCTTGGCGCCAGGTAATATGACGCAATACTGCCAAATAGTAGTTTTCTCACCAATTTGGATTGATTGCACGTCGGCGGTATGATGCACCACAAATTTCGGCTTCTCAGTATTCATTGTCGATCCTTCTTGCTCGCCTTGCATTACTTGGATGTATCAAAATGAAATTGGGTTATAGGGAATGGTTTGCCTAATTTTCCAATACATATTTAAATAATCCTCGTCCGAGTTGTCAATGAATTGTTGTTTCATATAGTCGCAAGCCAAGAAGGCATTCCTTTGAGTGGACGCGCCTGGGAAAATCCTGGGCTGAATCGGTGCAAAACTGCACTGTACTGGCACATTTACGTTCAGCTTATTCATGAGCAGCACCAGGGTTGGAAATCGTTCCTGGATAAAGGTGCGCATGGGATACAGTCGCGAGCGCGCGCCATGGGTCGTTTCTTGAAGCGCCGCATTGTCTGAGGATAAAGATTCCAAATAAGCGAAAAATCGTTCCGCGAGTATTTTCCACGCTTGCCAATACTGCTTTTTCGCAATAACGTAATTCGAGAATACGGCTGTTTGGGCGTCCGATACGATGTGACGCAAATCAATACCTAGTTGACACCAGTCCATGAACTCCTGCGCCGCAATGGTCAAGCCGGGGTGCCAAACTTCGCCTTGTTCCCACGGATTTAAGAAATAGGCTAGTTGGTCCCAGGCAGGCGAGAAAAGGCAAACCTCGGTACTTGGGTCGCGACTGCTTAGGTAATTTTCGACAAATTGCGCTGTCAGTCCGGTCTTGGTATTGAATTTAGGCGACAGGAAACCGTACCAAGCATCTTCGCGCAAATCATTTTCTCGAAGATATTTTAGAATCACCCAAAATTCAAAAAGCTCAGGATGCAGGCTATGGGTGTTATCGATCGGTATATATCCGGGCTCTACGTCTGAGCGTGTTTTATCATCATAATATATCTGGTATACATAAATATTTTCCATGATGATATCCCGGCTTAATTTTAAAAGGCCTCTAGATGATGAGCGTTTTAATATTTTGCTTTAAATTATTCATTCTTGCCCTTTCGATCAATTCCCGTTCATCCGGGACCTGCCTATGCATTTGATCGACGAAATTGGATATAGGTGCTTTGATGGCCAGTTGTAAATATCCATCGGCGTCTATTGTGTTGTCCGAAATGACGTTCACGCCATTAGAAAATAAGTAATAGAGTCTAAACGGGTTGACGAATTTCTCGCTGTCACCGTAAGCTAATGACAGCGCGTAATTCGAGCTTGATAGCGCTGCCGCTTTAAATGCATGGGGCTGCTCGCGTCCTAAAAATTTAACTTGGTTTTGCAGTTTGGCCTGCAGCATTTGGGCTTTTGTTAATCGATCGCCCTTAAGAAGGCCGAAGAAGGTGCCGTAAATATTCCGTGCTTGTGTTCTTACAATATTAGGATCGATAACTTCTTCGAAATGTCCCCATTTCAAATATTGGATTTTATTTTGATCGATGATATTTATATTTTTTAAGGTGTCAATGTTATAAAGATAGGGGGTTATAACGCCAAGCGATGCCTCAATCATTTGGCAATAATTTTTCAGGTTAAAGCCTTCCCGGCTATTGATAGTTGTTCCATCGAAATTCTCGACTTCAAAAATATAATATTTGAGTTTGCTGTCGATGAATTGTTGAAACTTGCTGTCTTGTGAAAGCCAGTCACCTCCAATGATAAAGTTGATCGATTGTTCGTCGAGCTGGTTATGCTTTATCTGCACTTCGTGGCCACAAGAGCGCAGCGCATGGTAGAGGCCGAATATTATTTCTTCTTTATAGTTAAACCACTCGTTGCTGCCAATGTGGGCGATTGTTATTTTTTTCATTTGCGCGGAGTATAGAATTTAGCTATTTTGCTCAGTAGCGAGCCTCATGCGTACGTAGCTTCGATAATATTTCACTGCCCGTGTTATGAATAGTTTGATAAATAAAATTTGCGACGCCGTTGGTCTCATCTAGATCCGTTGCGTCTGCTGACATTTCCAGAGCTATTTTGGTTTGTTTGCCGTTGGGTATGGAAAGGTAAGGCATTGTTCGCACTTCATTAATTAGCTTCCGCTCAGCCTTGTTCAACTTTTTGATATCCTTGCTTTTTCCCGGTTTCGACAATGCGGTGCACTGCTCCACTAACTTCAATACATTCTGTATTTTCTCTGTCATTTTTTTTGTTGCTTCGGCAAGCTGGGATGTCCGGGCGGCATAATCCATCGACTTCTTGGCGTTATTTATTCCATTGTCAATATCCAAAATTGATCTGGGTAAATATTTGTCGATCGCTTCTTTTAGTGCGATATGTTCAAACCCCGGTATGTAAGCGCCTCCCTCGGTGCAATTAACCAAGGGTGTTGGGCTGTCTAATGCTTGCTCTAACCGTGCGATTTCTACCAATTCGCCGTGAAATAAATGGTAGTTGGGACGGGTGATAACTTCCCCGCCGTAATAGCCAGGAAGTGTCAGGGCAGGTTCCACGGTATCTTCGCTGGACGCACCTTTGGCGAGGAACACTTGCTCCATTTCCTGGGGTACATTGGTAAAGCTTAGCGTTTTGGTTTTGGGGTCCAACAGAACTTTACTAGTGGCGTTAGCGGAGGTCGTTGAGTAGGTTTGTCCATTAGAAAGTGCCAAGTCCAGCCCGACCATGATAATGTGACTGGCGCGCACAAATTTCGCGATATACAAGCAGTCTATCGATACCGAACCTGCCGCTGATATCGGCAGCGTATCCCCAAAAATATCGGATATCCAAGCGTCGATAGTGGCATTGGCATTGAATGTGAAAATATGGGGAAATGGTTTTGCATAAAATCCAGGATGGCAACTCACACCGGTGATAAGGCCCTTGACCTGGGTGACGTCGACGCCATCGAGAAAATAGACCAAATTATTCGGGTCTGCCACCGCAATGAAGTCGGGGACGATAGCTGCTGCAGCCAGCGCTCTTGCACATTGTGCTGCGGCTATGATGACGGCGCGGCCTTTGGCTTCTTGTAACCAATGAATGTTCTTGTCTAAAGATGGCCCGGGTGAAACGATAATAATGGGCATGCCTTGCAATGCTTGTTTCAGTGCCGCCATATTCATGCCGCGCGCAATATGCGGCAGATTAACAAGCCCCTGGGTCAGCCATGATTTTCCGTACAACTCGGAGGTGTGGGAATTCGACATGCATAGCGTGAGCGCCTGATTCGCTATATCCCATTGTTTTTGATAGGTTTTCTTGTGCTGGACGTTCAGCATTGCCACCCGCATCGGTAGGGGGGGTCTTATGTTGGAAAAAAAGTCTCGGATTTGAACTTCATCGTGTGGGCAGACCAGATCGACGGGAGAATGGAAACTGTCATTTACTGCCAACGCCAAAATTCTATTTTGGCCCCGTTTTTTCAATGCATCGGCCAAAATGACTTCGTCATCACCAAAGAGCACAAATAAGTCGGCGTCGAAGTTCCAATCGAGCGGCAAGGAGTAGTCGAGAAGACCTTGTCTGCCATCCTCGGATTGGCTCAAAATCTCAGGCGATACCAAATCTCGGTAACGTTGACACCACTTTTGAACAAATGGCTCAGCTTTTCGTATGTTACTGACGTCTAGTTGTACGCTTGCCTGGTATTCGGGTGGTAGCCCATTTAATGTATTGCGTACCGAGCTATCGATATTATTGAGCTTGGATTGGAGTCGCCGCAGCTGGTCCGTGGCACTTCGCGTCGCTTCCTCATCTCCTGCGCTACCTGCGACAAGGGCGGCCTGGCTGGCTTGCGCCATATGGCTTAAGACTTTAAGCAGTCTCGCCGCCGCCGGGTCAATGTGCATGAAAACTCCGTTGGTTTGACAGTGAGGGTGCGCCTTGCGCCAACCATGCGCACCCCGTCAAGAGTTTACCCGAATAGGTCCGGAGGATGGTTGATTAGCCCTTTAGCAATGCCATCACCGCTTGCGGTTGTTGGTTTGCTTGTGCCAACATAGCCGTCGCGGCTTGCTGAATGATTTGGGTTTTTGCCAATTGTGTAGTGGCCAGCGCATAGTCGGTATCCATAATGCTGCTGCGCGACTGCGTCTGGTTGGAAGAAATATTGGTCAGGTTATCTGCCGCATAGGCCATACGGTTAATTCCGGCACCGATAACGGCGCGCTGTCCATTAATCGTCTCTAGTGCCTGGGAAATAACGTCCAGTGCCGCAGCTGCGGAAGCCCCGGATGTGATATCGGCTCCACCGGCGGCAGACAATATTCCCAGTCCACTTGCCGTCATCGAACCCACGGTAACCGAAATAGTCTGGCCGGCCGCTTGACCCGCC
>CANFVA010000003.1 GCA_947450255.1 Comamonadaceae bacterium
ACTGCGCCCTGTGCCAACGACACAACCGCAGTCCGGTGCGGCGAGTTCGGTGCCAGCACACCAAAGTAGCGGTGGCGATGCGTGCGCGGGGGTGGCACCAAGCCTGCAATGCGCTCGATCAACTCCAGTGGCGTGAGTGTGATTTCATCGACCTTTGCGCCCCGCTTGTTGTGGGGTTTGCTGACAGGCTCGCTAGCGGGGACTTAGGACGCAGGTTTCAGCCCTCTTTCGTCCACGCTTCCTACCGCCAACCCCGGCACACGGTGGAACTCACGGGCGTTGTTGGTGATGACAACGCTGTCCTCGGCCGGGGCATGGGCGGCGATCATCAGGTCCATGCCGCCGATAGGCGTTCCGGCGCGGTCTAAGGCGGCGCGGATGTGGGCATAGTGGTGGCTGGCTTGCCGGTCGGCCAGGAACTCGGCGGGCAGGGGCTCGGTATCGGCATAAAACTGCTGCAGCCACAGGCCCATGTCTTGCTCTGGCAGGGTTTCGGGGTGCAGCCAGATGTCTTTGCCGATTTGCTCCAGACGCACTTCCTTGGCCTGTAGCTTGAGCCGCGCAAGCAGGCGCAAGGCCTGGCTGCGGCCACTCAGGAAAACGCGGGCGGTAATGGTCATGCTGCACCTCGGGAGTTGTCATGCCTAGGTGTAGTGTGACAAAAGACCTCAAGGCGCTACTTCAATCGCCGTCACCACAAATTTCCCGTCTTCGCGCGTCACGCCAAAGCGAATTTTGTCGCCGGCTTTGGCCACGTCCAGCAAGGCGGCGTCTTTGACGGTAAAGACCATGGTCATGCCGGGCATGTCCAAGGATTTGATTTCGCCGTGTTTGATGGTGATTTTTTGCTTGTCGCGGTCCACTTTGCCCACCTCGCCCGCGACCTTGTCGTCGCTTTGCGACCAGGATGCCAAGGGCACACAAGCCAAGGCCAGGCCTGCCAAGCCCAGCCCCAAAGTTTGACGGCGTGTGGTTTTAGTGCTTATGGGCATCCTGCTGCTCCTTGTTTTTTGCTGCCGCTTTGCCCTTGGCTACTTGAATCTTGCCTTTCATCCCGGCCTCGTAATGGCCGGGGCGCAAACAGGCGAAGTCCACGGTGCTTGCGCTAGTGAAATGCCAAATCAGTTCGCCTTGCTTGCCGGGCGCGACGCTGAGCATATTGGGCTCTTCATGCTCCATATCAGGAAATTTCTGCATGGCTTTGGCGTGTTCTTGCAAGTCTTTGATGTTGCCCAAGACCAGTTCATGCGGCAGTGCACCGGTGTTGCGCACCACCAAGCGAATCGTCTCGCCTTGCTTCACCGACACGGTGGCCGGTGCAAAACGCATGTTGTCCTGCATGTCGATGATGACGGTGCGACTGACTTTGTCGGCCAGGCCGGGTTCGCCGATGCTGGGGCCCTCGTGCGCATGGCCACCGGCATGGGTGCCGCTGGCCTGGGCTGCCAAGCTCAGTGCCAGCAGTGCTGCCGCTACAAAAATGGTTCTGGTTCGCATGGTGTTTTCCTTGTCGTCAAAAGTGTTTGAAGGTTTGCTGGTGGGGCCTGCGTGCGGCGGTGGCGCGTAGCGGTTTGTAGCCCATTTCCACCTTAATGCTGGTGACCTTTATCAAGCTTGCTACCGCCTGTCTGGGGCCTGCGCACCTGCACTTGCACCTCGCCTTGCGGCATGGCTTGTACGGGCATAGCGCTCTTGCCCGCCGCATGGCTGCGCGCTGGTTCGGCCAGCGCGCCGGTCCATTCATAGGCCACACTGCCCGGCGGGTGGCGGTACCAACCGGGGTTGCTGTAGTCGCCCGGCTTTTGGTCTTTGCGCACTTTGAGGACGCTAAACATACCGCCCATCTCGACGCTGCCAAACGGCCCTTCGCCGGTCATCATGGGCACCGTGTTGTCGGGTAAGGGCATTTCCATTTCGGCCATATCGGCCATGCCACGCTCGCCCATGACCATGTAGTCCGGTATCAGTTGGCGAATACGACCGGCCAGCCCGCTGTGGTCTACACCAATAAGCGTAGGAATTTTGTGGCCCATGGCGTTCATGGTGTGGTGGCTTTTGTGGCAATGGAATGCCCAATCGCCTTCTTCGTCGGCGACAAATTCAATTTGCCGCATTTGCCCCACGGCGATGTCGGTGGTCACCTCGCTCCAGCGCGCGCTGTGCGGCACCGGTCCGCCGTCGGTGCCGGTCACCTGGAACTCATGGCCATGGATGTGGATGGGGTGGTTGGTCATGGTCAGGTTGCCCATGCGGATACGCACCTTGTCGCCATAGCGTACGTTCAAGGAATCAATGCCCGGAAACACACGGCTATTCCAACTCCAGATATTGAATTCCAGCATGGTCATGATTTGCGGTGTGTAGCTGCCGGGATCGATGTCATAGGCGTTGAGCAAAAAACAAATGTCGCGGTCTACCTCGTCGATCAATGGGTGCGGCGCTTTGGGATGGGTGACCCACATGCCCATCATGCCCATGGCCATTTGCGTCATTTCATCGGCATGCGGGTGGTACATAAAGGTGCCGGGCCTGCGCGCTACAAATTCATAGACAAAGGTTTTGCCCGGTTGGATCGAGGGCTGGGTCAGGCCGGACACCCCGTCCATCCCATTGGGCAAGCGCTGGCCGTGCCAGTGCACGCTGGTGTGTTCGGGCAGCTTATTGGTGACAAATATACGCACCCTATCGCCTTCCACCACTTCAATCGTGGGGCCAGGCGACTGGCCGTTGTAGCCCCATAAATGCGCCTTAAAGCCCGGCGCCATTTCGCGTACTACCGGCTCGGCCACCAAATGAAATTCCTTCACGCCCTCGCGCATGCGCCAGGGCAGTGTCCAGCCGTTGAGTGTGAGTACCGGGCGGTAAGGCCGTCCGTTGGGCGGGGCTAATGGTGGCATGGTGTCCGGCGCGTTTTGCAACACCGGTTCGGGCAAGGCGGCTAGCGCCACGCGGCTGATAGCCGCTGCGGCCAGCGCACCACCGGCAATGCCAGCGCTTTGGAAAAAATGGCGGCGGGTATTCATAGGAAAAATTCCTTTAGGCAGGCTGCTTCGGCGAAAGGCTTAGTGACGCTCTTCATAAGGCCGTCATCGCGAGGAGCGCAGCGACGCGGCGATCTATAAGTGCGTGATTCAGAAACCAAGATGGATTGCTTCGCTGCGCTCGCAATGACGGGTTTGGGCTTATGCATACCTTCCCTCACGCCGACATGACGAGATATAGCCCATGCATTGGCCATCACCTTACTGGGCACCTTTGATTTAATGTGCGGCATCGCTAGTTCCTTGTGAAAAGGGCTGCCCTATGCCTGGAGCACTCGCCAATGGCTTGCCCACCAGCGCGGCTTGAAGCGCCGCATCGGCCAACCAAAATTGCTGTTGTGCCGCCAGAGCCGCGCGCACCAAGGTGATTTGTTCTTGCGCATCTACCAATAGATCGAACACGCTCACCAACATGCCGTTGTAGCGCAGCAAGGTCTCTTCCGACATGGTTTTGCGCAAGGGCAACAGTTCGTCGCGGTACTGGCGCGCTAATTCGTAAGTGCTGCGGTAATGCGCATAGCTCTCGCGCAGCTGGGAAGCGGCTTGCCGTTCGGTAGCTTGTACCTGCAGCGCCAGCGCCAGGCTGCGCGCATCGAGCCCGGCCCGGCGCAAGCTGCCGTCGTCAAACAAAGGCAGTGCCAGACCCAGCTCCAGGCCCTGGCGCGTGTTGCTGCCCTCAACGTCACGCACCAAGTCATTGCGCAGACCGATTTCCACATCGCCCCGGCTGGTCCACTGGCCCAAGGTGCGCGCTTGCTGGGCGCTCTCCCAAGCCGCCTGGGCCATGCGCAGGTCCAAGCGGGTCTGCCAGGCCTGGGCCATGGTCTGGTCGTACACCTTCGCCGCGGCAGGCAGATCGGGCAGGCGCGCGGCTAAGCGCAGTGCTTGCGCTTGCACGCTGTCCAAGCCCAGCGCGCGCACTAATGCTTCGCGCGCCGACTGCGCCTCGTCGCGCGCTTGCGCCAGTTGAACCGTAGCTTGGGCATACCAAAGTTGCTGGCGCGCCGCTTGCAGCTTGCTGCTATTGCCCACTAGCTGAATCCGCCGCGCCAATTCGGCGCCAATGCTTGCCGCCTCCTGCACTTGCTGCGCGTATTGCGCCGCCTCTTGCGCCGCCACCGCCTTCACCCAGGCTTGACGCACGGTGCTGATTTGCTCGACCACGTCCATGCTCATTTGCAATTGCACCTGCTGCACCGCACGCGCCGCCATGTCCTGGCGATGGGGCAAGGTCAGGACATCGAGCAAACCAAAGCTGATGCGCCGGGCGATTTCGGTTTCATCGAGCAGGCTGGACCACTCCAGCCCCAGGCGCGGGTTAGCAATACGGCCTTGCTGCGCGGCTTGCGCCGCATCGGCCATGGCCCTTGCCAACAGGGCCTGCAAGGCCGGGCTGTTTAACAAGGCCAGGCCGACGGCATCGGCCTGCTGCAATGGCTGCGCCAGCAAACGCTGGGCTGCGGCGCGGCGCTGCTCCACTTGCTCGGTTGTGAACGCAATGTCCAGCGGCCTTGTCGTGAAGGGGGCCAGGTCTTGCTGAGTTTGCGTCAATACCTTGGAAGTATCCGTACTCGCGCAGCCTGCTAGCAATACCAGCAGAAATGTGGCCACGATAGGTTTGCATGCCGGGCGGTTCATGGCGCGTCCTTGGCAGGCGCTGTGGTGTTTGCAAGCGGCGCCGTTTCACGCGCATACACGCGCCAGCCACCGACGCGCGCCACCTCGGCATTGGCCTGGCGCCAATCGCCCACCGCGTCATCGCGCCAGGGCTGGTAGCCGGACCAGGCCGATGTGTAGACGGCTAGGCGAAAGCCTTCGCACTGCGCGCCCGGCGCTTGTGCTGGCATCACCGGGGCTGCGCGCTGGCTGGGCTGCGCATCGAGCGGCGCGCAGGTCGATGGCACAGTCGCGGTACAGGCCACGGCACACGCGGGGCCGACTGGCGACGGGGCGCCGCTTTGCGCGCTACTGGCTTGCGCCTCGGCAATAGGGCTGACGGAGCAAGCACCCAGCCACACACAAAAAGAAACGATTCGCACCATGATGACCCCACTGCATTGAACGATGCGCAGGCGAATAGGCGCCAACGCACAAACCCTATCTACAACAGACCAGCGCGCCAACGAGAAAGCGGGCAGCCCGTACTAGCTTGTCTTCAAGGTTTATGCAGCTTGGGGCGGCCGCTCCAGGGCCGCCAGGTCAGGCGAAGGGTGCGTGCGCACCGGAGGTGGAAATAAAGCGCCAGCCTTGCTTGGCAGTACCGGCTGGGTCAAGGTCAAAGGTGGTGCAACACTGAAGCAGCAGGCCGCACAATGGACACAGCTGCCACAAGCGTCATCGGCCTCGCTGAAGAATGGTGGCTTTTCACTAAGCGAAGCGGGCAAAAAGGCGGACTGCGGCGTTGGAGCCTGCGGGGGAGCGACCTGCACAGCCTGTGCATCGGGCGCATGTGACAGGTGTGCCGATGCGGGGTGGAGTTTGCTTTTGAAACCATGGCCCGGGCAATCGGCGCCGCCGGACGCAAATGCCGATGCGCCCAAAAGCAGCCACAGGCCCAGGATAGCCATGATCCGGTAAAGCATGGAGCGATTTAACACCGGTCGCATGCTGAGATTCAAAGGGAAAGCAGTCCAGGGGAATGGGAACCTGCGCAAGCAATCAGTGAACCACCACCGGGTTCTGCGCCAAGCCGGCGTACTGCTCCAGCGTTTCCTCGACTTCTTCCTGGGTAGGCATATTGACCTGCCAGGCGACGATATGCTGCTGAAACAGCTCGGCCCAGGAACCGTCCAAATAGACTTCCTTGCCCGAGCGCTTATCCACGATCTCAAAGCCGTGGCGTGCCAGCATAGGAACGCCCTGTGGATATTGGGCGGTTTTGACATCGCTCAAGGTGGTATTGCCCTGGCCCAGGAAAGCGGCGCTGCTTTCACTATGCGCCTGTGCGTTGGCCAGCATATGGGTCACGGTAAAGCTATCAGAGTCGTAAAGCGTGTTCATACGGAAGCGGCAGTGGCAATAAAGATCGGAGCGTAACAGGATTTGCAGCGCCAGCGGTGGCCGGGGCCTCTCTCAGGGTTTTTGGCTGCGGATCCAGGTCATGTCGATTTCGTCACCGCTGGTTTGCATCAGGCGTAGGCGCAGCGGCATGCCATCCAAGGCAGGCGCCAGCCACAGTTCGGCGCGGGTGTCGTAGTCGGCCCGGTGCTCGCGCACCAGTTTGTAGGCCAGCCATTCTTTGTCCTGCAGTTGCAGGCGCTCGGGCGGTGCGACCATAAACTCCCAATCCTCTGCGCCCCGTGCGCCCACAGTCTGAAACACCAGTTTGCTGCCCGGCGCGAAGGCCTTGCCATCGGCTGCGAACATGGCGGCCAACTGCACAAAGATGCTGACTTGGTCCTGGGCCAGCGGCAACAGCGGCACATCTGGCGTGTTGGCACTGAAACTGACCTTGCCTTTTTCACGCTCGAAATGCGCAGCCACTTCGCTGCGCACTTTTTCCCCAAAACGCAGCGGCTCCAAGCCGCGCGGCGTGATGGCGCCTTTGCTGGTCTGCACTTTGGAGCCCAACAAAAAATGGCTGATTTCCAGGCGCGCCGTGTAATTGCTGTCATCGTGCAGCCAGGACAGATCACCGGCAACCATGTATTTAAAGCCTTTGTAAATCCCAGCGACATCGTATTTCAAGCGCACCGAAGGTGGAAACACAAAGTTGTAGCTTGGCGGCGGCAGTGTTTTGGGGCTACCGACCGGCGCCGGCGCTGCAGGCATTTCGGCCGCTGCCGCGGTACTGGCTGCCGCTGCCAGCATCAGGGGCGCAGAGGCTGCAGCCAGCGCCGCATACGTTGGGAATTTTTGCGGCGCCGGGGCGGCGGCGCTGAGGGCAGCGCCGTCGCCAGGGGCTGGGTCCGAGGCGCCGCTTGCGGGCAAGGTCCGAGGACCTGGGGCTTGGGGTGCATCCTCGGGCGCCACCTCGACTCCTAAACGCAGCGCATTGCCTTGGGGCAAGTCGCCGGCCAAAGCGCTTTTTGCAGCAGGGGGCGTAGCGGGCCGCACCGCAAGCGGTAAACGGTAGGCCGCCGATTCAATAGGGCTGTGCAGGCGGTTTACCGCCTCGGTGTTGGTGATACGGATGCTGCGCGTGCTAAAGACGCGACCGCCCTCCGCGCTGTCCGAATGCTGAGGCATAGCAGGCAGCAGACCCGACAGGCCCCGCAAAAACCATAGGTGCACGGCCCACACGATGAGCAGCGAAAACAGCACGCTGCGCCAAGCGCCCGCGCGTGTAGGCAGCCTGTCGCTAGCGCTCATCAACGCCGCCGGGGCACGGTCCTGACGGCGCAGGGCTGGCATCTCAGGCGGCTGCGTTCTGCCAGGCCGGCGCCGGCCATTGCATGAGTTCGGCCAAGCGGCACACCACCCAGCGCGCTTGGCTTTCCTCGATCACCGCGTCCGGACCGCAAAGACCGTCTAAGCAGTGTTGCAAAACGGAGGCGCTGCTCGCGTCACGGCGTAATTGCAGCTCGGTAGCGGTACCGGTCAGCAACTGCGCCAGGTCTTCGCACAGTTCATAGCTCGCTGCAATCTCCGCTGGCGGGGCCGAGGGCTTGTAGGTGCCGGGCGCCAGGTACAGGGCTAAAAACGTGGGCGGGATGAATAACTGGTTGTCTTCCAACATGGCACGCGATCTTAGGCGCAAGACAAAGGCGGCGCAGCCAGGGCCGCAGCGGCACGCAGCTTGTCTTTTTTGCTCGGGCGCTTACCTTTGATGCCGCCATGCGGATCCAAGGCATCCGCGGCAGCAGGCAACCGGGCTAGTGGCACAGTCGCCGTCACTTCAAACCCGGGCTCCGATTCCAAGCTGACGGCCAAGGCCTGGCGTTTGACAATCAACGCCCAGTGCGGCAAGCCATCCGGGCAAACCAGGCTGATCGCCAGCCCGCTTTCCCCGGCGCGCCCGGTGCGGCCGATGCGATGGGTGTAGTCCTGGGCCGAGCGCGGCAAGTCGTAATTGAACACCACTGGCAGTTGCAGCACGTCGATGCCGCGCGCCGCTAGATCGGTGGCCACCACCACGCGAATGCGGGCGGCCTTGAAGTCCTCCAGCACCTGGCTGCGTTTGCCTTGGCTGAGGTGACCGTGCAAGGGTTCGGCGCGCAAACCCGCTTTGCGCAATTTGTCAGCCAATACCTCGGCGCCGTACTGGGTGGCGACAAACACCAGCACCCGATTCCAATCAGCACCGGCGATCAAGTGGCGCAGTAAGCGGGTGCGTTTTGCACGGTCTACCGCAAAAGCGCGCTGCGCAATATCGGCCTGCTCAGCAATGGCCAGCCGTAAGTCGACGCGCACCGGTTGCTGTAACAAAGCCAAGGCCCAGGCGCTGACCGCTGGCGCAAACGTGGCCGAAAGCAACAAGCGCTGACAAGGCATGGGTAGGTGGGCCAGCACCGCCTGGACCTCATCGGCAAAGCCTTGGTCGAGCAAGCGGTCGGCTTCGTCCAGCACCAGGGTGCGCACGCCCGACAGTGGCAGCGCGTGGTGGGCCATGACGTCGAGCAAGCGCCCTGGGGTTGCCACCACGATAGCGGTGCCACTGCGCAAGCCGCGCAATTGCGGTTGGATCGACACGCCGCCAAAAATCACGCTGACTTTGACGCCATAGGGCAGGCGCTGGGCCAGGCCCTTGAAGACATCGCCGACCTGCACCGCCAGCTCCCGCGTAGGTACCAGCACCAAGGTGGTGGCTAATTTTGCGCCGTTGCTGTGGTGCTGGACGCTGCGCGCTGCCCGATCGAGTAGCGGCAGTACATAGGCCAGGGTTTTGCCCGAACCGGTCGGTGCGCAAACGAAAAGGTCTTGCCCCTGCAATATCGGTCCCAAGCTGCGCGATTGCACTTCGGTCGCACTGTGCAAACCAGCGCCACTGGCAGCGGCCTGTACGGCGGGAGAGAGGGCTTGGAAATGGGGGTGCATGGCGGGACTAAAAAAAAGCGGGCGCCCAGTGGGGCCCGCCGTAGCACGATTGTGCGCCCTATAAACCTCGCGCATCGGCGCCAAGTCTATGGGGAGGAGAATGCTGGTTAGGCTTTCTTGGCGTAGGCACTACACCAGGCAGTTGCCGCAACTTGCTTGCCCGCAAACAGGGGACAAGCCCCAGCGGCGTCACCCGCTTTACCCTGGAACAAAGCGCAGCTGCTGCATTGTTGGCCGGCGGCGTATTTGGGGAATTTGGTTTTGTCCACTTTGGTGTTGTCAGCCTTGTAACCCAAGCTGGCAGCGTTCGCATCCGTCTCGGCCACCATAGGCGCGGCGGCAAATACCGCACCTGACACCAGCGCGCTAGCGCCTACACCCAACTGCACCACGAATTCACGACGATTTGACATGTAAAGTTCCCCAAAAAATTGAATTAACCAACGCGTTGCGCGCGGCCTCTGATTGTCCTGCCAAATAGCAAAGGTCCACTTGGTGCCACCGCATACCCTGCAAGACTACTCAGCTAAACGCGGCAGACCCACAGCCCGTGCACATCAGGCCGCAGCCCGACGTGCCAGGATTTCAAAAGCCGGTAGGGTTTTGCCCTCCAGCACTTCCAAAAATGCGCCGCCACCGGTGGAAATATAGCCCACTTGCGACTCAATGCCGTATTTGGCGATCGCGGCCAGGGTGTCGCCCCCGCCGGCAATGCTAAAGGCGCTGGAGGCGGCAATCGCCTGCGCGATGGTTTTCGTGCCTTGTTCGAAGGCGGCAAATTCGAACACGCCTACCGGTCCGTTCCAAACGATGGTGCCGGCGTGCATCAATTGATCGGCCAGCACTTGCGCGGTTTGCGGGCCGATGTCCAGGATCAAGTCGTCATCCTGCACCTCGCTGGCCGCTTTGATAGTGGCGGCCGCGTCCGCAGCGAAGGCTTTGGCTGTGACCACGTCGGTGGGGATTGGCACGGCAGCGCCACGCGCACGCATGGCTTCGATCACCGCACGCGCCTCGTCCAGCAAATCGGGCTCAGCCAGGCTTTTGCCGATTTTTAAACCGGCAGCCAACATAAAGGTATTGGCAATACCGCCCCCCACAATGAGCTGGTCCACATTGGCCGCCAGGCTTTTGAGGATGGTGAGTTTGGTGGACACTTTGGAGCCGGCCACGATGGCCACCAAGGGCCGGCGCGGCGCCAGCAAAGCTTTGGAAATAGCGTCCATTTCAGCGGCAAGCAAAGGCCCGGCGCAGGCGACCTTGGCGAACTGAGCGATACCGTAGGTGCTGGCCTCGGCGCGGTGGGCGGTGCCAAAGGCATCGTGCACAAAGATGTCACACAACTGCGCCATCTTGCGCGCCAGCGCTTCGTCGTTTTTCTTTTCGCCGGCGTTGATGCGACAGTTCTCCAGCAGCACCACCTCGCCACGGCGCACCGCGACGCCATCGACCCAATCACGCAGCAAAGGCACCGGGCGGCCCAGCAATTCCGACAGTCGCTCTGCCACCGGTGCGAGCGAGTCCTCGGGGCGCCATTGGCCTTCGGTGGGCCGGCCCAGGTGCGAGGTCAGCATCACCGCTGCGCCAGACTCCAGGGCCATGCGAATGCAGGGAATGCTGGCGCGGATACGGGTGTCTTCGGTGATGGCGCCGCTGGCATCTTGCGGCACATTGAGGTCGGCGCGGATGAATACGCGCATCCCGGCCACTTTGCCTTGGATGCATAAATCTTGAAAACGGATCACGTTCATGGCTTACCCCATTTGCGGGTTGATAAAAATTATGGTCTGGTCGATTCTAGGCAGGCTCAGGCGACCGCGCGTAAGCGCCCGCTGCAAGCTCAGAGGGCCCACATCACCAGTCCAAACCCAGGTGCAAAGGCAGGTACACCACCATGCCCGCGATGATGGTACCCAACACCGCTTGCCCACTGCCGCGCCGCCAGAAAAAATAGGCGGCACCGGCGATAGCGCCATAAATGCGCGCATCCGCGAGCGAATGAATAAACACACCTTGCGTCATCAGGATTTCCGGCAGCACCACGGCGGCCAAGGCGGCAATCGGTGCGTACTGCATGCCGCGCTGCGCCCAGGATGGCAAGATCCAAGGCACCTCCGACAGGAAAAAGAAGGAACGCGTGATAACGGTCACGCAGGCCATGAGGACGATCGTCAAAAAGGTCCAAGGATTCCAGTCCTGCCAGCCCCAGGCATGCAGGTAAGAGACCAGGCTGTCCATATTCAGGCCTCCCGCACCAAGGGTGCCCGGTATGCCTCGAGCACCAAACTAAAGACCACCGATACGGCGATGGCGGCCAGGATATTGAGCTTTAGCGGCAAGCCATACGCGGTAATCGCCACCACCGCGCCCATCAGCGCTGCCAAAACGCGCATCCTGCTGGTGGCTAGCGAACACAAAATGCCGGTCAGAGCCAGCACACCTGCAAAGCCCAAGCCCCAGCTTGGCGGAATGTAGTTGGCCAGGACCACACCGAGCACGCTGCAACTGGTCCAGCTCAGCCAGTTCACGGTCGCATTGCCCGCCAGATAAGCCATTTGCTCGGCACGCTCTTGGTCGGTCGTGCCAGGCGTGGGGTAGCGTTTGGTGAATAAGACGTACGTCAGGTCGGCCACAAAATACCCGGCCAACAGGCGCTGGGTGCGCGGCAAATGCATCACATAGCTGCGCATGTGCGCGCTAAACACCACAAAGCGCAGGTTCACGCAAAAAGCCGTCGCCAAAATCACCCACAAGGGCGCACCGGCCCCGAGCAAGGGTATGGCCGCCAACTGCGAACTGCCAGCGAAAACCAAAATCGCCATGGCCAGTACCTCGGGGGTTTGCATGCCCGAAGTGGCCATGGCCACGCCGGTCATCAAGCCCCAGGCTGCGATACCTGGCGCCACGCTCAGCATTTCCATAAAGCCCTGGCGGTAGGCCGGATGACGCCTTTGCGCGCGCGAGAAGAACATCAGGCTGCGTCCGCCGCAGCGGGACCCTCAAAGCACAGGCCGGGCGCCAGCGTGTGGCCCTGCAAATAGTTCGCCACCGCCAGGCGCTTGCCTCCGGGGCGCTGCAAATGGCTGATCCGCACATAGGTACCCGCGCCCGCCGCCACCAGCACGCCCTGCGGCCCGCTGGCCAGAATCTGGCCGGGGCGCACAGGCGCATCGGCAATATCCGCCAAGTCACTCGACGCCAAGGCCTGCGCGCTCCAAATCTTGAGGGTATCGCCACCCAACTGAGCGCTAGCACCGGGAAATGGATCGAAGGCGCGCACTTTGCGGGCGATCTGCTCGGCCGTTTCCTGCCAGTCAATCGCCGCCTCGGCTTTGTCGATTTTGTGCGCATAGCAAACGCCCGCTTCGCTTTGAGCGCGCGGCCGCAAAGCAGCCGGATCATGCAGCGCCTGCACCATCAGGCGCGCACCCAAGACGGCCAGCGCATCATGCAATTGCGCTGTGCTGGCATCGGACCCAATCGCCATGCGCGCTTGCAACAGCATCGGACCGGTGTCCAGTCCTGCATCCATTTGCATGATGGTGACGCCGGTCTCGGCGTCACCCGCCTCAATAGCGCGGTGTATGGGCGCGGCGCCACGCCAGCGTGGCAACAAAGAGGCATGGATATTGAAGCATCCCCACCGGCCCGGCCCGGCCATGGCGTCCAACACCCATTGCGGCAGGATAAGGCCGTAGGCGACCACCACCATGGCATCGGCGCAGGCCTGGGCGATCAGGGCCTGTGCGGCCTGCGCCTCGGCAACAAATTTACCGTCTTGGCGCAAGCTGGTCGGTTGTGCGATGGGCAATTGCTGCTCCAGCGCAAATTGTTTCACTGCCGATGGCTGCAACTTCATGCCGCGCCCGGCCGGGCGGTCCGGCTGCGTCAGCACCAGCGCGATCTCATGGCCTGCCGCATGCAAATGCGCCAGCGCGACCCGGGCAAATTCCGGCGTGCCGGCAAATACCAGTCTCAACGCGCGTCCTCGCGCCGGGCTTTGAGCATTTTGGTTTTGATGCGGTTGCGTTTAAGCGGCGAGAGGTATTCCACAAACACCTTGCCCATCAGATGGTCCATTTCGTGCTGCACACAGACCGCGAGCAATTCCTCGGCCTCGATAACACGGCTGTTGCCCTGCTCGTCCAAAGCGCGCACATGAACCGCGTCAAAACGTTCCACGCCGTCATAAATGCCGGGCACCGACAGACAGCCCTCTTCGTTGAGGTGTTTACCGGGACTGGTCCAGACCAATTCGGGGTTGATCAGCACCATGGGCTGGTCGCGCTCTTTGGATACATCGACCACGATCAGGCGCTCATGCGCATCAACTTGGGTTGCCGCCAGGCCAATGCCGCTGGCCTCGTACATGGTTTCCAGCATGTCCTTGGCTAATTGGCGTATGCGCGCATCCACTACGGCAATCGGCTTGGCCACGGTATGCAAACGAGGGTCGGGGTAGCAAAGAATCGGAAGTAAAGCCATGGAATTACGCGCGCTGAAACCCTGTATTTTCTCTTTTTTACCCTGAGGCCCAGCAATTGGGGGAAATTTTGATTTCCCAGTTGAAATTTTCATTAAATTAGATTAATAATTGCCAAAATAATATAAATTAATGAATTTATGGAGGAATGCGCATGCCCTTAGAGCTTTCGGTCGCGTCGGCTAAGCGCTGGAGTGCGCTCGGTGGGCTGCTGCTCCTACTGTCGAGTGCGCTGGCCCAAAATGCGCCGGGGCCGGGCGTCCCAGCCGACCCGCCAGAACAACGTCTGCGCCCGCAAGTGCGCAGCCAAGCACTGCCCGCCCTCACTTTGTCCGCCCTGCAAAGGCAGTCGATTGAGCCATTTTTGAGCGCGCCACAGGTGTTTGATACGGAGTATTTGAAGGCATTACCCCGCATCGTGGGTGCAGGCGCCCAAAGAAATATTTTTAGTAAGAGCGATGTCGTCTACGCGCTGAGCCTGTCGGGCAGCGGATTGACGCTTTCGCCCGGGCTGCCGCGCGAGTGGAATATCTACCGCGATCCCAAGGCCCTGGCCGACCCGTCCACCGGCGAAGTCCTGGGTTGGGAAGCGGAATACCTAGGCCGCGCACGTATGCTCAACCCAGAGCTAATGCACATTGGCCCCGGCGAAGGGACAACGCCGCAAACTGTCGTACCCGCGCGCTTTGAAATAGTGCACGCGGTCTCTGAAATTCGTGCCGGCGACCGCTTGTTTCAAACCAATGAAAACGCCTGGCGAGAACTGACGCCCCATGCGCCGCAAAGGGAACTCGAGGCAACTATTATCTCCATACATGGCAGCGGGGTTGCCAATGCCGCCAAAAACCAAATCGTGGTTCTTAACCGTGGAAGCAAGCACGGACTAGAGCCCGGCCATGTCATGTCAATACGCAAAATTGAAGACATCGTCGTCAGTGGCACGGACGCTTCGCGCCCGGTCTTGCGACCCGCTAGCGGCGTGACCGGCCAGGCGCTGGTGTTTCTGACCTTTGACAAGCTGGCCTATGCCCTAATTAGCGAAATGAGCGACCCGGTACAAGTAGGCGACCGGTTAACGGGTCCTTGAGTTGCTGTCGATGCTGGCTACATCCATCCCCGCCATGGACGATGACGAATTGGGCGCATGGCTGCGGCTGCAGTTGAGTCCGGGCATCGGCAGTGCGCATGGCTGGCGCCTACTCAAGGCGTTCGGACCGCCCACTGAGGTTTTCCGTCAAAGTTTGCACAGTTTGCGAGCCTTGGTACCAGAGCGCCAGGCGCAGGCGATTTTGAAAGAGCCGCCCGACTTTGCAGCGAGCCTGCACACCTTGAGGCAATGGCTGGAGCGCGGCGCAGGCCTGCACCGACTCGTACCGCTGGGTGACCCTGACTACCCGGCGAGCCTGCTGGCCATCGATGACCCACCGCTGCTGCTATACGGACAAGGTAGCGGCGCAGCCTGGCGGGCGCTGGGCACGGCAAGCTGCATCGCCGTAGTCGGCAGCCGCAACCCTAGCCCACAGGGCGCTGCCAACGCACACGCCTTTGCGCACAGCCTGGCGCAGGCCGGACTCAGCATCGTGTCAGGACTGGCGCTGGGTGTGGACGCGGCAGCACACCGCGGTGCCCTGGAAATTCGCGACAGTTCCCTGCCTACCATAGCAGTCGTAGGAACCGGCTTGAACCGCGTCTACCCGGCACAACATGCCCGGCTTGCCACTGAAATTGCCGCCCGGGGCTTGGTAATCAGCGAATACCCTCTGGGCACGGCGCCACTGCCTGCCCATTTCCCGCGCCGCAACCGCGTGATAGCAGGCCTCTCGCGCGCCACACTGGTGGTGGAAGCAGCACTGCAATCGGGCTCACTGATCACCGCGCAACAGGCTTTAGACCAGGGCAAAGACGTCTTTGCCATCCCCGGTTCCATCCATAGCACGCAGGCGCGGGGATGCAACGCACTCATCAAACAAGGCGCCCAGTTGGTCGACGGTGTGCAAGATATTCTGGGCATGCCAGACTGGGGCACCATACCCCTGCAAGAGAGTGTGCGGCCTAGCGAGCAAGGAGCCACTTGGGCTGAGACGGCGCAGGCCTGCGAGGATGACGACGCACTGGTACAAGCCCTGGGTTTTGACCCCAGCAGCTTGGAAGTTCTGCAAACCCGTACTGGTTGGGATACTGCACGCCTACAAGCACACTTGATGAAGCTGGAGTTAGCAGGCCAGGTCGGGCGTTTACCCGGTAATTTGTTTCAGCGCTTACGGACTCCTCCCGTCGCCCTCTAGAAATTATTGTTTTTTATATTTTTTATAAATATAATTATATTTATCTTTATTCATTAAAAATTCTCACAAAATGAATGACACCCCTGACGTCCTGACCAGCCAGCAAGCCGCCCGCTTACTGGGTTTATCGACCACTACGGTGCAAAAAATGGTAGCCAATGGCGAACTCGAAGCTTGGGTCACTTCCGGCGGACACCGCAGAATATTTCGCAGTGCAGTAGAAAAAATGATGCCTATCCGCGCCGGATTGGGTGATTCCACTACGCGTCGGGCCTTGCGGGTATTACTGGCCGAGGACGACCCGCTGCAGGTGGCATATTTCGAATCGCTGTTACGACGCAGTGCCCACCCCGTCGCCTTGAGCATCGCCGCCGATGGCTCACAGGCGCTGATCCAGATTGAACGCCAGCGGCCTGATGTGGTGATTACCGACCTGATGATGGAACCGTTTGACGGCTACCACCTGGTACGCGCACTGGCCAGTGAACCGGCCTACCAATCGCTAGCGGTTTTGGTGGTTACCGCCAAAACACCCGCCGAAGCGCGCAAAGATGGCCAGCTACCTGAGTGGGTGACGCTCTACCAAAAACCAGTACCGCCCGAGCGCTTATTAGGCTATATGGACGCACTTAGCGGGCGGGTGGCACGTAATAAGTAACAGCGCAGGCCACTCGCGCTGGAGCGAAGTCCTAGACCGTGGCGCCAGCGTTCGGATCGTTTGGATCGATGTCCTTTTTGACCTGGCCTTTGATTAAATCTTCTCGGGTAATGCCCAGCCACATGGCAATGGCCGCAGCCACAAACACAGAGGAGTAAATACCAAACAAAATACCGATAGTCAGCGCCAGCGCAAAATAATGCAAAGTAGCGCCACCGAACAAAAGCATCGACAACACCATGAGCTGCGTGCAGCCATGGGTGATGATGGTACGGCTTATGGTGGAGGTAATCGCGTTGTCAATAATCTCCACCGTATTCATCTTGCGGTAACGCCTGAAGTTCTCACGGATCCGATCAAAAATCACCACCGATTCGTTCACCGAGTAACCCAGCACCGCCAACACAGCCGCGAGCACTGGCAATGAAAACTCCCACTGGAAAAACGCGAAAAAGCCCAAAATAATCACGACATCATGCAAGTTGGCGATGATGGCAGCGACCGCAAACTTCCACTCAAAGCGCATCGCCAGATACAGCATGATGCCTACCACTACAAAGGCCAGAGCCTTCAGGCCATCGGTGGCTAATTCATCACCCACCTGCGGGCCGACAAACTCGGTACGGCGCAAATTGGCCGAGGGGTCAGCGGCCTTGAGTGCAGCCAAGACTTTTTCACTTTGTTGGCCGGGCGTGCCGCCTTTTTGCGCCGGCATGCGGATCAGCACGTCTTGTGCAGTGCCGAAGTTTTGTACCTGAACGTCTTTGATGCCCAGTGCATCGACGGTGTTGCGAATGGCCGCGAGGTCGGCGCTTTGGGAATAACCCACTTCCATCAGCGTGCCGCCGGTAAATTCCACCGACAAATGCAGCCCACGGGAGAACAGAAAAAACACCGCGGCTAAAAATGTAACCAGCGAAATACCATTGAGCACCAAGGCATGGCGCATAAACGGAATATCGCGTCGAATCTTGAAAAATTCCATGTTTATTTCTCCCCGTCCACAGTAAGCACCGTACCCGCGCTGCCATCGGCGCGCCAAACGGTGCCAATAGAGACCGATTTCAATTTCTTCTGTCGGCCGTACCAGAGATTGACCACGCCACGCGAGAAGAACACACCCGAAAACATGCTGGTCAAAATGCCCAGGCAATGCACCACCGCAAAGCCGCGCACCGGGCCGGAGCCGAAGGCCAGCAAGGCCAGGCCAGCGATCAAGGTAGTCACGTTGGAGTCCAAAATCGTGGCCCAGGCGCGGTCGTAACCGGCATGGATGGCCGCTTGGGGCGCCGCGCCGTTGCGCAATTCCTCACGCACACGCTCATTGATCAGCACATTAGCGTCAATCGCCATACCCAGCACCAGTGCCATCGCTGCCATGCCGGGCAAGGTGAGCGTGGCTTGCAACATCGATAACACCGCCACCAGCAGCAATAAATTGACGGCCAAGGCAACACTAGAAATCACACCAAACAACAGGTAATACATGCACATAAACACCGCCACGGCAGCAAAACCCCAGGTGACGCTGTTAAAGCCTTTGGCAATATTCTCCGCACCCAGCGAGGGGCCAATGGTGCGCTCTTCAATAATCTCCATGGGCGCGGCCAGCGATCCGGCGCGCAGCAGCAGCGCGGTATCAGCCGCCTCCATCGTCGTCATGCGGCCAGAAATTTGCACCCTGCCGCCGCCGATTTCAGAACGAATCACCGGCGCCGTCACGACCTCGCCCTTGCCTTTTTCAAACAGCAAAATCGCCATGCGCTTGCCCACACTCTCGCGTGTCACGTCGCGGAAAATGCGCGCGCCCTTGGCATCCAGGGTCAAATGAACCGCCGCCTCTTGCGTCTGGCTGTCAAAGCCGGGCTGGGCATCGGTCAGGTTTTCACCCGTCAGGATGACTTGTTTTTTCACAATCACCGGCGCGCCATTGCGCTCTAAAAAGCGTTCTGCGCCCAAAGGCACGGGGCCGGTGCCGGTTTCCGCAGCGCGCGCTTCGGCGCCGTCTTCGACCATGCGGATTTCCAAGGTGGCGGTGCGCCCCAAAATGTCTTTGGCCTTGGCCGTGTCCTGCACGCCAGGCAATTGCACCACGATGCGGTCCAGGCCCTGCTGCTGAATCACCGGCTCGGCCACGCCCAACTCGTTAATCCGGTTGTGCAAGGTGGTAATGTTTTGCTTGAGTGCCTGCTCCTGCACTTTGCGTGCTGCCACGGCTTGGATGCTGGCGACCAGCTTGGTCTCGCCAGCGTCCACACTTTCTGCGACCACCAGGTCGGGGAATTGGTCTTGGATCAAGCGCTTGGCGGACTCGACCATGGCGGCATCACGAAAGCGAATCTCCACGGTTTGCGCGTTGCGGCTGATGCCGCCGTGGCGTATGCTTTTCTCGCGCATGGCGCTGCGCAAATCGCCGGCCAGGGATTCGGCTTTTTTGCTCAAAGCCGCTTGCATATCGACTTGCAACATAAAGTGCACGCCGCCGCGCAAATCCAGGCCCAGGTACATCGGTGAAGCATGCAGACTGCTCAGCCATACCGGTGAGCGCGACAAGAGATTGAGCGCCACCACATAGGACGGGTTGGCCGCATCCGGGTTCAGCGCTTGCGAGATCGCATCTTTGGCCTTGAGCTGCACATCGGTGCTGGCAAAGCGGGCTTTGATGGAATTGCCGTCCAGCGTCACCACTTCGGGGTTGATGCCCGCCGCCTTGAGGGCCTCTTGCACCTGCGTAACGGTGCCCAGGTCCAGCTTGAGCGAGGCTTTGGCCACCGAGACCTGCACCGCCGGTGATTCGCCGAACATATTAGGCAGCGCGTACAAGCCGCCGATCAGCAGCGCGACCAGCAAGATCGCGTATTTCCACAGGGAATAACGGTTCATAAATGCAAAGGCGGCCGAGGCTGCGCTAGAAAAGGGAGTTACTTGATGGAGCCTTTGGGCAGTACCTGGATGACGGCGCTGCGCTGAACCTGAATTTCCACGCCGGAAGAGACTTCCAAGCCGATAAAGGTATCACCCATTTTGCTGACCTTGCCCAGCAGACCACCGCCAGTGATGACTTCGTCGCCTTTGGCGAGCGCTGCAATCATGGCAGCGTGTTCTTTTTGTTTTTTCATTTGCGGGCGGATCATGACGAAATACAGCACCACAAACATCAGCGCCAAAGGCAGCATACTCATGAGGGTAGATTGCATATCGCCCCCCGCAGCAGCCGCGGTCTGAGCAAAGGCCGAAGAAATAAACATTGGATAACTCCCGGAAAAAAGACGTGAAACCGGGCGCCTGAAGAGGCAACAGCCGGGGATGACAGACGCCCCGATACGGGCAGAGGTCAGCCGCCCATTGTACTGGGCCGCCCTTTTGCCACCGGCGGCAAAAGGGCTAGCCAGCTAAAGCGCATCAGGCCGGCGTCGATGGCGCCGGCGGACGCACAGCACCACGCCGGTACAGGGACCAAAGCATCCAAGCCGTCAGCGCCAGGGGCAGCAGTGACAAGGTGTTGAGCCAAAACCAACCACGGGAAGTAACCAAGGCACCGGAGGCAAAAGAAGTGATCGCCATGACCGCGAACACGGCAAAGTTGATCACCGCCTGCGCCCGGTCTTTTTCATGCGGCGCATAAGCCTGCAAAGACAGGCTGGTGCCGCCAGTGAACAAAAAGTTCCAACCCACGCCCAATAAAAACAAAGCCACGCTGAACTGCAGCACATCTACCCCACTGAGCGCGACCACCACACAGGCGGCGTTGAGCAAAACGCCCACGCCCATCACGGGCAAGGCACCCCAGCGCTTGATGAAATCGCCAGTAAAAAAGCCCGGCGCAAACATGCCCAGCACATGCCACTGCAACACCAGGGCAGTGGAGGCAAAGTCCAAGCCGCATTGCTGCATAGCCAGGGGCGTAGCCGCCATCAAAAGATTCATCACACCATAACCCAGCGCGGCGGCCATACAGGCAACAAAAAACACCGGCTCACGCATCAGCTGCCAGACATTGCGCCCCGCATCCGGCGCCACAGCCCCGGCGGCGCGCACCGGCTCGGGCGCGAAGACGATGCGGCCCATGATCAGCAATGACAACAGCGCCACCGCCGCCAACGCCAGGTAAGCGCCCACAAACGGAACCTTCCAGATTTGCATGGAGTGCACTACCAGGTACGGCCCGACCACCGCACCAAACAAACCCGCCGCCAGCACCCAGGACACGGCACGTTCACGCGCTGCTGGTAATGCCAATTCCGCAGCAGCAAAGCGGTACAACTGTCCATTGGCGCTGTAGTACCCGGCGACAAAGGTGGCAGCGACCAGCCCCCAGAAACTATCGCTTTCAATAGCCCAGGCCGCCAACAAAGTGGACACCAGCGCGACCACCAGCCCAGTTTGAAACCCGATACGCCGACCCCAGTGCGCCTGCACCCGCGCCACCACCGGCGTAGAAAAAGCCGAGCCCAGCACATAGCCCATCACCGGCAGGGTAGCCATCCAGGCCTCGGGCGCCAGCCGCAAACCCACCAATCCATTGATCGCGATAAAAGCAATATTGTTGGTAAGCAAGAATCCTTGGCAAAGCGATAGCAGCCATAAGTTTTTATTCATATGGGCAGTGTACGTGGCTATCGTAGGCAATGACTTGGGGCTGGGTGCGGATACGGCAGCGGCACAACGCGGTATGTGGGCTCCCTGGGCCATGAGGCCGTGCTGAGTACCGCGCGTAGCGCAAGCTACCCCTTGGGGGCACAGCCTTTGGCGCGCCTTTTTTTTACTTTTCTTAGGCGAAGCAAAGCAAAGTAGTGCTCGTACCCAGTTGGTAACCCCCAAGTACCTAGCCACTGATAATCAACCATGGCTTTTTGTTTCCCCCTGCGGCTTAGCATGGCTTGGCTGATATTTACGGTCAGCGCCTGCGCGCAGGCCCAGCTTCCCGCGCCGGTCGCAGAGGCTTTGCAACTGGCCCGTATCCCGGCCAACGCTACGGCATTTTTGGTCGTGGATGCGCTGGATGCCAAAGCCGCGCCACGCTTACAGCACCGCAGCGAAGCACCTATGCATGCAGCCTCGGTGATGAAGTTGCTGACCACCTATGCGGCACTGGACTTACTAGGCCCGGCTTTCAGTTGGACCACACCGGTGTACGTCGACGGCCCAGTGCGCGATGGCACCTTGAACGGGAATCTTTACATCCAGGGTCAGGGCGATCCCCAACTGGTCATGGAGCGCTTGTGGTTGCTGCTGCGCCGGGTGCAAAGCCTGGGTATTTCGCGTATCAGCGGCGACATCGTGCTGGACAATGGTGCGTTTTATGTTCCTGACCAGGACCCCGGCGCGTTTGACGGCGAGCCGCTACGCCCCTACAACGCGCGGCCTGAAGCGCTACTGATCAATTACAAATCCCTAGTTATGACTTTCACACCCGAGCCCGGCGGGCGTGTGGCGCGGGTGCAGTACGACCCGCCTTTAGCAGGCGTGCAAACCCAGGACAGCGTGTCGCTAAGCAGTGGCACCTGCAATGACTACCGTGCCGGTCTCAAGGCGGATTTTTCCGATCCCTTGCGCATTCGCTTTGGTGGCGCTCTGCCCGCCAGCTGCGGGGAAAAAATCTGGCCCATTGCCTATGCTGACCCCACCAGTTATGCACCCCGCGCGGTGCAAGGTCTGTGGCGCAGCATGGGCGCGGGTTTGGAAGGCAATGTCCGCTGGGGCACGGTGCCCAGCAAATTGCAAGAAGCCAAGCCACTATTGGAGTGGCGCTCGCCGCCGCTGGCCGAGGTGGTGCGCGAGATCAACAAATACAGCAATAACGTCATGGCCCAGCAAGTGTTCTTGACCTTGGGCCGCGAAGGCGGTGTTGGCACGGCGCGGGCCGAGCAGTCACGCGCCGTGTTGCAAAAATGGTGGGAAACGCATATCGGCACGGACGACCTGCCGCTGGTGGATAACGGCGCTGGCTTGTCCCGCACGGAGCGCATCAATGCCCGTGCGCTAGGCCAGTTGCTGCAACACGCGTACCGCTCGCCCTTGATGCCCGAGATCGTGGCATCGCTGCCCATCACCGGTATCGATGGCACGCTCACCCGCTCCAAAGCCCGTGCTGCGGGCAGTGCCCACCTCAAAACCGGCAGCCTCCAAGGCGTCAATGCCATCGCCGGCTATGTCGATGCCGCTAGCGGCAAACGCTATGCCGTAGTCGCCCTTATCAACCATGCCAACGCGGCCGCCGCACGCCCCGTGCTGGACGCGCTGGTGGACTGGGCCGCCCAGGACAAATAACAAGACCTATGAATCTCACCGACACCATTGGCACCCTGGGCGCCAGCCTGACCACCATCGCCTTCATGCCCCAGGTCTGGCATACCTTTCGCACCAAGGACGTGAGCGGCATCTCGCTGGGCATGTACACCGTGCTGACCGTGGGCATCGCCTTGTGGGTGGTCTATGGCTGGCTACTTTCGGCTTGGCCCATCATCATCTCCAACGGCATCACGCTGTCATTGGCCATGATGATTTTGCTGATGAAGCTGCGCTACCGGCAATAAGGCCAGACCGGGGCAAGCCCAAAACCCAGACTGGGCACCGGCACAATGCTGCGACGCACCAATGGGACCGTCCTGTGCTCGGCCCTGACGGCAATGAAGGGGCGAGACCGCAGCAACCCATGTGTTCTGAACGGGTTTACCCGAATTACGCAAAACTGGGGTTTCCACTAAATTGGCTACCGAATTTGCTATTTCACCCATAGCATGAAGACCGCTGCCCCTCAATACCCAAGGAGACATTCAGTATGCGATTTGTAAAACAGTTGGCGCTCGGTTCCATCACGGTATTGCTGCTTGCAGCATGCGGCGGTGGCGGTGGCCCGCTTGGCCTCCAATCCACCAGTCCAGCCAGAGGTGATCTGATGCAATCACCGCCGCCGCGAATCATCTCGGTGTCTGCTGCTGAGTTCAAAGGTTCGCTGATGGCCAGTAGTAGTGGCCAAGCCTTGTTGCAACTAGCCAACGACCCAGTTTGCGGCGTCGATGTCAACTACATCAAGTACGGGACCGTGGGAGGCAAAGGCGAGGCGACTACTGCATCTGCGGCCTTGATGGTACCAACCGGTAATGATGCTCGCTGCACGGGTGCGCGTCCTATTTTGCTTTATGCCCATGGCACAACAATCGAAAAACGCTATAACTTGGCGGATTGGATAGACCGCACTAACCCGGCATTTTCAGAATCCACGATGCTGGCGGCTCTTTATGCAGCACAGGGCTACATCGTAGTAGCGCCCAATTACGCTGGCTACGACAGTTCTACACTGGACTACCACCCTTACCTCAATGCTGACCAACAATCTAAAGATATGATGGATGCCTTGAAAGCAGCCAAGACCGCTTTGCCGGGACTACTTTCTTCCACGACGGCAAGCGCGAGATTGTTTGTGACCGGATATTCCCAAGGCGGTCATGTGGCAATGGCTACACACCGGGCCTTACAAGAAGCAAATATCCTGGTAACTGCATCGGCGCCTATGTCTGGACCCTATGCACTAGCTGCCCAGTCAGATGCGACTTTCCTAGGGCAAGTCAATGCGGGTTCGACAATTTTCACACCAATGATTATCACCAGTGCGCAAAAAACCTTTGGTGACATTTACAGCACGCCTGGTGATTTGTATGAGAGCGCTTATGCAACCGGCATAGAAAGTCTTTTGCCCGGGCCCTACAACTGGACGACCATATTCTCCAAATTGCCTCAAACTGCATTGTTTAGCAGTACCGCACCGACGGGCATGAGCGCCATCACCCCTCCTACGGGCTACGGTGCAATCGACGCACTTTTTGCGTCTGGATTTGGCACCGCCAACCTGATAAAAAACAGTGCGCGCGCGAGTTATGTAGCCGATGCGATGGCGAACCCCGACGGCGCCATTGCAGGGACCACACTGCTACCCGCTGCATCCCCCAGTAGTCCCTTGCGAAAGGCAGCTAAAGCAAACGATCTACGCGGCTGGACTCCTACATCGCCGGTACTTTTGTGCGGCGGAAATGGAGATCCGACCGTCTTCTACGCTGTACACACGACGGTCATGAAGACACTCTGGACAGGTTTAGGTCCGCTCGTCACGGAGTTGGATGTTGATTCGGCAGCGACCAACGCCGATCCCTTCGGAGCGGTAAAAGCGGCATTCGCGAGCAATAAAGCGGCTACCGGCACAGCAGCAGCCACAGCAGCACTTGCTGCTGGCAAAAGTTCTGGAGAGGCCGCCGTTGCCGCAGCTACGGCAGTGGTTAGCAGCTACCACGGCACCCTGGTTCCCCCGTTCTGCAATGTAGCAGCACGGGCATTTTTCAGCCAGTTTCAATAATTCGTCGGAGTCCTCGCTATGAAAAAAAACACGTGCTTGAGCATTGCGTTCACGACTTTGGTATTTGGCTTTTCCAGTGCAGCGTTTGCACAAGCCACTACGGTAAGAGTTGGCTGGGTTCAAATCGATCCGCAATCATCCGCTTCGTCTATTTATGGCCCTTTTACCCCAACCGACGCACTAAGTTTGAACGTCAGCAAGCAGTCCACCCTGTTTTTCTCGGTAGCGCGTGAAATTGAGCCCAACTTAGAAGTGGAACTTGCATTGGGCATACCGCCCACCCATGACAACACACTGGTGGTTAAAAATGCGAGTGCCGTCACGCCGGGGGTCGCCGCACTGAACGGGCAAGTTGCGGCAACCGTGCGCCAAATCGCGCCAACCTTGTTTTTGAACTACCGGTTTGACGACGTGGGTGGTGGTGTGCGTCCCTTTGTCGGAGCAGGTATTAACTACACGGTGTTTGATAACGCAAGCTCCACTGCGGTCAATGACAAGGTTAACGGGGGACCGACCTCTATCAAACTTTCATCATCCATAGGATTGGCATTTCAGGTAGGCGCTACAGCACAAATCAGCGGGCCTTGGAGCGCCAACATCGTATGGTCGACCGCGCAAGTCAGCACAAAGATGACCAGTAACACCTTGGGCATAGAACGTAATGCAGATGTGACTATGAGTCCCTCTGTCATCACGCTAAGCGTAGGCTATACGTTTTAAAAAATTGCAATTCCTTCCCGGACAAATAAAAGCCCTTGCTTATCAGCAAGGGCTTTTTTTATGCCCGTGCGCTGCGGGCTCCAAAAATCGCCGAGCCCACGCGCACCATCGTGCTTCCCGCATGGACGGCCGCTTCTAAATCTGCACTCATGCCCAACGACAGTGTGTCCAGATCAAAGCCTTGTGCCTTGAGGGATTCGTACACGGCCCGGGCGCGCTGATGGACTCCCAAGGCACTTGCAAAGTCCGCTGCAGGCTCAGGAATGCTCATGATCCCGCGCAGACGCAAGCCCGGTAGCGTGGCGATCTGGCGGGCCAGCTCGGCAACTTGTTCGGGCGCTACACCCGCCTTGGTTGGTCCGCCATCGACGTTGACCTGAATGCACACTTGGAGCGGCGCGCAAGATGGCGACCGCTGCTCGCTCAAACGATGCGCAATTTTGGGCCGGTCAATCGAATGCACCCAGTCGAAATGCTCGGCGACCAGCCGGGTTTTATTGCTTTGGATCGGGCCAATGCAGTGCCAGACCAGCGGCAAGTGCGCCAGTTGCCGGATTTTGTCTACACCCTCTTGGATGTAGTTCTCCCCGAAATCGACCTGCCCTGCGGCATGGGCCTGGGCGACCGCTTGCGCCGGAAAGGTCTTGGAGACAGCCAGCAAGCGGACTGAGGACGGGTCCCGGCCCGCAGACGCACAGGCCTGACGCAGGCGCAGCCCTATTGCTTCCAAATTATTTTTTATTTCCAACATAATTAGAATATAGTAATTAAAACAATTATGTTATTTGTGATTAAAAATAAGCCAACAACCGGGATAAACACCATGGACATTTCGCAACTACTGGCTTTTAGCGTCAAAAACAAGGCCTCGGATTTGCACCTGTCAGCCGGTTTGCCGCCGATATTAAGGGTTCATGGCGATGTACGTCGCCTGAATTTGCCCGATTTAAGCCATAAAGATGTGCTGGACATGATCTACGACATCATGAGTGACGGACAGCGCAAGCGCTTCGAAGAAATGCTGGAGGCGGATTTTTCGTTCGAGATCGATGGCCTGTCGCGGTTCCGGGTCAATGCCTTTAACCAATTGCGCGGCGCAGGCGCGGTGTTCAGGACCATCCCCAGCAAAATCTTGAGCCTGGAGCAGCTCGACGCCCCCGCCATCTTTGCCGATATCGCGCTCAAACCTCGGGGGCTGGTGCTGGTGACCGGCCCGACCGGCTCGGGCAAGTCCACCACATTGGCGGGCATGGTCAACCATCTCAATGAAAACCAGCACGGGCATATTCTGACCATTGAAGATCCGATTGAGTTCGTCCATATCCCACGCAATTGTCTGATCAACCAGCGTGAAGTCGGTCCCCACACACATGGCTTTTCCCAAGCGCTGCGCTCCGCGCTGCGCGAAGACCCGGACACGATTTTGGTGGGCGAATTGCGCGACTTAGAAACCATACGCCTGGCGCTGTCGGCCGCTGAAACCGGACACCTGGTGTTAGCCACCTTGCACACGTCCAGCGCTGCCAAAACCATAGACCGGATTATTGATGTGTTCCCCGGCGACGAAAAAGAAATGGTGCGCGCCATGTTGTCCGAATCACTACAGGCGGTGATCTCGCAAACCTTGTGCAAAAACATCACCAGCGACGGGCGTGTTGCCGCCCATGAAATCATGCTGGGTACCAACAGCATCCGCAACCTGATACGCGAGGGCAAGGTGGCGCAAATGTATTCAGCCATTCAAATGGGCAATGGCATAGGCATGCAAACCCTGGACCAAAGCCTGCTGGCACTGGTCAAGACACACCGCATCAGCCGGGACGAGGCGCGCAGCAAAGCCAAATCCTCCGAGACCTTTAAGGCTTGAGCGCGCCAAATACGCACCGGATAGCAAAGGAAGCCCCCCATGAACCGCGAACAGGCGACACAATTGTTTTCAGAAATGCTCAAGATCATGGCCAGCCACAAGGCCAGCGACTTGTTCATCACGGCGGACTTTCCGCCGGCCTTCAAAATCGATGGGGTGCTTACCAAAGCCTCGCCGCAGTCCTTGCTGCCCGAGCACACGGCCATGCTGGCGCGCACCATCATGACCGAGCGGCAGTTTGCCGATTTTGAGCACACCAAAGAGTGCAACTTTGCGATCGCGCCACCGGGCTTAGGGCGCTTTCGCGTCAACGCATTTGTGCAATTGGGAAAGGTGGGTATGGTCTTGCGCGCAATTCCGTTTACGCCGCCGAGCATTGATGAGATGGGCTTGCCCCAGGTGCTTAAGCAAGTGGCCATGCACAAGCGTGGCCTGTGCGTCATGGTCGGCGGCACGGGATCAGGTAAGTCCACCACCTTGGCCGCTCTTCTGGATTGGCGCAATACCCATTCGTATGGCCATATCGTGACGGTAGAAGACCCGGTGGAATTTGTCCATGCGCATAAAAACTGCATCGTCACGCAGCGCGAAGTCGGTTTGGATACCGACAGCTGGGACAGCGCGCTTCGCAATGCCTTGCGCCAGGCGCCCGATGTGATCGTGTTCGGCGAGTTGCGCAGCCGCGAGACCGTCGAGCTGGTAATCGACTTTGCCGAAACCGGGCACTTTTGTATTGCCACGCTGCACGCCAATAATGCCAACCAAGCGCTCGACCGGATGATCAATTTTTTTCCGGATACCCGGCGCGGTCAGCTACTACAAGATTTGTCCTTCAACCTGAGCGCCATCATTTCCCAGCGCTTGCTGCCACGCGCCAGCGGCCAAGGACGCGTCGCAGCGATCGAGATCTTGCTCAACTCTCCCATGGTGGCCGGACTGATCAAAAAAGGGGAAGTTGCCGAGATCCGCGAAACCATGCGCAAAAGCCAAAGCATGGGCATGCAAACTTTCGACCAAGCCCTCTACGCCTTGCACCAGCAAAGCCTAATTAGCTATGACCAGGCCTTAAGCCACGCTGATTCGACCAACGACTTGCGCCTGGCCATCAAGCTGCGGGGCAATGAAGAGGGCGTGGCCAGTCTGAGCCACGGGACTGAAAATCTCATAATCGTCTAAAGTGCGGGCTCCGCCAACCCGCCCTGCAAGGAAAAATATGAGCCAACCCGCCAGCCTAAACCCCAAAACCTATCCCCCGGCACCTGCGCAGCGGGTGGCTTTTATAGGGCTGGGGGTCATGGGTTACCCGATGGCGGGCCATCTGGCGCTGGCCGGGCACCAGGTCACGGTCTATAACCGCACGCCGGCCAAGGCCCACAGCTGGACCCAAGAGTTTGCAGGCCGCGCCAGCCAATTAGGTGCCCATGCCAGTGCGCCGACGCCACAGCAGGCGGCGCAGGGTGCGGACATCGTGTTTTGCTGCGTTGGCAATGACGATGACTTGCGCAGCGTCGTGCTGGGTGACGACGGAGCTTTTGCCGGCATGCGTGCCGGTGCAGTGCTGGTGGACCACACCACCGCATCGGCCACCGTAGCGCGCGAGCTGCATGCCCAAGCGCAGGCCTTGGGTTTGCATTTTGTTGATGCCCCGGTCTCGGGCGGTCAGGCCGGTGCGCAAAACGGCATGCTCACGGTTATGTGCGGCGGCCAAGCAGTGGCCTTTGATGCCGCCAAAACCGCCGCTATGGCCTTCTCCCGCGCCTTTACCCTTTTAGGGGACAGCGGCGCTGGGCAACTGGCCAAAATGGTCAATCAAATCGCCATTGCCGGTCTGGTACAGGGTCTGAGCGAAGCCGTTGCCTTTGGACAAAAGGCCGGCCTGGACATGGAGCAAGTGCTGGACGTCATCGGCAAAGGCGCAGCCCAAAGCTGGCAAATGGACAACCGCGGCAAAACCATGGTGGCCAACAAATTTGATTTCGGTTTCGCGGTCGATTGGATGCGCAAGGACCTGGGACTGGTGCTCGATGAGGCCAAACACAATGGTGCGCGGCTGCCCGTCACTGCCTTGGTGGACCAGTTCTACGCAGATGTGCAGCAAATGGGCGGTCGGCGCTGGGACACGTCCAGCCTGATCAAACGGCTTTTATAAAGAGCCCATGGGCCCGGCGCAGGGGGCCCGGCTTGGCTCGGTTTACTTAGTTGGCAGGCTTGGCCGTGAGGTTGGCCAACTCTTCCTCGGTGATGGTCTCGTGCACCAAGACCACCTTTTTAACGCCGGTTACGCCGCTGATCACGCTGGCAACACGCTTGGACTCCCGAGCCGTAATGCGCCCCATCACATACACTGTGCCACGCTCGACCACCACCTTGTAGGCGTTGCTGAACAAGTCTTTGGCGTCGATCAGATCGGCCTTGATACGCCCGGCGGTGACCAGGTCGTTGGTACGTTCGGTCAAGGTGGTAATCGCCGTCACCCCCACTTCATTCCAGACGCTGGTGAGGTTGTCTGTCAGTTTAGCGATCTCAGCAACCCGTTCCTTATCCTGTTGGTCGGGGGCTTCGCCCGTGAGCAATACCTTGCGGTTGTAGCTAGTGACGTTGATGTGGACTTTTTCACCCAGCGCCTCACGGATACGCCCGCTGATTTTGAGCTCGATCGACTGGTCTTCCAACATCGCACCCGAGGTACGGCGGTCCACAGCGACAAGCCCAGTCATCACGGCACCACCGGCAAACAGCGGGAAGCAAGCACTCGTCGAAAGCACCGTCGCTACCAATAACAGACCAATCGATACATAACGCAGCATAGATTTCATAAAGCACTTTCTTGTTCGCCCATCAGCTGGGCATCTACCCCATCGCAAATGCAATGAAGGGTCAATATATGCACTTCCTGCACGCGCGCAGTACGTTCGTGCGGAACGCAGATATGCACATCTGTGTCGCGCAGGACATGGCCGATTTTTCCGCCGCCGCGTCCGGTCAACGCCACCACCACCATATCGCGCTGGTGCGCCGCTTCAATCGCTGCCAGTACATTGGCGGAGTTGCCACTGGTGGAAATAGCCAGCAGCACATCACCGGCTTGGCCTAGTGCGCGCACCTGGCGCGAAAAAATCGAATTGAAATCGTAGTCGTTGGCAATCGCCGTAATGATGGAGGTATCGGTCGTCAAAGCAATGGCGCCCAACTCGGGCCGCTCGCGCTCAAAGCGACCTACAAATTCGGCAGAAAAATGCTGCGCGTCTGCGGCCGATCCACCATTACCGCAAGCGAGCACTTTGCCGCCGCTGGTCACACTGGCCAGTATCGCGCCGATAGCCTGCGCAATTGGCTTGCTGAGCACCTGCGCGGCTTGGTACTTCAGGTCGGCGCTGTCGATAAAGTGTTGTTCTATGCGTTGTTCAAGCATACGCTAATGATAACCGCCAAGCGCAAAGCCCCACACCAAGTGCGCACCACAGCCCGGCACCAAACACGTTCGAGTGGTTCGGCTGCATGCGCTTGGGCCAGACGCCGTCCGTTACGTGGCAGCAAAAGCAGCGGGCAACCAATGCACGCCCGTGCTATCAATGTGCACCACATCAAAGCGGCAAGGCGGCAACCGGCTGACGCCCAAAAGGTAGTGCTGCGCCGCGCGCACGATGCGCTTTTGCTTGACCCACCCGACGCTCGCAGCGCCGCCGCCGTGGTCAGAGCGCAGGCGCTTGCGCACTTCCACAAATACCAGCGTGCCGTCGCTCTCGCGCATGACCAGATCAATCTCGCCACCGCCGCGCCCCGGTGTCCGATAATTGCGCGTCAGCAGACGCAGGCCCCGATCCTGCAAAAACTGCAAGGCTTCGTCCTCGGCGGCATCGCCGATTTTTTTGCTGCTAGGCGGCGCAGCTTGCGCCCCAAGGAAACCCTTGCGTGATTGCATTATTTGACTCCGCCCTGAAGGCTGCCCAAGAGGCCGCCGGTGCCCAAGATTATCCAAAAAACGCGCTCTATGTGGTAGCCACGCCCATCGGTAATTTGGCCGATATCAGCCTGCGCGCTTTGCATGTGTTGGCGCTGGCCGACCATATCGCCTGCGAAGACACGCGCCACACGCGCACGCTCTTGCGCGCCTACGGCATCGACAAAAGCAGCGCCCAAGTATTGGCGCTGCACCAGCACAACGAAGCCCAGGCAGCCCACAGCGTGGTGGACTTGCTGCGCCAGGGCGGGCGCGTCGCCTATGTCAGTGATGCGGGTACGCCCGGCATCAGCGACCCGGGTGCGCGCCTGGTTGCGCACGTGCGCTCGCAGGGCTTGCGCGTGCTACCCCTGCCTGGCGCCAGCAGCGTGACCGCTTTGCTCAGCGCTGCCGGCGCGCTGCAAGGCGGCGAGCAAGAAAGCGGCTTTGTATTCGCCGGGTTTTTGCCCAGCAAAGCGGGTGAACGCGCGCAAGCGCTGGAGGTGCTCGCCGGCCAAGGCCGTGCCTTCGTGCTGCTCGAAGCCCCGCACCGCATGCAAGCCTTGGCGCAAGCACTCGCCCGCCTAGGAGAGCGTACGCTGACCGTGGGGCGGGAGTTGAGCAAACAGTTTGAAGAAATCGCCAGCATGCGTGCCGACGCTTTGGTCGTTTGGCTGGACGCCGACAGCATGCGCTTGCGCGGTGAATTTACGCTCGTAGTCCACGCGCCCGAGGCGCCGCTCGCGCAAACCCAAGACGACCGGATACTGCGCCTCTTGCTGGCGGAGCTGCCTTTGAAAACAGCTGTCAAATTGGCTGCTGACATCAGCGGCGAAGCGCGCAATGCGCTTTACGAGCGGGCGCTGGCGCTGAAACAACAAGACGGCCCATAAACCGTCCCTGCCCGGCCAGCTTGAACTCCCCCGTGCGCTTAGATGCGCCGCGCCAACTGCGATGCTTTACCGGTGTAGCTGGCCGGTGTCATGGCCAACAGTCGCTGCTTTTCAGCCTCGGGAATGGCCAGGCCTTGGATAAAGCCTTGCATCAGTTCACGCGTCATCGCCGCGCCGCGCGTGAAGTTTTTGAGCTGCTCGTAAGGCTGGGGCAAACCGTAGCGGCGCATCACGGTTTGTATTGGCTCGGCCAGCACTTCCCAGGAATTATCCAAGTCAGCGGCAATCGCGGCGGTATTTATCTCCAGCTTGCCCAAACCAGTTTGCAGCGACTGGTAGGCCAGCAAGGCATAGCCCAAGGCCACGCCCATATTGCGCAACACCGTGGAGTCGGTCAGGTCGCGCTGCCAGCGGCTGATAGGCAGCTTTTCGCTGAGGTGGCGCAACAAGGCATTGGAGAGGCCTAAATTGCCTTCGGCATTTTCGAAATCAATCGGGTTGACTTTGTGCGGCATGGTGCTGGAGCCCACCTCACCGGCGCGCAGCTTTTGCTTGAAATAGCCAAGCGACACATAGCCCCAGACATCGCGTGACCAGTCGATCAGGATGGTGTTGGTGCGGGCCACGGCATCAAACAATTCGGCCATGTAATCGTGCGGCTCAATCTGGATGCTGTAAGGCTGAAACACCAGGCCCAGGCCAAGCGGCTCGGGCGCTTCCACCACGCGGCGGGCAAAACCTTCCCAATCGAAATCGGGCCAGGCAGATAAATGCGCGTTGTAATTGCCCACCGCACCATTCATCTTGCCCATAATTTGCACACTGGCAATACGCTCGCAAGCCGCTTGCAGGCGCACCACCACATTGGCAATTTCTTTACCCACCGTGGTGGGACTGGCGGTCTGGCCATGGGTGCGGCTGAGCATGGGCACATCGGCATAGGCATGCGCCATATCGCGCAGCATCAGCACCAGACGGTCGAGCTGTGGCAGCAATACGATGCCGCGCGCCGCGCGCAGCTGCAAAGCATGGCTGGTATTGTTGATGTCTTCGCTGGTACAAGCGAAATGCACAAATTCGGAGGCAGCCAATAGCTCGGGACGGGCCTCGAATTTGGATTTAAGCCAATATTCCACCGCCTTGACATCGTGGTTGGTGGTTTTTTCTATGTCTTTAATCGCCTGGCCATCGGCCACTGAAAAGTTTTTGACCAGCCCAAGCAGGTACTTGCGCGCGCCAGTGCTCAAGGGTTTGAATTCTTCAAAACCGGCGTCACTCAGGGCGACAAACCAGGCTATCTCCACCTGTACACGGCGCTGCATATAGCCCAATTCACTCATCAAAGGCCGTAAATCGGACAGCTTGTTGGCGTAACGCCCATCCAAAGGGGAAATCGCGTCGATAGGGAAGAAATTCATGCCGTAATTGTAGGCGTATCACCCTGTATAGAATGCCCCTCCCTAGTTGGAATCACACAAGCGTATGAAATTAATTGGCTCGACGTCTAGTCCCTATGTGCGCAAAGTACGCATCGTGATGGCAGAGAAAAAACTCGACTATGCGTTTGTGACGGAGGACGTCTGGGCTGCTGACACCACCATCACGCAGTCCAACCCGCTGGGCAAGGTGCCCTGCCTGATCATGGAAGGCGGCGAAGCCTTGTTTGATTCGCGCGTGATCGTGGAATACCTCGATGCGCTCTCGCCAGTGGGTAAGCTCATACCTGGCACCGGGCGCGCGCGTGCCGAGGTCAAGACCTGGGAAGCCATGGCCGATGGCGTACTCGATGCCTTGATCTTGGCGCGCCTGGAAGCGATCTGGCCAGGCCGCACTGACAGCGAGCGCAGCCAGGCCTGGATAGAGCGCCAAATTGCCAAAGTAGACGCCTCGTTGGAGGCTATGTCTAAGGGCTTGGCAGAGCGTCATTTTTTCTCAGACATCCACCTCACCTTGTCGGACATTTCTGTGGGTTGTGCGCTGGCCTATCTGGATTTTCGATTTGCGCACATCGACTGGCGCGCCCGCCACCCCAACCTGGCCAAGCTTCACGAAAAGCTGGCCCAGCGCCCCAGTTTCGCGGACACCGTGCCCTTCTAAAACGCCGCTGAGGTGCAAAGCTGTGCGCAGCGATCGCGCAAACGCAGCAGCCTATTTATTGGCGCGGCGCATTAGCTATTGGCGCGGCGCTTAAGCCAACGCATCAGACTACCGACCAGAGGCAGTTTTTCATATAACTCTTCGGCAGCGTCCCAGTAGTCACGGTGCAGTTGCACTTTGCCCGTCGCGTCAAACACCACATGCGAGGCGCCCAAAATCACTTGCTCGCGGCCCGGGTGAAAATTGCGAAAGCCAAAGCGAAATTCCCAGGTCAGAAAACACTGTGCGCCCTGCGCCACTCGGCCCGTCACCACAAAGCGCGGGGCGATTAAAGCCTCAAACATATGGGAAAAAATCGCTTCGATGGCGGGTACGCCTCGCACGTCATTGAACGGGTCTTTGAATCGCGCATCCGCCGCGTAATACCGATGCGCTTGGCGTACGCTTTCGGTTGTGAGGTTTTCAAACCAATGCACCAGGACATCGACCGCAGGAGCATGCGCCGCGTCCGAAGGCGCGGCAAGCCGGTTAGATGCGTCGGGCGGATCGATGCGTGCCGTCATGCTGTTGCCTTTCGGACCAGAAAGAAATACCAGCGGTTAGGCAGCAAGCGCAAGAGCTTCATCCACAGCGTAAAGCGGCGCGGGTAGTGAATTTCAAAGCGCCCTTGCGCCCAGCCACGCAGCATGGCAGCAGCGGCTTGCGCCGGGGTGATCAGTGCGGGCATAGAGAAACTGTTTTTGTCGGTCAAAGGCGTCTGTACAAAACCAGGATTCACCACCGACACAGCAATGCCATCAGTTTGCAAGTCCAGGTAAAGGTTTTCTGCCAGGTTGATCAGAGCGGCCTTGGTGGGGCCGTAGGCCAAGCTATTGGGCAGGCCACGAAAACCAGCGACGCTGGCCACCAGGCTGATATGGCCGCTGCGTCGAGCGCGCATGGCGGGCAGCACGGCTTGCAAGACGTTGAGCGCGCCCTGGTAATTGACCTCCCAGTGGCGGCGCATTTCCACCAGGTCCATGGCTTGCGCGCGCATGGGCAGGTAGTGCCCGGCGCAATACAGCACCATGTCCGGCGCGCTGTGGGGCCAGCATTGCTGCGCGAGCTGGGTCACAGCCTGCGCATCGCTGCAATCGAGTACCTGGGCTGTGCTGCCCGGATGGGTTTGCACAAAGCTGTCCAAAGCCTGCGCATTGCGCGCAGACACGGTCACCAGCGCGCCTTGCGCATGCAGGGCCGAGGCCGTGGCGCGGCCAATGCCGCTGCTGGCGCCCACGATCCATACCGAGAGGCCGCGCCAATCGCGCAGCGGGGGGTTGAGTGCTTGCAGCCAGGCCATGGCTTAGCGCTTGCTAAAGCTGAGGGTGACTTCACCCAGCGGCAGACCGAACTTGCGCATGCGCGCTTTGTTGAGCATCACGCGCTCATCAACCAAGTACATCCAGTCGTCGAATTGCACTTCATAAATTTTCCCGTCCACCGGCAGCGCCAAGGTGTATTGCCACTGAAAGGCATTGCCCAGCGTGCGCCCCTGGGCGCTGCCCACCACATCGTCAGCGCGGCCGGTGTAGCTGCCATCCGGGCCGGCGGTCAGGCGCCATATGCGTTTTTGTTTGGTGCCATCGGAATAGGTAAAGTCCTCGTCCAACACGCCTTCATTGCCGTTCCAGGTGCAGACCATCACCACCTTGAAACGCTTGACAACGGTGCCGGTGTAGTCGGTGAATACGCCATAGGCGTCCAAAGTTCCGTTGAAGTACTGGCGTAAATCCAGCGTAGGTTTTTCGCGGGCGTAACTGTCCAGTTGTTGGGAAGCACAGCCACCCAAAGCCAGGGCTGTACCGCTAGCCAAGGTCAGCGCAAATAAGCGACGTCGTTGCATGGTGTTTTCCTCATAAACAAAAAATACAAAAGCGCTGCTGCTGCCAGCTTAAGCAGGCAAGGCAACACGCAATAGGCCCAGGTGATGCTGCGCAAAGCGGCCTGCGTTCGATACCCTGGTTCATAACCCGCATAGGACAGCAATGGCAGGGCCAGGCCCGCCGCTAAAGCCAAATTGAGTTTGGCTGCCATATTCCACCAACCCCAAAAAATGCCGCTGTCCCGCCCGGGCACAGGCTGGCTGGTAATAAGACCCGCCAGCATGGCGCCGGGCACGGTCAGGTCCGCTGCCATGCACCAACCCGACAGCACGCAAATAACAATAAACGGCAGACTGTCACCATTGCCCAGTTGTGCGGCCCAGGCAAACACGGCCACCGACAAGGCCATAGATGCGAGCCAAAGTCGTTGCAAGCCAAAGCGCGCCACCAGTCGCGCCGATGGCGCCATGGCCAGGCCTGCCGCTAGAAAGTAGCTGGACAAAAACCAGGGCTCCATCGAGGCTGGCGCCTGCAATTTATCCTGCACAAAAAACAAAATTAAAGTGGCGGGCAAGGCGCTGGCAATGCCATTGGCCAAAAACACCGCCAGCAAAGCGCGAAATGGCCGATACCGCAGCGGAGCCAAAACGCGCGGGCCCCTGCCCGCATCAGCATCCGCGCGGTCCGCACCTAGTGCTGGCCCAAGCAGCGGCGCTGCTGCGCCTGTCCAAGCCCAGCACGACAAGGCCAAGGCCAGGCACAGGATAGCGGCCGTCACCGGCAGGCCCCAAGCCAGTGGCGCCACAGACGCCAAGATGACGCCCGCCAGCCCTAGCCCTTCCCGCCAGGCCACGACACGGCTGCGCAACGCTGCGTCACCGCCGAGCAAAGCGCCCCAAGATTGCTGTACCAAAGTCAGCGCGCTATAGCCCAGGTAGCAAACCAGCAGGGCGCAAACGGCCCAAACCAGCAGTTCATCCTGCACGAGCCTGGGCGGAAAAAATAACGCGATAAATCCTGCGCCCAACAAGCAGGCTGCCGCCACCGCAAAGCGCAGTACTTGCGTTTGTGAGCGGGCAAACAAGCGGTCTACCCAGCGCCCCAACAAGGGGTCTACCACCGCATCGGCCAAGCGCGCCAACAGCAACAAGGCCCCCAGACTGGCCAGCGGCACGCCGAAATTGCGCGCGTAGTAATTGGGCAAGAGCACATAGAGGGGCAAGGCGACAAACGCCAGCGGCAAAGCCATCAGTCCATAGCGCAGGCCTTGCGACCAAGGTAAGCGAGACAGGCCCTGCGGTGCAGCCATTTAGCTACCCGCCCCGATGAGCTGCGCCCGCAGACGCGGCTCTTGCGTGGCAGGGCTGAGCCAGATCGCAAAAAAACTTTGGCTCAGTAGCGGGTCGTCAATCGCTTTGTGCAACTGGCCGTTGAAGTACAAGCGCAGACCCTTGTCCGGGACGTGCACGCCGGTAAGTCGGTCACCCGCTTGCACGTCAGGAAAGGCGCTTTTCAAAGCCTGTTGCCATTCGCTTTGCCGGACCAGAGGCAGCGCTTCCAAGGACTGCATTTGTTTCAGCGATGCATCGGCCAAGGCACTGGCGCTAATAGCCCGCGCGTAACGAATCTCTAGGGCAAAGCTGTGCGCACCAAAGCGCTCGGGCTGAAACTGCGCTCCGGTCCACAAACTGGCTTCGTACACCGAGAACCCCAGCCAACGCAAACGCCCGCTACCGGTCAGCACCGGTTTGTCCAATTCGCGTGCCACCTCGGCAGGTGGCAGCGGCGTGGCAGCTGCCCACAAGGTGCCGCCGGCGCACAGCAGAGCCAGCCCTAGCGCGATCAGAGCCCGGGGCCACGCGTGTGGGAAAAGCCTAAGTAGGCGCATGGGGCTTTTGCAAGGTGTACTGCAAGACATCGATGTTGTCTTCCATAAACGCCGCTTCGCAATAGCACAAGTAAAACTCCCAAATGTGCATAAAGCGCTGGTCAAAGCCCAAGGCCAGCACGTGCTCGCGCTGGGCTAAAAAGGAATCGCGCCAGCGCTTGAGCGTCTGTGCATAGTCGTGGCCAAAAGCGTGCTCTTGCACCACTACCAAGCCCGCAGCGCGGGCCTGCGCTTTGAACTCTGAGGGGCTGGGCAGGCAGCCGCCGGGGAAGATGTATTGCTGGATAAAGTCGGTGGACTCTACGTAGCGTTCAAACAGCGCGTCGGCGATCACAATGCTTTGGATGCAGGCCTTGCCGCCGGGCTTGAGCATGCGCGCCACCGTGGCGAAATAAGTGGGCCAAAAGCCCTGGCCCACGGCCTCGATCATTTCAATCGAACACACGGCGTCATAGGGTCCGTCCTGGATATCGCGGTAATCCTGCAAGCGCAAATCGGCGCGCGCTGCGACGCCCTGGCGCTGCATGCGGGCGCGCGCAAAATCCAGCTGTTCAGTGCTGAGCGTGACGCCGGTAATGTGCGCGCCGTGCTCTGTGGTCGCCATTTCGGCCAGTGCACCCCAGCCGCAACCGATCTCTAGCAGGCGCTGACCCGGCGCCACATCCACTTGCTGCAAAGCGCGGCGCACTTTGGCGTTTTGGGCCTGGGACAAACTTTGCGTCAAATCGCCGCCAAACAGTGCCGACGAATAGTTCATGGTCGGGTCCAGCCACAGCGCATAAAAGTCATTGCCCAGGTCGTAATGGGCGTGGATATTTTTTTTGCTGTTGCTGCGGGTATTGCGTTGCAGCAGGTGCTTGATGCGGTAGGCCAGTCGCCCCAGCCAGCTGCCAAAAATCACACGGTCTACCTCGGCGCGGTTTTGCACCAGCACGCGCAGCAAGCCGGTCAAATCCGGGGTGGTCCAGTCGCCATCGATAAAGCTTTCGGCAAAGCCGATGTCGCCCGATTTGAGCGCGCCAGTAAAGGCGTTCCAGTTATTCAGGTGCAGCGTCGCGTGCGGGCTGGGCTTGTCGCCAAAGCGCTGCACGCTGCCGTCGGGCAGGTGCAGTGTCAGGCTACCGTGGCGGATGTTTTGCAGCAATTGCAATACGGTGCGGGCTGCCGCGGGCGGTCGCTGTGCCGCTTTATCAGCACGGTATTTGGTGGTACTCGGGTTCATAGGCAGATCACACAGCTAGCGGCTGACAAAGCTGGCAGGCGCAGGGGGTTGACGGAAAAACGGAACACGCTTGAGCCACAGGCGCAAAGCCTGCCAGTGGATGCGCCAGACCACGGCGAAAGTCATGAGCGGGTAGCGCCACAGCGCATGGCGCGCGGTCTGTGCCGTGAAGGGCTGCAACTGGCCGCTGACGCTGGTTTGGATCAGAGGGCCTTGGGCATCGTCATAGTCCACCCGCGCCACTGTGCGGTCGCCTTGGGGGTTGACCATAAAACGAAAACGATACTGGCCTTGCACGGGGCAAAACGGCGACACATGGAACACCTTGTCTGCGCGCTGCTCGGTGCCAAATTGCGCGTTCGATAACAAATAGCAGTGCCGCTCGCCAAAGGTGTTGTTGACCTCCACCAGCACGGCGCGCAAACTGCCGTCGGCGCGGTGGCAATACCAAAAACTCACGGGCTTGAAGGTAAAGCCCAGCACGCGCGGGTAGCAGTGCAGCCAGATTTCGCCGTCCGCGTCATCAATGCCTTCGCTGTGCAGCAATTCTTCCAGCCAAGCCAATGCGCCGCCTTGCTGCGGGCCGCGTCCGTCGCCATGGTCGCAGTCGTAAAAGCTGAGCGCGGAGCGCCGGTTGCGCGGCAAGGCGCCGGGCGCGCGGTGCAGGCTGCGCATGGGCAACATCAAAAAGTAGGTCGGGTAAGCAAAGGCGTGGCGCTTGGGCGCCAACCGGGTGTGGCGCACCTGGCCAAAGCCGATCTTGGCTTGCGCTGGGGCCATGCTCATCTGCCTTGGGTCAGCACCGGCTGCAAGGCCTGGGCCACCGCTAGGCCCGATTTCAGGCCATCTTCGTGGAACCCGTAGCCGGTCCAGGCGCCACAAAAATAAGTATGGCGCGCGCCTTGGATCGCGGGCAATTGCTGCTGCGCCTGCGTCGCTGCCAGGTCAAACACCGGGTGCGCGTAGTCATAGCGGCCATGCACCAGTGCCGGGTCCAGTGCCTGCGCCGGGTTGAGCGAGACGACCACCGGTTGGCTAAAGGGCAATGGCTGCAATCTATTGAGCAAGTAATGCAAACAAACGCGGGGGCCGTTTTCGCCCGCAACGGTACCCGCCGTGCGCTGGTAATTCCAGGCGGCCCAGGCTTTTTTGCGGCTTGGCAGCACCGAGGCGTCAGTATGCAGCACCGCCACATTGGGCTGGTAGCGAATGGCGCTCAGGATCTGGCGCTCCTGGCCGCTGGCATCGGCCAGCAATGCCAGCGCCTGGTCGCTATGGGTGGCGATCACTACTTTGTCAAAGCGCTCGGTCTGGCCTTGCGCATGCACTAGGACGCCGTCTTCTAGGCGCTCGATACGCTGCACGGGCGTGTTCAGGCGTTTGTCACTGACGCCGGCCAGCATTTTTTCGACATACTGGCGTGCGCCGCCAGGCACGGTGCGCCATTGGGGCCGGTTGGTCAGGGCGATCAGGCCGTGGTTGTAGCAAAAGCGCACCATGGTGGAGACGGGAAAAGCCAGCATCTGGTCGGTCGGACAGCTCCAGATGCAGGCGAGCATGGGCAGGAAATACCAGTCCTTGAACTCCTGAGAGAAACCATGTTGCTGCAAAAAATCGCCCAAGGGCTGCATCAACTCCGCGTCGGCGTTGCGCAGTGCCATGCCCGTCGCCAGTTTGTTAAAGCGCACTACATCGGCCAGCATGCGCCAAAAGCGCGGGCGCAGTAAATTGCTGCGCTGGGCAAACACGGCGTCCAGCGAGGTACCGCACCATTGCAGCGCCGGGTCGTCCCCGCTGGCAGCGGTTTGCACGGAAAACGACATATCCGAATCAGCCGAGGGCACGCCCAATTGGGCAAACAAGGCTATTAAATTGGGGTAGGTGCGGTCGTTAAATACCAAAAAACCGGTATCCACGCCATGCGTGCGCTGGCCACTGGGCGTGTCAAGGGTGATATCCACCGTGTGCGTGTGGCCGCCAAAGTAATCGCCGGCTTCAAACAGGCTGATCTCGGCGCTTGCGCGCAGTCCATGCGCGACAGCCAAACCCGCTATGCCCGAGCCTATGAGGGCGATTTTCATGCGCGTGTCTCCATATGAGTTACTATACAGTAATAGTGTGACCACTCAGTCTTTTTTTATATTTAATCGTTCCATGCGCTTTTTAATAAGCAATAGGGCTGCAATTAGTCCTACAACGATCAATGGCATAGGACACGGTTGCGCAGACCAGCCACCTAAAATCGAAGGCTTCAGAAAGCACCACATGCTCTACCCAGAACTCTTCAGACAACTGGAATCCGTCCGCTGGGACATGGAGCGTGATATTCCTTGGGCCAGTTTTGACCCAGCCGCCCTGTCCGACGAGCAGGCCACCACCATCAAAATGAACGCGATTACCGAGTGGGCGGCGCTGCCGGCCACCGAAATGTTTTTGCGCGACAACCGGGGCGACAGCGATTTTTCGGCTTTTATGTCGATCTGGTTCTTCGAGGAACAAAAGCATTCGCTGGTGCTGATGGAGTACTTGCGGCGCTTTCGCCCCGATCTGGTGCCCACCGAAGCCGAGCTGCACAATGTGCGCTTCGAGTTTGACCCGGCCCCGGCGCTAGAGACCTTGATGCTGCACTTTTGCGGCGAGATTCGCCTCAACCACTGGTACCGCCGCGCCAGCGAATGGCATACCGAACCGGTGATCAAATCGATTTACACCCGCTTGAGCCAGGACGAGGCGCGCCATGGTGGTGCCTACTTGAAGTATATGAAGCGTGCCATCCAAAACGTAGGGTTGGAAGCCAAAAGCGCCTTTGCCAAAGTGGGTGTGCTGATGGCCAGCGCGCGGCGCACCAGCCAGGCCTTGCACCCGACCAATTTGCATGTGAACAAAGCGCTATTTCCCAAAGACACGGTGCAGTCCCGATTACCCAACCCGGACTGGCTGGAGCATTGGCTAGACAAGCAAATTGATTTTGACGCCGTGTGGGAAAACAAGGTGGTCGAGCGCATACTGCACAACATGAGCCTCTTGATGGAGCGCAGTTTTGGTACCGTACAGGAACTCAACAAATACCGCAAAGAACTGGCACGCGAACTAGGCAGCGCGCTAGAGCCAGGTGCCGCCGGCAAAGCGGCATGAGCGACGCCAGCCCCGCCGCCGCGTCGCCAGCCATGCTGGACAAGCTATGCCAGCGCAGTGGCCTGGCAGCGGCGCTCGCCCACTTGCCCCGACCCTGGGTGTTTACCAACGGCGTGTTTGACGTCGTACACCGCGGCCATGTGGTCTATCTGGCGCAGGCCCGCGCCTTGGGCGGCAGCCTTATCGTGGCGCTCAACACCGACGCCTCTACCCGCCGCCTAGGCAAAGGCGACGACCGCCCGCTCAACAATGAAATGGACCGCGCCATCGTCATAGCCAGCCAGGAAGCGGTCAGCCTGGTGACCTGGTTTGGCGAGGACACGCCACAAGCCCTGATCGCCGAAATCCGCCCGGATATCTTGGTCAAAGGCGGCGACTACAACATGGATGTGCTGCCCGAGACGGCGCTGATGCATTCCTGGGGCGGCACGGCGCTGGCGCTGCCTTTTGTAACGGGTTATTCGACCACGGCGCTGGTCCGCAAGATTCGGGCGCAAGGTGCATAGGCCTGGGGATTCGCGACGAAGCGCCCACTGCGTTATCACCGGTGGCGTCGTTGCGCGTAGCGCAGGGGCATCAAACAAAGGACGCCGGCTGGCCAAAGCCCGCTTGCATTAGATTATTAAGAGCCTGTAAATTTTGTGCAGCTCGTTCCAGCCAGAGCTAGTAAACCAGTTATTCACGTTTTTAGTGAATTGCGTGTCATGCTGGTAACGCCGACAAAAAGTCTGCACGACTTGGGCCATAAAGCGATGGCTCGGCAAACTATTTTCTTGGCTGCATTGGGTGGCGAGCATGAATCGAATTTGACCAAATCGGATGACGAGTCGAAGGTAGTGCGCATAGGGCGCCATTTCAGCAAATGGGAAACACTCTCTCCACATTTCATTCACCACATAATTTTCCAGAAGAAACGGAACCTCTTTCAAAGCTTCTGGCAGTCTTTTGATACCTTGCCGATAGCGTTCGGTTAAAACAGAAACCGTAACGTCACCGGTTTGAGGGTCAGCGCCAATTCCCTGCGCAATCGCTTGGTCTACTGCCGTTTGCGATCTTGATACGACTTTACCTTTGCTTTTTACGTGCCACAAATTTGCAAAGGTCATCGCCTGGATGTCATACAGAGGCTGCATGCCACTAAATAAATCGAGGCACTCCCCAGACTCGATCAGCGCCTTTGTACTTTCCATTATTTGGGGAATCCGGCTGTACTCGCCTGCCGTGATGGCTGCGCTGAGGGACTCACAAAATAGACCTAGTACGGCTAATTTTTGCCAAGTCTCCAGCCTGTCTCCTCGGATTAACTGGATGCAAAAAAATCTAATTGCATTGATTTGCTCCATGGAGATTCCAGGGGGCGGCACCAGCCTGCTCACGGCATCCTCTCGAACTGAAATATCTGATTGGCTAAATTCAAAAGCATCCGGCGCCAAGAGTGCCAAGCGCGCTGCCTCAGGACAGGAAAGCGTCAGCGATTGCTGGTGAAAATCGCCAACGGCAGTAGTGGTACGGGGATAGGTAAAACACGTATTGGATAACTTGTCTTCACCCAACTCTTGATGAATAGCGCAAAGCCGTTCTTCCAACATCGGACAATCACCGGTGGTAGGTGACAAATCAATATGCGCGTAGTTTTTATCGGATACAGGATTTTGCGGCTGTTTGATTTGCAGCTCAAAGCGCTCCGCTAAGCGCGGATTTTTGGACTCTTTGTACGCATCGAATGTTTTCTTATCAATGGGCACTTTCCAGCCCGCGCAACAGGTATCTTCACAATCGGAACCTATGCAACTAAATCGCTGCGCATAAAGAGGTAAAAGTGCTTGAATGCGGCGCGTCGGATGCAAAATAGCCATGCAGTTTTTTATTGAAAATTAATTGCAGTGAATTATCACTGGTATCACTGTGAGCGACGGCAATTACCTTCCACGCGCACCTCTATGGGTAATTGATCTGTGAAATGAAATAGATTCCATTTCCTAAGCACTAGGCTGGGCGTGATAACGCCAAGGCCACAAGCTGGTCGCGCGCAGGTGGCATGCCGATTTTTCTGCAAGACGCCATCAGCCCAAACAATCGCAATGCCAGAAAAATCTTAGTGGCTAGACCTCAGACTGTGCACTTGGATGGAAAAACTATCCGCACTCGCCTTAGGCCAGTGGTGCTGGTACACGGTGGGCAGCCCGTCCAAGCTGTCTTTGAGCAAACTGCCCTCGGGGATTTCACGCAGCAGCGCATGGGCTAGGCTGTCTACCGCGTGGTCGCCGGTGCGGCGCACGATGTGGTGGGCGTTGATCTCATTGGGGTGTTGTACGCCGGCGGCTTGCACCAACTCTTTGAGGGCGTGCAAGGTGTTTTGGTGAAAGTGGTAAACGCGCTCGGCCTTGTCGCCCACCACCAGCGCCTGCTGGCGCAGCGGGTCTTGCGTGGTCACGCCGGTCGGGCAGTGGCCGGTGTGGCAGGCCTGCGCCTGGATACAGCCGATGGCAAACATAAAGCCGCGTGCACTATTGCACCAGTTGGCGCCCAGCGCCATCAGACGGGCAATGTCAAAGGCGCTGACCACTTTGCCCGCGCAGCCGATCATGATCTGCGAGCGCAGCCCGGCGCCGCGCAAGCTGTTGTGCACCAAGATCAAGCCCTCTTGCAAGGGCGAGCCCACGTGGTCGATAAACTCCAAAGGCGCCGCGCCAGTGCCGCCCTCGGTGCCATCGACGACGATGAAGTCCGGTGTGATGCCGGTTTGCAGCATGGCCTTGACCATGGCAAACCACTCCCAGGGGTGGCCAATGCAGAGTTTGAAGCCCGTAGGTTTCCCGCCGGAGAGTTCGCGCAAGCGCGCCACAAACTGCATCAGTTCCACCGGCGTGCCAAAGGCGCTGTGCGCTGCGGGCGAGACGCAGTCCACGCCCACCGGCACGCCGCGCGCCTCCGCAATTTCCGGCGTCACCTTGGGGCCAGGCAATACGCCGCCATGGCCGGGCTTGGCACCCTGGCTGAGCTTGATCTCGACCATCTTGACCTGCGGGTCGCGCGCATTAGCTTTGAATTTTTCGGCGTTAAACGTACCGTCCTCATTGCGGCAACCGAAGTAGCCCGAGGCCACCTCCCAGATTAGGTCGCCGCCATGTTTGCGGTGGTGTACCGAGATCGAACCTTCGCCGGTATCGTGCGCAAAGCCGCCGCGTTTGGCACCTGCATTGAGTGCGCTGATGGCATTGGCACTGAGCGCACCAAAACTCATGGCCGAGATATTGAACACGCTGGCGCTATAGGGCTGCGCGGTGTTGGGCCCGATGGTGATGCGAAAGTCGTGCGACGCCAGCGTGCTGGGCGCTACCGAATGCGTCATCCATTCATGGCCGGTCGCGTGGGTGTCGAGCTGGGTGCCAAATGGCCGCTTGTCCGAATCGCCCTTGGCGCGCTGATAGACCAGCGAACGCTGTGCGCGCGAAAAAGGCGTCGCCTCGTTGTCGCTTTCGATAAAGTACTGCCGGATCTCAGGCCGGATGAATTCGAGCATAAAGCGCATATGCCCGATGACCGGGTAATTGCGCAAGATGGCGCGCTTGGTTTGCAGCAAATCATGAAAACCTGTGCCCACCAAATAAGCAAACACCAGCACCGGCAACCCATGCCCGCCACCGACCCAAAGGAGCAAAGACAGCAACAAACCCATGGCGCACAGCGTGAACGCCAAATAGCGCATGGGAAATACAGAATGGAATAACTTCAGCACCGCAGGCTCTCCTCGTCATTGAATTGTTGGCATGCCTCCCGACCCGAACCATACCACCAGCGCCAAGCTGGCCATGGTCGCGGCGATGACCCCATCGAGCACCTGCCAAGCCAGCGGCCGCGCAAAAACGGGGCGCAGCAAGCGCGCACCAAAACCCAAGGCGGCAAACCAGCAAAGGCTGGCGCTGGCCGCGCCCACGGCAAACCACCAGCGCCCGGCCTCTCCGCGCTGCGTGGCCACGGCGCCCAGCAGCACCACGGTATCCAAATACACATGCGGATTAAGAAAGGTAAAGCCAAAACAGGTAGCTAGTGCAGCAGGCAAGGACAAGCCCGGCGCATCCAGCGGCAGCAAAGCGGCAGGGTGCAGCGCACGGCGCGCGGCAAACAGCGCATAGGCCGCCAAAAACACCGCGCCGCCAATACGCGCTACTTCCAAAGCCACCGGGTACTGCTGCACCAGCGCGCCGCCCCCGGCCACACCGGCCAAGATGAGCAGCGCATCGGACAGCGCACAAAAAACCACCAATGCCAGCACATGCTGGCGCAAGATGCCTTGGCGTAAGACGAAAGCGTTTTGCGAGCCGATGGCCACAATCAAAGCCAAACTGGTGACAAAGCCAGCGAGTAGGTCGTGCATGCAGGAAATGATTTGAAGCGCGGGCTTGGGCAAACCCGTCTCAATCAGCCGGGGCGGTTTGGACCAAGCCCAGGAGCACGGACAGGCTGTGCTGCACCGTGGCGCTGCGCACGCGCGCGCGGTCGCCTGCAAAGCGCTGCATCTCGCTGCGCACGCCTTGGGGCGTGGCCCAGGCAAACCAAACGGTGCCCACGGGTTTGTCGGCACTGCCGCCGCCCGGTCCGGCAATGCCGGTGACGGCCAACGCACACTGGGCTTTGGAATGCTGCAAAGCGCCTTGCGCCATGGCGCGGGCCACCGGCTCGCTGACCGCGCCGTGGCGGGCAATCAAGGCCGCATCGACACCCAGCAATTCGGTCTTGGCGGCGTTGGAGTAGCTGACAAAGCCGCGCTCCAACCAGTTGCTGGAACCCGCCAGGTCGGTGCACGCGCCAGCTATCAAGCCACCCGTGCAACTCTCTGCCGTGGCCAGCATCCAGCCGCGTGCTAGCAGTGCAGCGGCCAGGTCTTCTACCAAGCGCGCCATAAAGCCATCACCAAGAGGGTGCAGGCCGCCGCCACCAAGTCGTCGAGCATGATGCCCCAACCGGCTTTGGCCCAGGGCCAGCGCTCGCTGTCCACTTCGATGCCATGAAACAGGCCATCGGCCCAGCCTACCGGGCCAGGTTTGACGGCATCAAAAAAACGGAACAGCACAAACGCCACTGCCTGTTGCGCAAAACTGGCAGGCATCAGTAACCAAAGCACCAGCCAAAAGGCCACTACCTCGTCCCACACAATGCTGCCGGGGTCGAGCACGCCCATATGGCGCGCGGTGACGGCGCATGCCCACCAACCCAGCAGCGTGGAGGCCAGCAGGGTGTAGCCCCACAGCGCATCGTTCATCCAGGGCGTGAGGCACCAAAAGGTCAGCCAGGCCCAGAGCGTGCCACTGGTGCCCGGGGCCACGGGCGACAGCCCCGAACCAAAGCCTAGCGCAAACACATGGGCCGGATGCGACAACATAAAAGCCGGGGTAGGCCGCGCTGCAAAGCGGCTAGCGCCAGCACCTGTGGGATACAGCGTTTCAGGTGCGGACATGGGTGATGCAGATGCCTTGGGCGCGCCGATTAGGCAAGCGTGGCCAGGTAGGCTTCCAACTTGGCAAACGTACCGGTCCAGCCCATGCGCATGCTTTCGTGGCCGGCGTCAAACGTGGCAATCTCTTCGGGCGTGGCTTCAAAGGGCAGCCACTCCAGATCTAACTTGCTGCCAGCGCCTTCTTCGGACAGGTGGCTGTTCGCCATGGTGCGCAACGGCCAGGTGGGCGCCATGGGGTGGCGGGTGATGCCACCCTCACGGTCGGAAAAATGCTGAATCAAGGACAGGCGGCTCGGCGGCTCGATACCCAAAAACTCCCACTTACCCCACATTTGCGTGCCATCGGGCGCTTGCAGCGCATGCAAAAACGCACCGCCGACACGAAACTCCATGTCATAGGCCGGCATGGTGAAACCCTGCGGCCCCATCCACTTGGACAGATGCTCAGGCTGGGTATACACCGCCCACAAGGTGTCACGTGAGACCTTGAAACTGTGCGAAATACGAAATGGCGTGGCCATAGGTTTCCTTCCAAAATTTGTCAGTGCGAACCCGGTGCAACAGCGAAATGGTCAAACGAGGCGAAATCCTGTGTCACGGTATGGCCCCGCGCATCGACCAGTCGCAGGCCCGGCGCAGCCTCTATGGTAGCGATACGGGTCAGCGGCAATGGCAAGCGAAGCGCCAACGCGTCCAATACGCTGCGCTGCGCTTGCGGCGCGGTAAACACCAGTTCGTAATCATCGCCCCCGGCCAGCACGCATTGCAGGGCGGTGCGGGCGCCGTAGTCGGCATCAAACTGCGCCGCGCTGCCGGCATAGGCCTGGCGCGTGGCCAAGAGCGGCAAGACCTTGTCCAGCGCTACCCGCGCGCCGCAGTGCGAGCGCTCCAAGATGTGGCCCAAGTCGCCCAGCAAGCCATCGCTGATGTCGGCACAGGCGCTGGCGATGCCGCGCAAGGCCAAGCCCAGTGCCACGCGCGGCGTAGGTGTTTCCAGCCGCGCGCGCGCTGCCTGCATCAAGTCAGGCGGCAGGGTGCATTGGCCCTGCAAAGCCCGCAAGGCCAACGCTGCGTCGCCTAGCGTGCCGCTGACATAGACATCGTCACCCGGCCGCGCTCCGCTGCGCAGCAAAGCCCGCGTAGGCACCGGCAGCGCGGACGCATCGGAAGGCACTTCGCCGAATACCGTGATGCAGATATTCAACGGCCCGCGCGTGGTATCGCCACCTATCAGTTCGCAGCCATGCGCATCGGCCAGCGCCAGCAGGCCTTGGGAAAAGGGCGCCAGCCAGGCCTCGTCGGCCTGCGGCAAAGCCAGCGCCAGACTAAAGGCCAAAGGGCGTGCGCCGCAGGCGGCCAGATCGCTCAGGTTGACGGACAGGCATTTATGCCCCAACAAATAGGGGTCCACATCCGCAAAAAAATGCCGGCCTGCCACCAGCATGTCGGTAGAAATAGCCAATTGCATGCCCGGCGCGGTTTGCAGCAGTGCGCAATCGTCGCCTACGCCCAACACCGCGCGGCGCGCGGGGCGCGTGAAATAGCGCGCTATCAGTTCAAACTCGCCCGGCACGCCGCGCCTTAATGCAAAGTGCGCGCACCGCTGCCGGGCCCGGCGCTAAGGGCGTCGAGCACAAACATGGGAATGTCGACCTCGAATTTTTCGCCGTCTTCAGCAACGCAAAAATAACTGCCGTGCATGGTGCCGGTGGGCGTGCGCAAGCGCGTGCCACTGGTGTACTCAAAAGCTTCGCCCGGTTGCAGCAGGGGCTGCTGGCCGATCACCCCCAGACCTTTGACTTTTTCGGTGTGGCCGTTGGCGTCGTTCACATTCCAGCTGCGCGAAATCAGTTGCGCCGCCACCTTGCCGGTGTTGGTAATAGTGATGGTGTACGCAAACACATACAAAGCATTTTGCGGCGCCGACTGCTGCGGCAAATACTGCGGAAACACTTCTACGCGAAACTGGTAGGCGGCACTGGTTTTAGACATGGCCGGATGCTACCGCGCAAAATCGGGTATGTTCCGCCCCAGGCCTTGAATAAACCTCATTTTTCAGATACGAAGCGACTGGCACCATGAATTACCGCATCGCCCCCTCGATTTTGTCCGCCGACTTTGCCCGCCTGGGGGAAGAAGTGAAAAACGTGATCGCCGCCGGTGCCGACTGGATTCACTTTGACGTGATGGACAACCATTACGTGCCCAACCTGACGTTCGGCCCCATGATTTGCCAGGCGCTCAAGCCGCATGCGCACACGGCGGCAGGCGCGCAGGTACCGATTGACGTGCACCTGATGATTTCGCCAGTCGATGCGCTGGCAGCCGCTTTTGCCGATGCGGGGGCGGACTTGGTGAGCTTTCACCCCGACGCATCAGGCCATGTGCACCGCAGCATTCAGGCGCTCAAAGCCAAAGGCGTGAAAGCCGGGCTGGTGTTTAACCCGGCCGAGCCGCTGGACGTGTTGGACTGGGTAATCGATGACATCGATTTGATTTTGATCATGAGCGTGAACCCGGGCTTTGGCGGCCAGAGCTTTATCGATTC
>CANFVA010000004.1 GCA_947450255.1 Comamonadaceae bacterium
GGCAGAATATTTCACGCCTTACCTGAATCACTTCACCCTGGAGCCGCAAAACTGCACGGCCTGGGTCAAAGGCGATTTGGCCGAAGTCTGGGCGCCTACGCAAAGCGCCGAAGCCACCCTGAACGAAGCAGCCAAAACCCTGGGCTTGCCGGTGGAAAACGTGACCGTGCACCGGCCCTACCTGGGCGGCGGCTACGGGCGACGCGGCGCATCGCAAGACTATGTGCGCCAAGCGGTGCTGGTCGCCCGCGAGCTGGGCGGCACGCCGGTGCAATTGCTCTGGTCGCGTGAAGAAGATATGCAGCACGACTTTTACCGGCCCGCAGCGCTCTACCGCCAGCGCGCCGTGGTGGCCAAAGACGGACGCTTGCTGGGCTGGCAGGCGCGCATGGCCTCGCAATCGATCATGGAAAAAATCCGGCCCGCATCGCTGAAAAACGGGCAGGACCACCAAGCCGCTGAATCCTTTCACGACATGCCCTACCAAGTGGAAAACTTGGATATGCGCCACGGCATTTGCCAGATCAACGTGCCGGTGGGCTTTTGGCGCTCGGTATTCCATTCGCAAAACCCGTTTGCGCGCGAAAGCTTTTTAGACGAAGTGCTGCACGCAGCAGGCAAAGACGCGCTGCGGGGCCGTTTAGAACTATTGCCTGCGGGCGGGCGCGACCGCAAAGTTTTAGAGGCCGCAGCCCGCCAAGCCAATTGGGGCGCCAAGTTGGCACCGGGGCGCTTCCAAGGCTTGGCGGTGCAAGATGCCTATGGCAGCTTTGCCGCTTGCGTGGTGGAGTTATCGGTGTCCAAGCAAAAAGCCGTCACGCTGCACCGCGTCACCATCGCCGTGGACAGCGGGCATGTCGCCAACGTGGATTCGGCGCGGGCACAAATTGAAGGCAATGTGGTCTACGCCTTGTCCAGCATTTTTATGAACGAAATCAACATCCAGGACGGGCGGGTGACGCAAAGCAATTTGCCCGATTACCCCTTGGCCCAATTACGCCAAATACCGCTTATCCAGTCGGTGCTGGTGCCCACCGGCGGCGAAGTATGGGGCGGATTCGGCGAGCCGCCCTACGCGCCGATTACCCCGGCCATCGCCAACGCGATTGCCGCCGCAACCGGGGTGCGATTGCGTCGCACGCCCTTTAGCCACGACGGATTTTCGCTGGCCTAGGAGCCCCTCAGACTTGTGCGTTGTCGGCTGCAAAGCGGCACCAGCCAGGCAGGTTCCTAGCGTATCGATCAGGCGCGCAAGGTCTTGGCAAAAAAGGCCAGCGTGCGCTCCCAGGCTTGGGCGGCAGCGGCGCTGTCAAAGCGCGGCGTGGTGTCGTTATTAAAGCCGTGTTGCGTGCCCGGGTAGGTGTGAACTTCCATGCGGACGCCCGCCGCCTTCAAAGCCTCCTCATAAGGCGGCCAGGCTTTGTTGATGCGGTCATCGATCCCAGCGAAATGCAGCAGGATCGGGGCTTTGACCTTAGCCGCTTCGGTCGCCGCGGGCACGTCACCATAAAAGGGCACGGCGGCGGCCAGTTGCGGCAGGCGCGTTGCCAGACGATGCGCCATGCCACCGCCCCAGCAAAAACCCACCACGCCCATAGCGCCGGTGCCGTCGCTGCGGCTGGCCAGCACACCGGCAGCGGTGACAAAATCTTCCAATGTCTTGGCCTGGTCTAACTGCCCGAACAACTGGCGGGCTTTGTCCTCGTCGCCGGGATAGCCGCCCAGAGGTGTGAGCGCATCGGGGGCAAAGGCCATGTAACCGGCCAGCGCCAGACGGCGGGCGATGTCTTCGATGTGCGGATTGAGGCCCCGGTTTTCATGGGCGACCAGCACGGCGGGCAATTTGCCCGTCACCCCGGCTGGCCGCACCAGGTAGCCGCGCATGGTTCCAGAGCCGTTGGGCGAGGCGTATTGCAGCCATTCGCTGCGGATGCGGGCGTCGTCTATGGCAACCACCTGGCCCATCGCAAAGTCCGGGCTTAGGGCTGCCAGCAGCCCCACTGCCGTGGCGCCACCTACCGCAAACTTTTGCGCCGCTTGTAAAAAGCCGCGCCGGTCGATAGTGCCATGGACGTAGGCATCAAACAGGATTAAAAGTTCCTGATCAAAGTCCTGGGCGGATTTGCGCTGCATATTTTTTTCCAAAGAATCGTTGTTTTATGGTGCGTCAACGTACGGGCTTGACCTCTAGGGACCGAGGCAATATACCGCAGCATCCCCGGACCGAGCCGCTTGGGGCCTGCCTTGTCCCTGCGCCTGGCGGGGAAGCTAAGATCCCAGCTTCACACAGGAGGCTGCGATGGGAAGCATTGTTGATTTTCAACGGCCTGACGGCAAATCACTGCAGGGCTATTTGGCCGAACCGGCGGGCAATGCCCATGCACCAGCCATCGTCGTTATTCAGGAATGGTGGGGCCTTAATGACCAAATCCGTGGCGTGGCCGACCGTTTGGCCAGCGCTGGCTTTCAGGCGCTGGTGCCGGACTTGTACCGCGGCAAATCTACCGTCGAGGCAGAAGAAGCGCACCACCTCATGGACGCGCTGGATTTTGGCGACGCCGCCGCGCAAGACATACGCGGTGCGGTGCAATTCCTCAAGGGCCGCAGCGCCAAAGTCGGCATCACCGGCTTTTGCATGGGCGGCGCGCTGAGCTTGCTCTCGCTGCCCCAATCGCCCGAAATCGACGCCGGCGTAGTCTGGTACGGCTGCCCGCCGCTGGACTACATCGACGCCAGCAAGATCCGCGCACCCCTGATGGGCCACTGGGCCACGCAAGATGCGTTTTTCAAGATCGAAACCGTCGATGCTTTAGAAGAAAAATTAGGCGCTGCGCATGTGGATTTTGAATTTCACCGCTACTTAGCGCACCACGCTTTTGCGAACGAAACGGCGGTGGGCCCCGCGCGCATACCTGCCACGCAATATGACCCGGTCTGGGCGCAGCAGGCCTGGGATCGGACGCTGCGTTTTTTCGGCCGCACCTTGTGCTAAACGCACACATTAAGAGCGATGGCAAATTTTGTACTCGTACATGGCGCCTGGCATGGCGCTTGGTGTTGGCGTCGCGTGGTGAACTTGCTGCAGGCGCAAGGCCATCGCGTGCATGCGCTCACGCTGACCGGCGTGGGTGAACGGGCCCACCTGCTTTCGCCCGACATCCACCTGAGTACGCATATCCAGGATGTGGTGGCCGCCATAGACCACGAGGAGCTGCAAGACGTGGTGCTGGCGGTGCATTCCTACGCCGGCATGGTGGGCACCGGCGTGGCCGACCGCATACCCGAACGGCTGCGCCACTTGGTTTATGTAGACGCCGTAGTGCCCAAGCCCGGCGAGGCCTGGAGCGCCACCCACGCAAGCAGCACCCGCGAGGCACGCCTGAGTGCGGCGCGCGCTGACCCGCTGTATAGCTTTGCGCCGCCTGGCCCCGAACTCTTTGGATTGGCAGGCGAAGACGCCGCCTGGGTGGCGCGCCGCCAAACGCCCCACCCCGGCCATCCTTACACCGATGTGCTGAATTTTGATCCCGTGCGGGTGGCCCGCGTGCCACGCACCTATATCCACTGCACCCAGCCCACCCTGGCCACCATAGACGCCATCTGGCCGCGCGTGAACGACTCCAAGTTTTGGGATGGGCACTGGCTGCCCGGCAGCCGCACCCTGGAGCTGGCCACCGGCCACGACCCGATGATCAGCACCCCTGTGGAATTGACGGAAATCTTGCTCGCGGCTGCGGCTTAGCGCTCGTTGGATCGACAGCAGCGGTCGCACCGATTCCCCTGAAATACCTGGGCTACAGACTCAAACGGCAAAACTGCCATGGCGGCCCTGCCCGTCGGCAAAGCGACCGGCGCCTTGCAAGCCCTCGCCTATGCAGGCTTTGCCGCGCAGCCACTCTTGGTGCAGCGCGTGGTGCAGAGGCAAATCCCATTGCTGGTAGGCGCTCATGCGGTCGGCGTTCATGGTGGCTTGGGGGAAGCCGGCTAGTTGTTCGGCCAGCGCCAGCGCGGCGTCGAGCGCGCCGCCAGTGGGTACGAGGCGGTTCGCCAGGCCCATGGCCAAGGCTTCGGCGGCCTCTATTTTGCGCCCGGTCAGAATCAAGTCCATGGCGTGGCCCATGCCGATGAGGCGGGGCAAGCGTACCGTGCCGCCATCGATCAAGGGCACGCCAAAGCGGCGGCAATACACGCCGAAGTAGGCGTCTTCTTCCATCACTCGCATATCGCACCACAAAGCCAGCTCCATACCGCCTGCAACGGCTGCGCCGCTGACGGCGGCGATGACGGGTTTGGACAACAACAGGCGCGAAGGGCCCATCGGGCCAAGCGGCGCGCTGGTGGGTGCGGCCTCGATTTGCGCGCCGGAAAGTGGCTCGAAATCCAAATTCGTCAAGACGCCGGGGCCGCCCTGGTCGCGGGCCATGCGCGCGCCTGCTTTGAGGTCCCAGCCGGCGCAAAAATGCCCATGGGCGCCGTGGAATACGGCGACTTTGGCGTCCGCGTCTTCCTCGAAAGCAACAAAAGCGGCATACAAAGCGCGGGCGGTATCGGCGTCGACGGCGTTGCGCACATCGGGGCGCGACAGGGTGATCACAGTAACCGCGCCATGGCGACGGCTACTCACTGAGGGGGATGACAAGTCGGAGGGGTGCATGGCTTACTTTCGTGACGGGGCACTTGGTGCGGGGTCTTGAGCGGCAAAGGCCCTACAAATGGTCAATTTAACAGAGTGGCTTGCAGGCTTTGCAAGCCCTCGGGTAAGCTCGGTAAATCATTTGTTGGAGATCTGCCGTGACACGCTGCTTACACCGCACCCTTGGTCCCATCGTGCGCCTGGCGCTGGCCTTTGCGCTGGGCGCTTTGCAGCTGGTCCATGCGGCCAGTGAAGAAAGATTCAATTACCAGCAGGCGCGCAGTGCCCTGGGCCATGGCGAACCGCAGCGGCGTATTCACGGCATGCACCAACTGAGCAAACTAGGGACGGCCAAAGACGCAGAAATCGTGTATCCCCTGCTCGATGATGTCCACGCCGAGGTACGGCAAGTGGCGCTGGCGACGGTGTGGCAACTGTGGGGTAAGTCTGGGAACGCGGCCATCGACAAGTTGTACCAGGAGGCCTTGGGCCTTCTGCGTGACGGCCAGACGCCCAAGGCGATCAAGGCGTTCAACGACATCATTGCCAAGCGGCCCACATTTGCCGAAGCCTGGAACAAGCGGGCCACCATTTATTACATGGCCGGCGACTATGAGCAGTCTATGCAAGATTGCGAAAAAGTGCTGGAACTTGTACCCCAGCATTTCGGTGCCTTGGTGGGCTATGCGCAAATGTTGGCGGAGCGCTCAGAGCCCGAACGGGCGCTGGCGCTGATGGAGCGAGCCAGCAAGGTCAATCCTTATTTAGCCAATGCGGAATTGATGATGGCGGCCTTGCGCATTCAAATTGAGAACAAACGCAAAAATATGATTTGATTGTTCACCATCCGCGCGCTGCCACGATGAAGAATGCAGGCAGACGCTCCCTAGGGTTTAACGGTTTCCATCAGCACCTGCCCCGCCAAGCCCGCTTCGCGGTGCACATGGATGTCGGCATAGGCCTTCGAACCCGTAATGGCAGCCATGACTTGAAATGAGGGGTACATCATGATCGCAATGTGGTCCCATTGCGCATCCCCACCTCCCACTAACAGGCCGCGCACCTTGCCGGTGTACACCAGTTTGCCGCCCGCCTCCATGACCATACGCGTCATGGCGCGCCCGTAAATACTGTAGGCCTGCAGGCCGCTTAAGTCACTTGTCCGACCATCAGCGTAGACGGCTTTATCGCGGAACTTGAGCAAGTTCAGCATGTAAATCTCGCTGCCATCGTCGCGCGCCAAAGCGGCTTGCATTTGTTGGGCAGTGGGAATCTGGGCGTTTTCAATCTGCATACAGCTGTCTCCTGGGTGCCCGTCGCGGTCAGGGCATTGATAGGGGCGAGGCCATAATACAAGACACTAATGGCCGCTTTGGATGGCCGCAGTTGCCCCCTTAGTAGGCCTGCGGCAGGCGATGTTGGACACGGATAAAAATGAGGACACAGACCATGATCAAACGCTTAGCCCTTGGCTTGTTGGCCTTTTTGTTGTTGGCAGGCGCCGGTTTTTATGCCATCGGTGGCGCCAGCGGTGCCATGCTGCTTTACGTGAAATACGTGCTGCGCAAAGACTATGGCCCCACGCAAACCGTCAGCTGGCAAGCCGGACCGCCAGAGGCCACCGGCACTGTCGGCAAGCGCCCGCCCAATGTGATTTTGATTGTGGCCGATGATCTGGGATTCAATGACATCACGCTCAACGGCGGCGGTATTGCAGGGGGCAAAGTGCCCACACCCCACATCGACAGCATCGCCCGTGAGGGCGCAAATTTCAAGAACGGCTATTCGGCCAACGCCACCTGCGCGCCCTCACGCGCGTCCATGATGACCGGGCGCTATGCCACGCGCTTTGGTTTTGAGTTCACGCCCACGCCCAAGCAGTTTATGAAGGTGATCACGCACACCAAGCCGCACGAGGGCTGGCCGCAGGCCCTGTACCACGCGGACCGCGAAGGCGAGCTGATTCCCTACGAAGACATGGGCCTGCCCAGCACCGAAATTACGATCGCCAAACTGATGCAAGGTGCGGGCTACCACACGGTGCATTTGGGCAAATGGCATCTGGGCGACAGCCCGCAGTTTCGCTCGTATGCACATGGCTTTGACGAGTCCCTCTCGCTGCTGCACGGCGGCTCTATGTTTTTACCCGAAGACAGCCCGAACGTGGTGAACTCCAAGCAGGACTTTGATCTGATCGACAAATTCCTGTGGGCGGCAGCGCCCTGGGGAATTCGGCATAACGCGGGCGAGGTGTTTCAGCCGCCCAAGTACATGACGGATTATTTGACCGACGAAGCGGTCAAGGTCGTGCAAGCCAACAAGAACCGGCCTTTCTTTATGTACCTGGCCTATAACGCGCCGCACACACCGCTTCAGGCCACACGCGAGGACTATGAGGCGCTGAGTTTTATTGCAGACCACACCCTGCGCGTCTATGCCGCCATGATCCGCTCGCTGGACCGCAATATCGGGCGGGTGCTGCAATCGCTCAAGGACCAAGGCGTGGACGACAACACCTTGGTCATCTTCACCAGCGACAACGGGGGCGCCCACTACATCGGCCTGGACGGCATCAACTCGCCCTACCGCGGCTGGAAGGCCACTTTCTTTGAGGGAGGTATCCATGTACCTTTCTTTATGCGGTGGCCGGCGGCCATAGCGAAAGGCACGCAAGTGACGGCGCCTGTTAATCACTTCGATATTTTTTCGACCGCTGCCGCTGCGGCCGGTCAGGCCGAACCCAAAGACCGGCCTATCGATGGTGTCAATCTGCTGCCCTACGCCCAGGGCAAAGTGGAGGGACGTCCGCATCAAAATATTTTCTGGCGCACCGATACCTACCGCGTAGTTCGCTCAGGCGACTGGAAGTTGCAAGTGTCCGAACACCCGAGAAAAGACTGGCTGTTTGACCTGGCCAAAGACCCGACCGAAAAGAACAATCTTGCCGCCGCCGAACCCGAACGCGTAGCGCGCATGAAAGCCGATTTGATGGCCTGGGACAAAGCGCAAATCAAACCGATGTGGCCGTCACTAGGCGAAGGCCCGATCGCGATTGATAAGAACCTGCGCCAGCCTCTTGGCGCAGGGGATGAGTATGTTTTTTACGCGAACTAAGTGGCCCAACAGGCAGCGCTCCGCGATACCGACTCGGCCTCCCCGCTGCTTCATAATGGCGCGTGACCTTGAGCCCTGAACACCAAAAGTCCGACCTCGCAAACGACGCTGCGGACGCGTCGATAGATTTGGTGGACTCGCCCTACGCTTGGTTCCGGCTAGGGATTTGCCTGTTGATGATGACCCTGGGCAATTTGGGCATGTGGGTGGTGCCAGTGATTATTCCGGCGGTGCAAGCTGAGTTTGGTATTGGTCGCGCTGAGTCTGCCCTGCCCTATACCTTGTTGATGATAGGCTTTGGCGCAGGCGGCATTTTGATGGGCCGCATGGCGGACAAATACGGCTTGTTCCTGCCCCTGGTATTGGCCGCATGCGCGATGGGCCTGGGCTTTGTGCTGGCCTCGATGTCGACCGGCATCGTCGGTTTCGCTTTGGCGCATGGAGTTTTAATCGGTCTGTTGGGTAGCTCGATTGCGTTTGCCCCATTGATGGCAGACACCGCGCTGTGGTTTGCCAAACGGCGCGGCGTGGCGGTGGCGATATGCGCCAGTGGCAATTACCTCTCGGGCACCATTTGGCCGCCAGTGATGCAGCACTTCGTTGAAACCCAAGGTTGGCGCCATGCGTATATGGGCGTGGGCTTGTTTTGCGCGGTGTGCATGCTGCTGCTGTCGCCGCTGCTACGGCACAGGCCCGCTGCGGTCATCATCCCCGCTGCTACCAGCGCGGACGCGCAAGCGCGGGAACTGCCCTTTGGCTTGTCGCCCGCGCGCGCCACGGTGCTTTTGTGCGTGGCGGGATTTAGCTGTTGTATTGCGATGGCGATGCCGCAAGTGCATATCGTCGCCTATTGCACTGACCTGGGCTATGGCGCAGCGCGCGGCGCCGAAATGCTGTCACTGATGCTGGCCTGCGGGATTGTCAGCCGTCTGGTATCGGGCGCGATTTGTGACCGCATCGGTGCGCTACGCACGCTGCTGCTGGGCTCGTTGTTGCAGGCCAGCGCACTGCTGATGTTTTTGCCTTTCGACGGGCTGGTATCGCTGTACCTGGTATCGGCCATGTTTGGCCTGTTCCAAGGCGGCATCGTGCCATCCTATACGCTGATTGTTCGGGAGAATTTTTCACCCTCGCAGATCGGCGCGCGGGTGGGAACGGTGATTATGTTCACCATGCTGGGCATGGCCACCGGGGGATGGATGTCAGGCAAAGTGTTTGACCTGACGGGTTCCTACCACGCTGCATTTTTAAACGGCGTGGCCTGGAATGTGCTCAATGTGGGGATCGTGGTGTTCTTGTTGCGCTCCCGCAAGCGCCTTGGCGCACGCATGCAAGGCGACGCTCGCGCTTAAGTGGTCTGCGAATCGGCCTGCTGTACAGGCGCAGTCCCGGCGGCAAGGCAGTGCAATAGGAGCCCTACTCGCTGCCCTGCGCTTCGCGCTCTTGGGCCAGATAGACCCAATCCACCACCTCGCCAGTGGCTTGGTAACCCGATACAAGTTGCTGCAATAAACCGCGAATCAAGGACACATCGTTCACACCCTTGGCCAGCTGCAAGGCACCCAAACCTTGCTGCAATTGGGGCCAGGCCAAAAAAGGCTCCTGGGCTTTCATGATGCGCGGATGCTGGGTGAGCACGGGGTTTTCACCGATGAGCAATTCCTCGTACAGCTTTTCGCCCGGTCGCAGACCCGTGATGGCAATTTCGATGTCACCTTCAGGGTTTTCCTCGTCCCGCACGCTCAAGCCTGAAAGCTCGACCATGCGCCGCGCCAAATCCAGTATGCGCACCGGGTGGCCCATATCCAACACAAATACATCGCCACCCGTTCCCATGGCGCCGGCCTGGATCACCAGTTGGGCAGCTTCGGGGATGGTCATGAAAAAACGGGTGATATCCGGGTGCGTCAAGGTAATGGGTCCGCCGTTTTTGATCTGCTCTCTGAACAAGGGAACGACCGAGCCGCTGGAGCCCAAGACATTGCCAAAACGCACCATCGAAAAACAGGTGCGCCAAGCGGGCGCAGGCCCGCCTTGGGCGGTCACCGCCGGGTTCAGTTCCGCCAATGCCTGCAGCACCATTTCGGCCAAGCGTTTACTCGCCCCCATGATGTTGGTCGGGCGCACCGCCTTATCGGTACTGATCAGCACAAAATTGCGCACACCATTACGCACCGCCGCTTCTGCGCATACCCGCGTGCCCCATACATTGTTGTGCACGCCCTCGGCAGGGTTGTGCTCCACCAAAGGCACATGCTTGTAAGCGGCAGCGTGGTACACCGTATGCGGGCGCCAGGTGTCCATGATTTCTTGCATGCGCACCTCATCGCAGACCGAGCCAAGCAAGGGGACGATTTCCACCCCTAAAGGAGGCGGCTCCTTGCCCGCAGCTGGCACGGAGCCGGCCTCAGCCGCTTGCCCAGGATGCGAGCGCAGGGCCAACTCGCGGGCTAAGCTTTGCAACTCCTGGTGAATTTGGTACAGCGCAAATTCACTCATCTCGACCAGCAAAATTTGTTTGGGCTGCGACTGCAAAATCTGCCGGCAGAGTTCACTGCCGATGCTGCCACCGGCACCGGTAACCAAGACGGTCTTGTAATGCGTATTGCGGTTGAGCAAGAGCGCATTCGGTTTGACCGGCTCGCGGCCCAACAGATCGTCAATATCCAGGTCACGGATGTCGCTCAGGCTTACCTTGCCCGTCACCAAATCGGCCATGCCGGGCAGCGTGCGTACCGACAAGCGCAAAGGCGCGATCTGCCCAATGATGGCATTACGCCGTTGACGTGACACCGAAGGCAAGGCCATCAACACATCGGTGATGTTGCGGCTGTCCACCAAGCCGGGTAAATCCTCCGGTGAAAAAATAGGCAAGCCGTTGAGCACATGACCGTGCAGTCGGTCGTCATCATCGAGATAACCCACGACGCGCATCTCCGGGCTGGCGGACATCGCATTGGCCAACTGGCGCCCGGCACTACCGGCGCCATAAATCAGGGCCTGCGGCAAAGTGGCCAACTTGAGGCGACTTTGGTATTCCCCACCCAGCCAAATTTTGACGAAGACCCGCGAAGTGCCTACAAACAAAAGCATGAGCATCGGCTGTATCAGACCGATGGTCCGGGGAACGCCTTCCACACCGATAGCGGTGAAAATAGCGGCGTACAGCAGTCCGTAGACCCAGATGGCACGTGCCACAGACCACATCGCCGGCAGCCCGGAGTAACGGAAGATCGCGCGGTACAAACCAGAGACGATGAATATCGGGATGGCTAGCAACACGGACACTATCTCGGGAGCCCGCGGCGTGCTCGATAGTGGCACGAACTCGCCAACGCGCAGGTAATAAGCGAGCCACACTGTCAGAACGCAAAAACTGATGTCCACGCACAGCGCAATGACACGTTTGGCAGAGCGGGACAGCGACAGTAAGGGCTTAGATATAGGGCCAAGTGCTGGAATCATGGTGGCGTGGGTGAAAAAAGATTGTGGTTCAGATTCAGTACCGCTGGATTGCCGATGGCCGCTGTACCCAGTGCATCGAAAGCACGGGTTAACGGATCAGTGCAACAATGGTTCGCATAATCAGCCGGACGTCGCCCCCAAGCGAATGCGTCCTCGCGTACTCGACGTAGTAGTGCAATTTGATCGGCAATATTTCGTCAATATAGGCGCGCATCGGGTCATCTGATGCGCCCAAAATCGCGGCCTCGTCCTTGAACTCAATCGAGGCTTTGTCAGTAATTCCGGGCCGTACCGAAAGTACTTCTTCGCGCAGATGGGCCGGATAGTGGGCGACAAATTGGGGCACCTCCGGGCGAGGGCCAACCAAGCTCATATCGCCGAGAAAAACATCCAAAAGCTGAGGCAATTCATCGAGCTTGTACTTTCGCAGCCAAAGCCCTGCACGTGTCACGCGCCGATCCGCTCCAACGGTAATCTGCGGACCGAGCGCGGGAGCCAGCGCGACCATGGTACGAAATTTGTGAATACGGAATAAGACACCGCCCCGTCCTACGCGCTCCTGCCGAAAAAAAACGGTACCCGGCGAATCCAGCTTAATCCATACGGCCACAACCAAGAAAAAAGGAGCCAGTATGAGTAGGCCGCAAGTGCTGGCAACTACATCAAACAGTCGCTTGCTCATGGGCGCAATGCCACCTTCACAGCAGCGACTACGCGGTCTACATCGGCCTCTGTCATCCGCGTATACAGGGGCAATGAAACCGTACGTTCAAAGATCTCTTGACTTGCGGGAAACATGGACGGCGTCAGACGGTAACTATCCCGCCAATAGGGCTGCAAGTGCAATGGAATGTAGTGCACGCTGCAGCCTATCCCTTGATCAAAAAGTCTTTCAATAAAGGTATCACGGGCTACGCCAGCGTCCTCACGCAACTGGGTCACGTAAAGATGCCACGCATGTATATCGCCGCTTGCAGCATGCGGCGGGAGAATCAAGGGCAATTGCGCAAGTGCCCGGTCATACAGAGCAGCAATATGCGCCCGCTTTTGCTGGAACAGGTCGGCCTTTTTGAGTTGGTGTATGCCCATAGACGCGGCAATATCGGTCATGTTGTATTTAAAGCCGGGCGCCACGATTTCATAGTACCAACTCGGGGCTTTCGAAGTGAAGCGGTCAAAGGCATCGCGGTTGATCCCATGTAAACGCATTACGCGGGCCCGCTTAGCGATCTCAGGATTACGGGTAACCAACATACCGCCTTCGCCGGTCGTGATTGTTTTGTTGGCATAAAAACTGAACACAGTGACATCGCTGGCCAACGTTCCAATCAACTGTCCATCGCAGGTCGTGGGCAAGGCATGAGCCGCATCTTCCATGACTTTGAGACCATGCGCGAGCGCCACGGCCAAAAGTCGTGGCATATCGGCAGCTCGCCCTGCAAAATGCACCGGAATAATCGCCTTGGTGCGCGGTGTTATGGCACGCTCCACGGCATCGACATCAATGCACAAGGTAGCAGCGTCGGCATCCACAAACACCGGGTCGGCTCCAAGGTAACGAATCACTTCGGCCGTTGCAGTGAATGTGTGGGTGGTGGTAATCACCTCGTCGCCAGGCCCGATGCCCAAAGCCTCCAGGCCCAGATGTAGTCCAGCAGTGGCCGAATTGACAGCGATCGCTTCCAGGCCGCCTCCCAGGTATTGAACAAAATCAGCCTCAAATTGCTTGGTCTTGGGGCCCGTGGTTACCCAACCAGACCGCAGGGCCTGCACGACCTCCGCGATTTCCTCTTCGCCGATTTCTGGGAGGGCAAATGGCAAGAAATTGTTAGTCATGGGAAAACGATCCAATCCACGTCATGCATGCAAGGCGATATTTTTTAAAAATTGTGCAGCCAAGATTTCATAGCTACGCTGTGAACGGATGAAGGCCTCGCCGCGTTGCCCGATAGCCTGCTTTTCTTGCGACGACATCGCAGCCAGGGACAACGCAGCAGATGCAACTGCCGCTGGCTGATTGGGCGGGACCGTGATGCCGCATCCCACTTCTTTTACTGGATCATTGCCTGCAGCGACCGAATGAAGAATAGGCTTGCCTGCCATCATGTAATCCATCAATTTATTGGGCGAGATACCAAAACGGTACAAAGGATTCGGATGCCATCCGATGTAAGCAATGTCAATAGCGTCCAATAATTCTGGAACACTAGCCTTGGGCACGGAGGGCAACATAGTCACGTTAGCCAATTGCTCATCATGCACGCGTTGCAGTAAGCGATCACGCTCGGGACCTGTGCCCACTAACACAACTTCGAATTGGCCCTTGAGTAAAGCTGCTGCGTCCAGCAGTACATCCAAGGCATTGGCCAAGCCATGTGTACCCGCATAGCACAGCAAGGGCAAGCCACGTGCTTTTACCGCTTTCAGCGCGGCCTCTATGTCCTGAGGCAAAGCTGCGCGCGCACTCCACTCCTGAAAATCAACACCATTGGGTACATAAGTCCATTTTTTGGACTCCAGTCCCCGTGACACCATGTACTCCAAGGTCTTGGGCAACATGGAGACCACCAAGTCAGACTGTCTATATGCGTAATCTTCTGCCCACTGAACCCACATAATGAAAGGGTGCCAAGGCGACATGCCGCCTAGCTCGATGGGTGATAGCGGCCAAAGATCGTGTACCTCATAGACCAATTTAGCGCCAGCTAATGTGGCGATACGATGGGCGGGCCAGATATCCATGGGGTAGGTGCTCGAGGCGATCACCACATCAGGTTGAAAGCTCGCGGCTATAGACCTCGCATCACGCCACAGTTGCGCAATGAAGGACACAATACTGCGTACTCTGCCTAGGCCATTTCCCTGGTAGCTGGGTGTGCGGTACCAAACATAATCTATCCCATCTATCTGCTGCTGTAACTTTGGAGCGGCAAAATCTGCCGGCTGCTTGGCGCGAATATGCGAATAGCTGCCTGCCACAATACGTACGGAGTGACCAACTTTCACCCATTCACGAGCCAGGTAATAAGGCCGAAACTCCATACCATGGTGAGGGGACCCCGCGTAGTGGTTGATAAGAAGAATGTTCACGAGGCTAAGGCTTCTGCCAATGTGTCAACAATGCGTGCGGCAGAATAGCTGCGTCCGTATGGTTGCACTTCGGCGCCGCGTTGAACAACGGAACAATGTACACCACTAGTTATATCCAAAAAGTCGTCTGTATGACCAATCCCCGACTCATCGAAGAAGACATCGGCTAGCTTGGCGTGGGAGTGCTGATCGTTATGCGCCAACATTTCGTGCCATGTCCTAGACTGGCGCATCGCCTGGGAAACCACGCTGACCTTGGTGCAATACATACGGCTGCCTAGTAAGGTGACAATCTTCTTCATTTTTCGATCAGTAGCTTGGACCTGTGCGCAGCGATTAAGCGCTCGTACACCGCCACCATAGTATTTACACTGGCACCCCACGCATAGTTAGCCACCACATGCTCTCGCCCGACACGGCCAAGTTGCTGACGCAACGCAGGATTACGTATAAGTCGAACCAAGGCGTCGCATGCAGCTTGGGGGTCCTCTTTGGGTACCACTAATCCGGTCTTACCTTGTAGCACCACCTCAGGCAAGCCTCCTGCATCAGAGACCACCACCGGTAAACCAACTGCGCCGGCCTCAATGGCAGCGACACCGAAACTTTCAGCACGACTTAGGGCTGCGAATATATCCATGCGACGCAGATACAAGGGCACCTTGGCATGTGGAATACTTCCCACGAAATCAACAACACTTGTCAGATGTAATTGTTTAACTAGACTCTTAAGAATTTCAGCATCAGGTCCACTGCCAACAATACTCAAACGCAGCCGGTTAGCCAAATGACTATCGGTATTTGCTATCTCGCGTCTGGCAAGGGAAAAGGCTGTAATCAATATATCGACCCCATAAACATGTGAGAGCGATTTAACCGTGCCGATGATGATAGGTTGATCAGAATCATATGTATCGCGTAGCAATGATTCAGGCGGAGTGGGTGAAAAAAGCTTACAGTTGACTCCAAACGGGGTTATAGCGATCTCAGTACAATTTGGCAGAAGAATTCTAGTTTGATTCGCCATGCTATGACTAGTTGAGGCGATCAAATCGGCCGCCCTCAGGTTTGCAGTGACCCAGAATCTATGCAAACGCGATTTACCCGGAAAATCGTAAACATCGCTTCCCCAAACTGATAGCAGCGAGGGGCGGAATTTCACCAGACGCGAAATTGTTCCATAACCACTTGCATAATGAGAATTAAGCAAATCTACGTTTTCTTGCCAAAGGATACTCCTTATTTCACGAAAATTTAAAAAATATCCAAGAAAACTTGAATATCGCAGCCTATAAAACTTGACATTGCTGGGTAATCTCCAAGAAGAAGGATCATGCTGGCTGATTAAAATTATATTTAAATTTGTACGCGAAAGTCCCTCTACCCACCTCTGCACATGAATGGACGAAGCGGGGCCAAGTAATGCAATCTTCATGTGTGTAGTCGTTCATTCCTTGAAGCCAAACCGGCGGTCACACCAACCGCAGCCCAAATCGGTACAAAATAATATATTGAACTTATCATCAAGGAGCCGAAAAGTATTAAAAATAGCAAGGAAATACCTGCACGCATGTAAATCATATCGTCGCAATAGAAAAAAATTTTAAATAAGTGATAGGCGCCAAAAATCCATATTAATAATCCAAGAACCCCATAATCTACCAACAATTCGACCGGCGGATTATGAAGGTTCGTGATCAATATCGGGGCGCCCCCGTTGTCATGGATTGACGAAATTAAATTCGATAACTCGCCAGGGCCAACTCCAAACCAAGGATTGCTATAAAAATAGCTCAATGACTGCCTCAGTAAGTCCAATCGAACTCCAATCGAATCGCCTCTAATTGAATAGACTTCATTGTTTTCAATAGCATACAGAAAATATTGAATTAATCCCCATCTTGAATTCATATCGATTTCAAGACTTAACAATAAATGCAAAAAGGCTAGGAAGCCTAGCGCGCCAAAAATAATCCAGTAAAATCTAATGCGCTGCCGGGTCCACCCGAGAAGTAAAAATAATGGAATCAATAAGAAAATTGCCAATCTTGAGCCAGTTTGAATCACCAAAGCAATTTGCACCAAAATCAATATTAGGTTACAGCGCTCAAACGTAGCGGTGATACAAATCGTCGCCAGCAGTATCAGAGCCAAATTATTAGGATTACCGTAAAATAGTGTTGGCTTTTGAAAAAGCGATTGAGTAAGCCCCAATATTACCAACGACCAAATAAATATACGTAGCGAACACGCAACCGTCCTTACCGAGTAAAACCTCTTGACAAAAATTTGGGCACATACCAGTGACAAAATTGACGCCGTTATGAGGAGATCATGCCTCAGTACATTATATAAATCAAGCCCTCTAAAGAAGGATGAAAAAATATATATTTGAAGAGCCAGATAAAAACCAAAAATATAAATTGCACGTGACGCCTCAAATAAATACTCCTTATGCCTAGAAATAAAAAGGTAAACTACAAGCCCAAGAATTAATACATAACTAATATATATTTTAGCGATGGATAGGCCGGGCCCGGACAACAAAGCAATTATAAAAGAAAGACAAAATGCGCCGGGCAATAAATTTTTATTTTTTAATTTTGGAAAAAATAAAGTACCCATAAGGATTAACCTATGCGATCGACCGAAGCAATTAACATTGAATAACTTGTGTCTCCCACTAATTTCAAATTAAATATTTCTATGTGTTCCCCGAAAAGCAATATGTTAAATAATTTTCCCAACCGCCCATATCTTGTACTGGAATCGCTCAGAGCGCTGAAGTTCTGATAACCACATGATCTCAGATAGGTGATAACCTTGTTCCCGTCGACTCCATTATTAGATTCAAATATAATTAAAGGATGGTGCTTTTGTATCGTTTTGGCCAATCCATGCAATGCATGCAATTCACCACCCTCAATATCTAACTTGATTAGCCGGATAGGTTCTTCAATTTCATTCTCACTAAAATACTGATCGCCCCGCTTGATGTGACATTTTATATTCGTAGATCCAATTGGAGTCTGACCAGAATAATCGAAGCCAGAGCCGCCCAAATTTCCATGCTTGTTAACAATAAAATCAAAATCACCTAGTTCATTTCCCAATCCAAATGGCAAAACCTCCACATTTTCGCATTCGTTTAGCTTCATATTGCATTCCAATAAAGCTAACGCGATAGGATTTGGTTCAAATGCATATACTTTTTTGAAATGTCGCGAAAAGTACTCCGTATGATTGCCAATGTTTGCCCCTATATCTAAGGCAATTCCGTTTGAGAACTCGGATAAAAACGGCTTAAACCAGTATTCAAATAAGGTTACGAGAAATCTTTCCTCATAAAGACCTGAGATTATGATTTCATTCGAAACATGATCATTAGGTAAAACGGCAAATCGTGCAGGCCTTCGATTAGACCGTCTTTTTAGGATCCAACGGAGCAGCCGTCGTTTAAATATTAAATTTACGCTGTACCAAGGTCCGTAAACCAAATGAGAGTTTTTCATATACTAACTTTTATACCATTTTCAAAGCACTTCAAGGCCAATAGTGAAAACCAAGAGAAGATGATTATCTCAGATATGAAAATAGCTATGGATCCGGCAATAGAGATACTCATACCGATGCCATAATTTAATAACCAAAAAAGAGAAATACTGATTAATAATCTAAGAATTCCTGATAAAGAAAGCTTGCTAAAAAACCCCATTTTTTGAAATACAGTACCCAGCAAACGAGATAGAAATAAAAACATACCGGCAAATAGGCTAATCTGGCAGGCAAGGGATAATTTTTCCGAGTACGCATTAAAAATATTCTCCAAAATTAATGGCATCAACACCGAAGTTGCCGCCAGAATTGAAATTGATACAAGGAAAAACAAAATAATATTTTTCTTATTTTTTGAGAATAAATTTAACGTGAAATGATCGGGCTCGAAGAAGCGATAAAGAGGCGGCGCTGCGAAAGATGCGGCTACGGCGACTGATTGCAACATGATTAAGACCAATGAAAGTTCACCGACCTCGCGCTTGTTACTCACCATCATTGCCGCGAGCGAGAGCAATGCAGCGGATTGAATTGCAGGCAATACATTCAACAAAAATGAATGAAAACTCATCGAGTGCATTGCTATTTCCTTTAAGCTAAGCTCGTCGCTTCCCTGCCAATTCTGCTTCAGTGCGACGCGCCAAGCTGTAATTGCTGATAACGATGCGGATAAAAATATATATAATGAAAAATTATGTTCGTTGAAATCTATGTAAATCAGAAAACATAGTGATATGGCCGGTATAACAGTAATCACTGCATAAGTAACTTCGCCAGCTGTTCGCAAAAGTAAGGATCTAATTAATCCATGAAAAACCAAAAACGGTATGGATAGTGGAATCAGAAATGGCTGTTTATTAAAATACCCTAAAAAACCAAGACATACTCCAAATATAATTAAATACACAAAATACCTATTTGTTATTTTATATAAGGTTAGTTCCGACTGTTGTCTTTTAAAAGAAATATCAAGAAAAGATTGTGGCAGACCATAAAGAAATACAACTACTGCAGCATCCGTCCAGCTCTTCAGCAGGCTATATTCCCCCTGCGCCTGTAATCCCATGGTTCTTGTGATCAACAAAGCACTTAATAATGCCGCACCTGCGCCAACCGCCTGAATCAGTACGGTGAATATTAGATTCTTTAGGTGCATTTATTCTTAAGGAATATACGGTAATGGTTTTTTCTTTTTAGTTTATCCATTTTTAAATCTATACCTAAAAAACGAGGCATCAATGCTGATTCACTCGCGTGGATGAATATTACTGAGCGAACGATTTTGTGATCGATTCACCAGCATTTGCTTCTATCAACACATTTGCAATCAACTGCTGTTCATTCGGACTTAGGTAGGGATGCATCGGCAAACTCATTACCCGTTGCGCAACGGAATTACCTACTGGTAGGTACGCCGAAGGGTCTTCGACGGCGGGTTGCTTATTCAGTGGAATCGGATAATGCACGGCGCTGGGAATACCCGCTTGCCTCAACCGCTCCTGCAATAGCTCACGCCGGGCAACCTGCACGGTATATTGAGCCCAAGCACTGTGGTTATGCGGTTCCAGATAAGGCGTTTCTATGGTCGGCATGCATGCACGCATCCCGTTCCCGTTACCCGCCTGAAAAATTGCATTATACCGATCCGCGGCGGCTTGGCGTTGCGATAGTTCTGCGTCCAGCACTGCCAATTTGGGTAGCAACACGGCCGCTTGAATGGTGTCCAGGCGACTGTTCACCCCAATACGAACATGGTGGTACCGGCGATCTTGACCATGCCGGGCGATTTGCCGCATGACTCTGGCTAACTCGTCGTCGTTGGTAAAGATGGCTCCGCCATCACCATAGCACCCTAAGGGTTTGCTAGGAAAGAAACTGGCACATGCAATCGTGCTCAGGTTACAGCTTTTACGGCCTCTGTAAGTCGCGCCAAAACTTTGCGCAGCGTCTTCGATCACTGCAATCCCATATTTAGAGGCTATCGCATTGATCCCATCGAAATCAGCGCACTGGCCATACAAACTAACCGGGACTATAGCTTTGGTTCGAGGCGTAATCGCCGCCTCCAGTAATGCAGGATTCAAGTTATAGGTTCGTGGATCAATGTCCACATAGACCGGCTTGGCGCCGAGCAATGCGACCGTCTCAGCAGTAGCAATATAAGTAAATCCTGGTGTAATCACTTCGTCGCCTGGTCCAATGCCCAAAGCCATTTGAGCGATTTGTAATGCATCTGTGCCGTTCGCCACTGAAACACAGTACTTGGCTCCGGTATAAGCCACTAGCCGCTCTTCCAACTCTGCAACTTCAGGCCCGAGAATGTATTGACCATGGTTGAGTACGCGCCGTATGCCTGCGTCAATGTCCGCTTTCAGATGTTGGTATTGCGTCTTGAGATCAATGAATTCCATCACAATGGCCTGGTCTGTTTTGTTAGGGTTTGTCCACGAAGGACGTAACAATCCCCCGTATGCTGACATACGGCCTGGGAATGCCCTTCCAATGGCAATTCGAGTTGTTCACCAAACTCGCTCATCCATCCAATTTGCTTGGCTGGGACGCCTGCCATCAGGGCATATGCAGGAACATCTCTGGTCACTACTGCTCCTGCACCTATGAATGCAAATTCGCCAATCGTCAAACCACACACCACCGTGCAATTCGCCCCCAAGGTAGCGCCTCTTTTTACTAAGGTGTCGCGGTATTCACTTTTCCGCTTAATTAACGCGCGAGGGTTATAGACGTTCGTAAACACCATACTTGGACCACAAAAAACGCCTTCCTCTAAGGTTACATTGTCATAGACACTGACGTTATTTTGTATTTTGCACGAATTTCCGATGAATACCTTGTTGCCTATGAATACATTTTGCCCTAATGAAACGTCTTTACCTATCTGCGCTCCACCGCAAACATGAACAAAATGCCAAATGCGGGAGCCCTCGCCTATTAGCGCCCCTTCATCGATGATTGCACTTGGATGTATCGAATAACTCATAAGCGAAAGGATTGCACAACAACTATCCAATTAAGGTTCGAATCAGCCTATGCTGCAAGCCCCGATAGCATCGGATGGGCCTCGCCGCTTTGGTTATTCACCACGCGGGCCCCACGAATTGCATTCACCGTTTCGATACAGTGGCGGGCGTCTTCCAAGCCGTAACCTCGGCCGGCTAGGATTTCCTGGTAGCTGGTGTTATGTAAATCTGTGAAACCCTCGCTAAATTCCAGCTGTTCGCCGCTAACATCAATGCTGCGATAGGTTGGCTTTTTGCCTTTGACGTCCGCTGGCAGGTCATTGCTGTCGATGGATAAAAACCATCGCACTCGCGCGCGCTCGTATTCCAGATAACCGGCCGCCTTGGTATTGCCGGTGTAATGCACCTCGTTGCGCTGCAATTTGCCAAAAATAAAGTGCAACATATCGTAGAAATGGACGCCGATATTTGTGGCGATACCAAAAGACTTTCGGTCATCACCCTTCCAGCTCTCTAAGTACCATTTCCCCCGGCTGGTGATGTAGGTTAACTCGACGTCAAACTTCTTTGCTGGCGGCGACGTGGCAACCCTTTCTTTTAACTTCACGATGGCAGCATGGTGCCGGAGCTGCAAAATGTTGTAAACGCGTTTGCCGGTTTCCTGCTCAATCCGAGCCAATTCATCGACCAGTGACGGCGTTGGAACCAAGGGTTTTTCACAAATCACATCACATCCCAACCGAAGTCCCGCCGCGATGTGTGCATGATGCAAATAATTCGGACTGCAAATCGCTACATAGTCCAGAGCAGTCGCAGGGTCGCGTTTAAGCTGATTGGCATGTTCCAAAAAGCGTTCAAACTCTGTGAAAAACTCACTTTGTGGTGAAATACTATCGATGATGCCCACCGAGTCATTCACATCATAGGCAACTGCCAAATTATGGCCAAGGTCCTTGATGGCACGCATATGCCGGGAAGCGATGTAACCAGCTGCTCCGATTAATGCAAAATTTTTCATCGCGTTACAACCTAAAAACGGTAAATCCGGCCTCCGAAAGAGCATGGCGGTTGTACAGCGATTTAAGATCGCCTAACACCGGTTGAAATTGGGAATTGCAGTTGCCTATCAAAGCTGCCGGAGTCAAGGACCTGAATTCCTGGTGGCCTACCGCCACCACCAAACTATCAACGCGGTTGGATTGACTGATTTCGCCTAAGGTAATCCCATATTCCTCTCGTACCTCGTGGGCATCCGCCCAAGGATCGGTGACAATCACGCTCACGCCCCAGGATTGCAGTTCTTTAACCAAATCAGCCACCTTGCTATTTCGGATATCGGGGCAATTTTCTTTAAAGGTGATGCCCATTACGCCCACTTTGCTACGCGCTACATCAATTCCGTTTTGTAGCATGCGCCGAATAATGCCGCGCGCCGCGTAGCGCGCCATGTTGTCATTGATACGGCGACCCGCCAAAATAACTTGCGGATGGTAGCCAAGCTGCTCAGCTTTATGGGTCAGATAATACGGGTCCACACCAATGCAATGACCACCTACCATGCCAGGGCGAAACGGCAAAAAATTCCATTTACTGCCGGCTGCCTCTAATACCTCTATAGTATCAATCCCGATTCTCTCGAATATCACAGACAATTCATTGACAAATGCGATGTTGAGATCACGCTGGCTGTTCTCGATCACCTTTGCGGCCTCCGCAACTTTCAAACTACTGGCCTTCCAGGTTCCGGCCGCAATTATGGATTGGTAAAGCGCATCCACCTCATCGGCTACGGCAGCGGTGCTGCCGCTGGTTATTTTCTTGATCGTCGTCAGCGTGTTGACCTTGTCGCCGGGATTGATACGCTCGGGACTGTAACCGCAAAAAAAATCTTGATTGAACTTCAAGCCGCTGGTTTTTTCTAGTACCGGAACACAAACCTCTTCGGTGGCGCCAGGGTAAACAGTGGACTCGTAAACCACGATATCACCCATTTTGAGTACTTTGCCAACCGTCTCGCTGGCTTTGATCAAAGGGGTTAAATCGGGGCGATTCGCTTGGTCAACTGGTGTGGGCACCGTCACGATAAATATCGCACAGTCGGCCATATCCTCTAGTTGGTCGCTGTATTGGATGTGCCGCGCCACTCGGAGTTGCTCCATGGAACACTCCAAGGTGTGGTCATGTCCCGACTGAAGTTCGACTACCCTTTTATTGTTGATGTCAAAACCGATTACGGGCCTATGCTTTCCAAATTCGACGGCTAGCGGTAAGCCAACATAACCCAGTCCGATAATTGCAATTTTTTTCATTCTTTTGATCGCCTCAGGCATGGGTCCGGGTCCTTTTTTTTCAACTCGCGGCACAGCGCAGCTCGGTAACGCAATTATTCGGCACTCATGTTGACACTAAAACCGTGCTTTTGTAACAATGCGGTCCGCCTGGCCTGCCCCAAATCTTCAGCCACCATCTCCGCACACATCTCCCGTGCGGTGATTTCCGGTACCCAACCGAGCCTTTGCTTGGCTTTGGACGGGTCCCCCATCAAGGTGTCCACCTCCGTCGGCCGGAAATAACGCGGATCGATGCGTACCACGGGCTTCGCATTCCAATAGCCCACCTCGCCCACGCCGCTACCCTCCCAGCGGATCGGCATGCCCAAATCTTGCGCCGCCCACTCGATAAACTGCCTAACGCTAAATTGCGTTCCGGTAGCAATCACGAAATCTTCTGGCTTGTCTTGTTGCAACATCAGCCATTGCATACGCACATAATCTCTGGCGTGGCCCCAATCGCGCAGCGCGTCGATATTGCCCATATACAAGCAGTCTTCCAAGCCTTGGCTGATATTGGCAAGGCCCCGGGTTATTTTGCGGGTAACAAAGGTTTCGCCTCGGCGCGGGCTTTCGTGGTTAAACAAAATGCCGTTGCAGGCATAGATGCCATAGGCCTCGCGGTAATTCACTGTAATCCAATAGGCATACAACTTGGCCACCGCATAAGGGCTGCGCGGGTAAAAAGGCGTAGTCTCTTTTTGCGGAGTTTCCTGCACCAAGCCATACAGCTCGCTGGTACTGGCCTGGTAAAACCGGGTTTTCTTTTCCAAGCCCAAAATTCGGATGGCTTCCAAAATACGCAGCGTGCCCATAGCATCCACGTCGGCGGTGTATTCCGGGCTTTCAAAGCTGACGGCCACATGGCTTTGGGCGCCCAGGTTATAAATTTCGTCCGGCTGGGTTTCCTGGATGATGCGGGTCAAATTGCTGCCATCGCTCAAATCACCGTAATGCAACTTAAAGCGCGCGTTATCAACATGCGGGTCTTGGTAAATGTGGTCCACGCGCTGGGTATTAAACAAACTAGAACGCCGCTTGATGCCATGGACGGTGTAACCCTTTTCCAACAAAAACTCAGCCAGATAGGAACCATCCTGGCCGGTTACACCGGTAATGAGTGCGACTTTTGCTTGCGTCATGGGTTTGTTGTCTGTCTTAAAAAATCCTGGTATGCCAACGGCAAACCAACCTCTAGGCTGAGTCCGGCACGCCAACCTAAAGCGGCTAAACGACTGCCATCCATCCATTTTCGGGGCACGCCATCGGGTTTGCTGGCATCGAACTCGATGTGGCCTTGGTAACCGATGGCTTGACCGATTGCGCCCGCCAGCTCGGCGATGGTGACATCACTTCCAAAGCCCACATTGATATGGCTGAGCATGGGCTGGGTGTGCTGCTGGTAGACCGCCTGCGGCAGGTTCATTACAAAAACGCTGGCGGCGGCCATATCGTCGACGTACAAAAACTCGCGCCTGGGTGTGCCGCTACCCCAGATGCTGACGCTGGGCGCTCCGGCAACTTTGGCCTCGTGGAAGCGCCGGATGAGAGCCGGGATGACATGGCTGTTTTCCGGGTGGTAGTTGTCGCCGGGGCCGTACAAATTGGTCGGCATAACGCTACGGTAGTCGACGCCGTGGCTGGCGCCGTACTGCCGGTTGTAGCTTTCGCACAGTTTGATACCCGCGATTTTGGCGATGGCGTATGGCTCGTTGGTCGGCTCTAACAAACCGGTCAGCAAAGCCTCTTCGCGCATGGGTTGTTCTGCCAAACGCGGGTAAATACAACTCGAGCCTAAAAAAAGCAGCTTTTTTACGCCATTGCGGAAAGCGGCTTCAATAACGTTGGCCTGCACCATCAGATTTTGATAAATGAAATCTGCCGGGTAGGTGTTGTTGGCATGGATGCCGCCCACCTTGGCTGCAGCTAGATATACCTGATCGGGCTTTTCTTCTGCAAAAAAAGCTTGCACGGCGGCTTGGTTGGTCAAGTCCAATTCGGCGTGGGTACGGGTAACTAATTTGCTCTGGCCTTGGCTTTGCAAAGCCCGCACGATAGCGCTGCCCACCATGCCACGGTGGCCGGCGACGTATATCCTAGGCCTTGCCGGTGTCGCGTCCATAGGTATCTTCAAATCGCACGATATCGTCTTCACCGAGGTAACTGCCGGACTGGACTTCAATAATTTCCAAATCCGTCTTCCCCGGGTTTTCCAAGCGGTGGGTTACGCCCAGCGGGATATAGGTACTTTGGTTTTCTGAGAGCAAAACCTGTTCGTCACCGCGCGTCACCAATGCCGTGCCCTTGACCACAATCCAATGCTCGGCGCGGTGGTGGTGCATTTGCAAACTCAGCTTGGCGCCGGGGCGAACGCTGATGCGCTTAACCTGATGGCGCTCGCCCACATCGACGCTGTCATAGGTACCCCAAGGCCGGGCGACTTTGCGGTGTTGTACCGACTGTGCCACCTGGTCCGCGTCCAATCGGGCCACCACGTGCTTGACTTGCTCGACCTGGCTGGTATGCGCCACCAACAAAGCATCCGGCGTATCGATGATCAGCAAATCCTGGGTACCCAATGCCACCACTGGGCGATGGGGCGCATGCACAAAAGTATGACGCGCCTCGATGGCCAGGCCCTGGCCGTGGATCCGGTTGCCTTGGGCGTCCGGCGCACTGAGCTCGGCCACCGCGTTCCAACTGCCCACATCACTCCAGGCACTGTTAAACGGTAACACCGCCACATTACTGTGGTGCTCCATGACGGCGTAGTCAATACTCTCCGAGCGACACGCGGCAAAAGCCTGCGCTTGGGGCCGCAAAAATTCCCTATCCCGGCTGGCGCTGGCCATGGCCAGGCGGCAGGCCTGCACAATGTCCGGGGCATGCTGCTCCAGAGCAGCCAGCAAAGTCGCTGCGCTGCACAAAAAGATACCGCCGTTCCACAAGGCGCTGCCAGTCAGCAGCAATGCCTGCGCCTTGTCCAGTGCAGGTTTCTCGGTAAACCCCTCCACCGCAAAGCAGCCGTCAGGCCGCTGTGCGCCCTGACGGATATACCCGTAAGCGGTGCTCGGGAAACTGGGCTGGATGCCAAAGGTCACGATGGCGCCTGTAAGCGCAGCGGGGCATGCGCTTTGTACCGTCTGGGCGAATGCATTGGCGTCGGGAATATGGTGGTCCGACGGACAAAACAAGAGCAGCGCATCTGGCGTGGCCGCCAAGGCGGCGATAGCCATCGCAGCGGCCGTATTGCGTGCCACTGGCTCTAGCACTACCGTCCCATGGACTGCCGCCGCCTGCAACGCCTGGGCCACCAAAAAACGGTGCTCTTCCGAGGCGACACACATCACCTCTGTGCTCAGCAGGGCGACGCGTTCCAAGGTCAGTTGTAGCAAGCTCTTGCCATCAATCAATGGCACAAACTGCTTGGGAAAGCTCTTGCGGCTCAAGGGCCACAAGCGCGTACCAGAGCCACCGCACAGGATGACCGGGGTAATGTGTGCGCTAGGCGTATTTGGCTTATCGTTCAAAGCGAGGTGGTTTGAAATTGGGGCGCTTCAGACTGAAAAAACTTTGCGTCGATCAGGTCTCGCCCATGCTACCGCCATGCCAAACACACCGCGGCGAAGGTTTTAAGGCGTGCAACCCGCCCGCGGGCTTGGCTCGGGAAACCCTAGCATAGGCGGGCGAAGTCTACCACCGCAGATTTGATGGAATTTGGCCTGCCCAACAGGCCATCCCGACGCGGCCGCTGCATCTCCCCGCCCCCAAACCGCGGACGTCCTCCAAAGAATATAGCGCTCCAAACTGTTCTATTTGCCCAATTCATCGCAAACGCGCGCCTCAGGTCACGTCAAATGAAAGCCTACCCGGCGACAGGCAACGGCCAGCTAAGCGCCCCCCGTTTTTGGCCAACCGATCTACCTGTCTTGAAATTTGAACCACTTGCGCATACGCCCCATTTCAAGGGTTGCTGCGCCATCTATTGGAGTAAGTCAGTGTCAGCCAATCTAGCTCGTTTTAGTTCGCTTTTTGTCGCGTCGCTTTTGGCCTCTTTGCTTTTTGCTTGCGGCGGAAACGGCAGCAGCGTCACCCTCAAGACCCAGGCCAACTCCGTCACCCCTGCGCTCGGCGCCACCTACAACGCAGACGTTTACGTCTACGCCTCTGACGCCATCACCCTTCTAGGCCAAGGTAAGACCGACGGCACCACGGGTAAATCCAATATCACGCTGACCGCTTACACCCCAAACACGCCAGTCATTGTCAAAGTCGTACTTGACCCAGCCAAGGGGTCCACTTACTACGACGAAAATCAGCCCACCCTCACATCGGTAGCGCCCACCGCAAAATTCACCATGCTGTCGGTATTGCCATCGGCCACATCCGGGCAAGAATTCAGCGCTAACCCCTTAACCAATATGGCTGCCAAATTTGCGGGCATATCGGCGGACAATCTGGGCTCGGTCGCCCTGGGAACCGCATTGGTCGCCGACAAAGTGTATGAAGGCGTCGCAAAAACCAACCTGGTGCTAGGTCTGCCGCCTTCCACCAACATCCTGGCACCCGTCACACCTGCGACCAAGGCGCAACCCACGCCATCAGGCACCCTGAGCCATTTGCTCGTGGTCATGTCCACGGTATCCACAGGTGAGACTCCTCTGGACCCCATCCAACGCGCTGCGAAATTGGCAGAAGCTATTAAATCGGACGGTACGATTGACCCTGCAAAGTCCTCCGCCTTTAGCAGTCTCAATACCGCGTTGGCACAGACCAGCAATTTAGGACTCACCCTCAGCACTCCCAAGATCACCAACGCAGATATCCAAGGCGCACTGACCGCGGCCAAAGAGGCGGCTAGTAAGGCTGTATCCTCCTACACAGGCTCGCTCACCGGCGGTAACTAATCCTAGGCCCTGCTGGCTTTGCACCCCCTGCATTTGCGAAGCGCCCCCGCACCCTGGTGGTCCGAGGGCGCTGTGCTTTTGGGTTTGGCGTTTACGGCGCTGACTTGGGCGTCCGCGGCCAGGGCGCAAAGCGCCTACGCACTCTCCCCCTTGGGCACACGCGGCGCATTAAATACGCCAACTGCCGACGTCATCCCTTGGGGCCAGGCTGCCCTCAGCCTGAGCAATAGCAATCCCGAAATCACCAACACCCGCCTCGGAGTGGGTGAGTTCGGCAGCGTGGTGGGCGGCTTTGGCTTGTTACCCGGACTGGAAGGGATGGCGCGGCTTGCCTACGTAGGCGACCTGCGGTGTAACCAGTTCTCCAGCGGCTGCCAAAGCAGCATGCGGGACCTGTCCATTTCAGGCAAATACCAGTTACCCTTGGAATTGCCTTTGCAAACCCGCATCGCACTGGGTTTTACCGACTACGGCGGCGCTGCCACCCACTTTCGCAGCCGCTATGCGGTGGCCACATCGACCATCAGCAAGCTCGACCTCAGCCTAGGCTACAGCCAGCGTGAGTCAGAGCGCAATCTGCAAAGCGGCGTATTTGGCAGCGCCAACTGGCAGGTCAGCCAACAATGGCAGGCGCAGCTGGAATACGACACCCGCGAAACCCGAGTCGGCGTTTCCTACGCCATGTCCCTGGGTGAGCGCAGCACCCTGCTTGCCGCCTACAGCCGAAAGCTAAGCGCCAACAGCGATCAACAGACAAGCCAAATCGGCCTTAGCTTGGCCATTTCCCTTGACAAAAAGCCGACCAGCAGCAGCGCGCCAGCACCGGCTTTGCTGCACACAGCGGCCGCCCCACTGCCCGCCGAATCGGATGCGCCAAACCCTGCTGCCTACACATCCAGCGTACAAACCCCGGTCGCGCCCACCACGCCCCCACCAACCACAGACACAGCGCAACAAGAGGCCGACTTGCGCGCAGCGCTCGAGCGCGCAGGCTTTGCCGTGTGGGCGATGCAAATCACATCCGGGTCCGCCCCTAGCGCTTCATTAAGAAGCTTAACCCTAGAGCCGCGCGCCTGGCGCAAAAACCGGCTCGATGCGCTGGGACACGCCCTGAGCGCCTGGCTAGACTCAGGCGACCCGGCTACCCATCTGCAGCTTGCCCTCAGCTACCAAGGCCAGCCGGTGCTACAGGTTTACACCACGCGCACCTGTGCCCTGCAGTTCCGCCAAGGCTTGGACCTTTGCGAGGGCGCCCCTGCCCTTGCGCTGTCAAACGGCAACGGCCAGACGCTGCCACCCACTTGGGCGCAAGCCATGCCCGATGATCGCAGAACGGATGCATCTAAAAGCTGGCGCTCTCCCACCATCGCCCCGCAACTGGAGCTTGGCCTTGGCTTGCGTACCGCCATTGGCACCGAAGCGGGCTTGCTGGACTACAGCGGCGCGCTGGAAATCGGCGCGGAGATGACACTGGCCAAAGGCCTGGGCCTGCAAGCCTATGGCACGGTGCCACTGGCCAACTCACGCGAATTTGCCGCAGGCGGCGCGTTTGAAACCAGCGCCTACAGCGGGAACACACTGGAACAAGCACTGGTCACTTATTGGCAAGCGGTGCAATTGCCCTTGCCGGGCTGGATCGCTGCGCAACTGGCGGCAGGCCGCGTCAACGGCGGCGACGATGGCGGCCAGGTGGATGTGCTGTGGCTTAGCCCCCAAGGGCAATGGCGCGCGCAGTGGCAAGCGGGCGCCTATGAATCTGCTACTTATGTGCAAGCCCGCCGCCCGGTCTGGGGCGCTGTGCGTTACAGCGTACTGCCCGGCCAATGGCAGCTCGAGCTGGCAGCGGGTCAGTTTTACAACATGGACCAAGGCTGGCGCATTAGTTCAGTACACCGCATGGGAGACGCCACTGTCAACCTCTATATGCGCGAAACCGGTCGACCAGAAGGCGAAGGGCTTCCCATCGTCCGCTTTGCAGGTTTTCGGATCAACTATCCGCTGGGCCCGACCCGGTCCAGCGAACTGGGCCCATTGACCGTGCGCGGCGCGGACAGCTGGAACTGGGGCATCGAGACCAAGGTGGGCGCCAAGGACAACAACATCACGCCAGGCTATGGCCTGACGTCTGCGCTGCGCCACGGGATCACCAGCGATGTGAGCGACTACGACCGGGGTGGGATGGAGGACTTGTGGGCTGGCAGAGGGAGGGTGCGGGAGGGGATGCGGTAGCAGCACGACCGCGACCAATGCGTCCAGGCGATTTCAAGACACAAAACTAAGGCCGCACGGCCGCAATGGCATCCAAATATTTGTGCAGAACTATCTTCTCGTCAAAGCGTTCCTCCATCATTCTGCGCCCCTCGATTCCCATTTGCGTTCTTTCATCGCAAGAGAGGCGCAGCATGCGTTCCATCTTGTCGGCCAAATCTTTTGCATCGGCCACCTTGCAGAGATAACCGTTGCGCCCGTTATCTACCGCTTCGCGGCAACCGATGGCATCGGTCGTAATGATTGGCCGCCCCATGGCTGCCGCTTCAAGCAAACTGCGCGGAGTGCCTTCGCGATAGGAGGGCAAAACAATGCAATCGGCTTGCGCAATTTCCTTGCGCACGTCGTCGCTAACACCAAGGTAATGAATAGCACCAGCGCGCACCCAGGTGTCGACTTCGGCGCGCGAGATGGCTGCCGGGTTCGGCGCATCTACAAACCCGAGTAAACAGCACTCCGCAGCAGGCCATTGGCGGCGAACGATCCGCGCAGCCTCCACAAACTCCCAAACGCCCTTGTCACGCAGCAAGCGGCCAATCAACACAAAGCGCATTGCACCCGGCTGGCGTTGTGGTGAAGGCGCGAGTGCGAAACGCGCAAGGTCAACGCCGGAGCCTGGAAGCAAAGCGACCCTGTCCGGGGGCACGAGACCGCCACCTACAAAAAGGCCTAGGTCGTCAGCATTTTGGAAAAAAACTTTGGTCGAATGCTTGAGCGCCAGACGGTAAAGCTGACGCACCAGCCAAGCAAGTGGGCCGCCCTTTATGAACACCGACCCCAGCCCGGCAATATTGTTGATGACTGGAATGCCCAACGCGTGCGCAGCTAGGGAACCATAGACATTGGGCTTGACGGTGTAGCCCAAAAATGCATCGGGCCGTTCGCGCCGCAGCAAACGCCAAAAACGCCACAGCAAAAGCGCATCTCGCCCCGGGTGCGTACCCCGGTTGTCCATCGGTAAAGCCACAAAGCGGCAGCCCAGCGTAGCTAGGCGAGGTGCATATTCATCTGGTGGGGCTACGGCGACGACCTCGTGGCCGGCGGCCACCATGACTTTGATAAGTTCTCGCCGCATGTTCCATAGGTTCCACGCGGTATTCAGACAGATTACGATTTTCATCGTGAATTAACCCTACGCACATTGCCAAGCAGGCCTAGTCTTCGCGTCGATAGCAACAGACCGAAAATCGGAATAAGCCACTTCAGAAAATAAGATAAATAAACAAACCAAAGTAATGCATATTGCTTATAAAAGCTTTTACTTGAATAGGGCCCCCAGCCACTGACGGGGGAGATATAGTTGTCATCCGGGGATAAATAGGCACCCTTCGTTTTTTTAACGGCCGCTAAAAAAACCGTCGGCAAAACTTGCGGTTGCTTTACATTGCCGATGGCCCAAACGCCATAAGAAGGATCAAAAACGATGTCTACGCCATCGACGCCATAAATTTGTACCGTGACATGGCCATTTAATCCAGCAAGATGGGCGTCAAAATGATAGCGTCGTTGTAAAAGGTCTGAAAAGGCTAGAGCAAGTTGCGAGCACACGCCATACCCGCGACGAAGCGCGTGCTCGTAGTCAACCAACTCGACGTGACCAAATACTTTGATTTCAGAATCGCGTAATAAAAACTTGGCTATCAAGGGATCGAAAATTCGTAATGCGTAAAGCAACCAGTTTTCTTGGAAGGGCATCATTTCTTCTGCCATAGACCATTCATACTTTACCGATGCCCCAAGGCGATGAGATACAAAGTCGATAAATTTAATCGAGTGGCCATCGACTTTATAGCGATCATCCAACTCCTTGTAAAAGTCCTCGGGCGCTTGGAGGCCATTGGCCTGGGCATACCGCTGATAAGGATTCACAAGCACGCCGTAAATCTGCGAAAACAATAGGCCCAATGACAAAACGCAGATCAATACTGCGACGGAATATCTATTAAATTTTTTCACGTCAATAAACCACTCCATATCCGTACTATCGCCCCAGAAACGCGCGCAACAAAAAGGCTATAAATTTGCCTTTATTGCTGATGCCAACTAGGGAGTTAAATTCGGTTCTTTCGGTTCCGCCAAAGGATCTTTTGAATGCATTATTCGATTCAAGTTCAGGCAGTGCACTGATGCCTCCAAGGTCGTATTCTTTGAACCCGGCTTGTTGGAAATGGATGATGCATTTCCAGTGCAAAAGCTTGTTGGCCCGCCCAAGCAAGTTGCGCTGGTCTGAACTTCGCAGCGAAGGGTTGGATGCGGAATACAGCAGGCGGGCGCGATGGCCGTCGCATATATAGGCATGCATCGCCAGTAGCGTGGTTTCATTTGACGACTTTCCAATCAGCAAGGCGCGCGCATCCTTAAGCGCAACTAGTTTCCCTGCGTTAGCTTGGGCCAAGCCTTTGAACTTTGCAAATGCGTTGAAAAACCCAATAAATTCTTTTATTTCCAGATGTGTTGGTGTTTCCCAAAAATCAATTCTTAGACCGTCTTTTTTATGGCCGCGATTGATTTCATAGAGGGTTGTCTTTGAAAGATTCTTGTTTAAGTCAGATTCGGATTTATCTAAATCAATAACCGAAGTCATAAATGATTTCGCATCTTTTGGTGCGGATTTGGACTGCAGATAAATTTGCAGGTCTTCCCGAACCGCAGCAACAGAGGTGTCCGGCGCAAAATAGATATGACGCATGCGTATTCCCAAACGCCAAGCGAATGTCGAGAGAGTTGACACCGACATCAGGGTTACTCGCTTCGTCTGCGTCGCAATGCCCGCATGGCCTTGAGCGAAATTGCAGTCAGATGGCGTGCCCCTTGGGCGACCATCCCTTCGCGGCTATCTAGGCAAGCTATTGGGAATGTTGCAAAGTTTGCAGAGTGCCTGGCAATTGCTTGCGCCAATTGGGAAAACTGCTCCTCCTTCATAGAGTTTGTATGCAAGCAAATGGTGTAAATACCTAGCCCGAAATGCAGGGGCTTGCTAAATAACTGAGGCACCGCTATGAGCCTACCCATGCGGTAAGGGAAAACGCCATAACCATCGGTGATAGCAGTAAATCCAAGGTCCGAAAGGGCCGCCAATGTGGTTTCGTCAAAGGAGTGGGAAGGGGCCATAAAGTAGGGTGCCCACACATCTTGCGCTATCAAAATTTCTTTGCCAGCTTGGAGTCTGGCGAATTGATCGGCGTAAGCTAAGCCTGCAAATTCGCTCTGCCGCCCAATGCCCAAGATGCCGCCATCACGCTGTGTGTATTCATGGGTATATCCGTGCTGGGCGATTGTCCAGCCCATGGCGCGCCAGCGCCGCACCTGGTCCCAGAAGTCAGCCCTCGGCGGGTGAATCTGCAGACGCACATCGCGGTTGTCGGGGATTACGCCAAGCAGTGGTTTGATATGTTCGTATTGGCTCAACACCTTCTCAAAGCGCCCGAATCTGTCCCAGTCCATGGTCGGGCAAATGTCATCCACGCGCAGTATGAAGTTCACCGCAAGCCCCCCGTTGCTGCGTCCTGAGTGCTTTGTAGCCAGGCCTGAAACATCAATACGCCCCATAGTTTGTTTTGCCAATTGCGTGTCCCACTTTGATGCTCTTGCCAGGTTCTGCGAATGGTGGGCGCATCAAAGAATCCCTCCCGCCGCAGCCGCGTCTCGCCCAGCAAGTCCTCGGCCCAGTCGCGCAGTGGCCCGCGCAACCAGTCGCCTATGGGTACGCCAAAGCCCATTTTGGGTCTATCGATCAGCGCCCTGGGCACATGGCGATACAGGACTTGGCGAAGCACCCATTTGCCCACACCAGCGCGCAATTTCAGCGATAGCGGCAATTGCCAAGCGAACTCCACCACCCTATGGTCTAAAAATGGCACGCGCCCCTCTAAAGACACTCCCATCGCTGCGCGGTCAATTTTGGCCAAAATGTCATCGGGCAAATAGCCCACTGCGTCCCACGCCATCATGTGTTCCGTAAAACTGAGCCCTTGTAATCCTGGCGGCAATGAATTTATCGATTCTCTGTATCCGGCGTCATTCATAACGACGCTTGCGGGATCAAGCCAGTAGCTGTTGAGCTTGCAGTAGAACTCTGCAGCGTCTTTGGCCAATAGCAGACCCGCAGCTTTATGCACGGTATCGCCCCAATTTCTTGTGCGCTTATGGGGAGATCGAAAGGCCGTCATAGGCGCCAGTGCGGCATTCCAATACTTGGGAGAAATCGCAGTCGCAGCCCGCGCCGCGGCATGGCGCAGACCCACCGGCACTTTGGACAGGGTGTTCCAAACGCGTTGCGCGTGGGGATAGCGCGAATAGCCACAAAACAGTTCGTCGCCCGCATCGCCCGACAAAGAGACTGTGACCTGCTGCCGTGCAAGTTGCGAAACCAACAATGTAGGTATCTGCGACTCGTCTGCGAAGGGCTCGCAATACAGCCGGGGTAATCGATCTATAACATCCAAGGCCTGTTGCGCATTGACGTATAGCTCGTGATGATCCGTGCCTAAGTGGTCAGCCACCGCCATGGCATGCGGCGCCTCGTTATAAGCGGCATCATGGAAGCCAATGGTGAAGGTTTTAACCCGGTTGGACGATTGGGCCTGCATTAGTGCCACTACCGTACTGGAATCCACCCCGCCAGATAGGAAAGCACCCAGCGGTACGTCGGCCACCATTTGTTGAGCTACCGCGTCTTTAAGCAATACTTCAAGTGCGTCCACGGCTTGCATTGGTGATCCGTCAAATGGTTTGGTCACGCCCTGTTCAATGGTTTGCTGCATAGACCAATAGCGCATGACCTTAGGTTCAGGCTGCGCCAGGGAAACCGTCAATATGCAGCCGGGCTCCAGCTTGCTAAGGCCGCAGTAAATTGATCGCGGCGCGGCAATATAGTTGTGCCGCAGCAGCAAACATAATGCGTCGCGATCAACGCGCCCCTCAAATGCTGGGTGTCTGCGCAGCGCCTTGAGCTCTGAGCCAAATAAAAAGCTGGCGTTGCGTCCCTGGCCCTGCCAGCCGTAGTAAAGCGGTTTTTCTCCCATGCGGTCGCGCGCGAGCGTGAGGCTTAGTGTCTCGCGGTCCCACAGGGCGAATGCAAACATGCCAATACACCGCGCCAAGGTCGCTTCAACCCCCCAGACCGCAATCGCCGCCAACAATGTTTCGGTATCCGAGTGGCCACGCCAGCGTGGCGCATGGCCGGACTTTTCTAGTTCTGCCCGCAAGACCAGGTGGTTATAGATCTCGCCGTTATAGACCAAGACCCAGCGACCGTTGTGCGCTTGCATGGGCTGGTGACCAGCAGCAGATAACTCCACAATGGCAAGGCGCCGAAAGCCCAAGGCAATGCCGTTTACCGCGTCCACCCAATGGCCCGCATCATCCGGGCCACGTTGCAAGATCGCCTGGGTCATGTCGCCGAGAGGCGCGTCCTCGGGTGCCTCCCCAGAAAATGCTGTGCCGCCCAAATAGCCCGCAAAGCCGCACATTAGCTTCGCTCCTTAGCCAGCACATGCCGATAAACCGCCTCAAAGCGCTCGCGTGTGCGCTCCATCGAAAACTCAGCCCTTACGCGTGCTTTACCCTTTGCCCCTAAATCCACGCGCTCCTGGTATGGCATTTCTAAAATACGCAGCAGCCCCGAAGCCAAGGCTTGTGAGTCCTCCTTTGGCACCACCGCGCCGCCATCGCCGAGCAGAAATGAAGCGTCGCCGACGTCCGTAACGACACAAGGCAAGCCCATAGCCATCGCTTCACCTACAACATTGGGGAAACCTTCGGTGCGTGAGGGCAGGCAAAAGAGATCCATGGCAGCCAAGCACAGAGATACATCACTTCGTTCGCCTAAAAGTAAAAAACGGTCGGCAACGCCCGTTTGCGCGAGCCAGCCTGCAAGCTCGGCGTTGTGAGAGTCCAGACCACGCCCAATCATTAGAAAGCGTACGTTTGCGTGCTTGACAGCCACAAGGCGTGCCGCTTGCACGAAATTGTGATGATCCTTTGCCGGGTGGAATCTCCCAAGGCAACCGACTACCCGGTGGCCTTCGGAAAACCCAAATTGGAGACGTATCACTTCGCGTTGAGCCGAAGATACGAAAAAACCATTCAAGTCAAAACCATTAGGAATGACATGAAAGAGTGACGCCTTGTAGCCAATTGAAATATGCGAGCGCCGAGATGCATCGGCCGCGCAGGTAATTGCGTGAGGAATAAGTCGTGAAAATGCTGCACAAAAACTACGCACAACCTTGGTACCGCGACTGCTGCCAGCTACTAAGCCGGTCGTACGGACACCCCAAACCACTTTTGCACCACTACAGATGCGTGCAATCACGCCGCCAATGAAGTCCGCGTGGTACATCCAAGTTTGCACAACCTCAGGCCTCGAACGGATAATCAAAACGCAAAGTCGCATTGTTTCCAATATGGGTGATTGCTTCAGTCGAAAATGATGTGTTGGGATATTGGATTTAGCAAGTCGCTCAGAAATAGGTCCCGCTGCGGAAAGACAAGCCACAGAGTGACGATAACTAGATTCTCGTGAAGCATCTATTAATCGGTACAAAGCTGTTTCCGCCCCACCAATTTCAAGCCCTGAAATAATATGTAAAACACGCGCCATAATTGAAATTAAGAAACCGAATTCAGTACAGTAGTCCATCGATCAACGGCAACCCCAAGGCTATAATTCTTTTGAACTAATGCGCGCCCATTTTTACCTTTTAAAAATCTGGAGCTCGAATCATTTATTAACGACTCGAGAGCCTCCCTCCATTGGTCCGGACTATGAACTCCATAACCAATATCTGCAGAATCAAATAATTCCTTATTCATGCCTAAATTCGTCGCTACTACTGGAACACCGCATGCCATATAGAGCAGCATCTTGTAGCTGCACTTTCCAAGTGACCACGGAGAATCATCCAATGGCATTAATCCAATATCAATATCTTGCAACTGCAAAACTTCGGCCTCAGGAGTCCAGGTGGCATATTCAAGCTGGGAAGCAGGGATTTCAGGAAAATTTGGTTTTTTGTCTGAAATAAATCGAATTTTCCAATCCTGATGCTTCGAGAGTAATTGCCCTATGACTGAGGCGATAGGCGCAAAGTAAGCATATCCACCCCAGGTTCCCGACCAGCCAATTACCCCATAGCCTCGGTTTCTATAAGAAGGCATACCGGCAGTAAACCGATCGATATCTACAGAAGTCGGGATGACGCTGACAGGGGCTTTATATTTAGAAAAATGGTTGGCAAGATATGAGTTGCCGACCACAATATGGTCAGAAAACTTAGCAAGATTAGCAGCCGCTAAGCCCCGCTTATTTAACCAAATAGCATCATCGATATCAGAAATAAGGGGTCGTTTCCCTAGAAATTCAAATGATGGAATTGTAGAAATTAGCTCTCTTTGAATGATGCAAGCGTCGTAAGGGTGAGTCTTTAGAGCACGTTGAAATGCATCCAGAAGTGAAGGGATTCCCCAGGAAACGCGACCGAGTTTGGATGTGGGTGGATAAGCTGTTTTTGCGGCCGCAAGCTCATCAATCAAATAGCCTTGAGCCCGCAAGGGCTCGCATAGCTGCCTAACGCGAAAACGAGAGGACGGTATATTTGTACCTTGCGTAAGCGCTGCAATATTCATACTATTCTCAATTCTGAATTTGTGCAGGCAGCCGATACAAGGCTAAGGTATAAAACCTATTTATGTAATAAATGATCGCAGGCGTCAAATAGATCACAATACTAGTTGCAATTAACGCGCGGATTTCATTTGGAAAATCGAGTATCAAATAGTCGCCGCCAAAGCAAAGTGTGAATGCGCGCGAGATATAGCAATAAAAAATCATCCAGATTAAATCCCCACCTACTGCTAATTTATGAATTAAAGAAACAGCACTACCAAGTAAAAATAAAGCTACGAAGGCCAATGGGCGCCCAAATGTTGACACGTATGAAATTAGGTATGTATAGGTATTTATCGCCGCAGTCTCGAAATCTGGCCCTGGGTCAGTGAAGGGCAAATGCAAGGGAACAAGGTTTTGATACTGCTTATAGCCAAACAACTGTAAGACAGAATTAGTCATATAGATAAATGGCCTGCTAAGATGTTGCCCGGAAACATCGAGATACTCTGGATTCCGCAAATATAAATCGAAAGAATTAATTGGCGCTGTACTGTAAGCTAAAACGGTCCGTACAGACGCGCCCCAGACTTCAATTTCACTTTTACCATCATCAAAAGCGAAATTGAAGATCCGCATCATTGCAAATACCCCAAATAGACCGAAAAATAATATATACCCAACTCCTGATCCTCTAAATACTCCATTGCTTTTTATAATTTTAGCCAGACACATGGCAATGGCTAGGCCAGGTACAACTCCCTTTGAGCCAGTAAGTAATCCATACAGCAGAGCGATGAATATTGCCAGGCCAAATGCAAATTTATGAGAAAAAGTTCTTTTCTCCCCCAATGAAAAATATGTTGCTATAGGCAAAATAAAGGAAATCGGGAGCAGATTTCTAACCAAGCTAAAGCCTTGAACGTTTTTCTCCTCTTGCAAGGAAATAATACGAATCGCTGCAAATATATTTACATCTTCATTCAATTGGTAATCCCCGACTATAGTTTTATAATAAATTGGCAAGGCCAATGTTAATAGGATGATCCAGATAATCGTTGAATGGAATAGAAATGGATGTGCTACTATATTTATTCTTTTATTCTCATAAGGCAATAGGTGGCGAACTATTCCTCCAAGACCAAATGCTAGCGCAGCAGCAAAGATGGTGGCTAATGTTTCGATTTGAATACTATAGAAAATCGAATTCGCCAAGCCATACGATATTAATATAGATCCCCAGACGGCGCACATGATTACCGATGGACCATCAACCCTTTGCAGTTTGAAGGCTAGCGTACTACTGATGAGCAACAGTACTAAGCCTAAAAAAATACTAGTCGCTGCGTCCATGCCTCATACCTTTTGGGGCAAAGATTGGTTTTTGGAGAAAAAGCTTTTCCAAGATATCACTCCGACGGTGCATCGAATATTCGCCGTATTTAGGCACAACGCAGCAAGGCTAAAAGTAAAGATATTCCCGATAACTTCCAGGGCTGATTGATGCCATTCCAAAGGTGAGCTATCCCTATTGATTGCCTGACTTATTAGGTAATTCAACATTAGCGCTATGAATACACAGAGCGCGCATTGAAAAATGTCTTTGTAAATATTTTTCAGCAGGCCTGTTTGTATCCCGACCCTGGCACTGAGTATGAGACTGCTTGCAAAGCCGATGGCTGTTGCTAATGCAGCGCCCACTGGTCCGTATAAAGGTATTAGTAAGAGATTGAGCCCCAAATTAGCTATCGCCATACAGGCTAGGGAAAATAAGTGCTTTGCGCTTGCCTTGTGGAGGTGTAGAGGGATGTCCACCAGAAATGCACGCATGCCATTGAGTGCAACAGCGATGCATATCAGAGGTATGGCATTGTCGGCTGCGTCATTATTTGCCCATTGGGGGAAAAGGCTATGCGCGATCTCGTGTCGCAGACTGATGAAAGCGGTACAGGCGCAGCCTGCAGTGACTATTACTAGGCATTGAAGTCGCGCTATGGCTTGTGTGGCCTGACGCTTTTCATTACCTTCCCACAACGCGACGATTTTGGGATAGGCGGCGGTATATAGGACGCTCAAGGTGGCGCCAAGTGTCAATTGGGTGAATTCAAATGCTGCCGCATAAGCTCCAACGGCTGGTGTGCCGTAGTGGTAAGCAAGAATAAAGCGGTCAGCAGTATCGACCAGTGCAACGGCAACAAAATTAAGCGATATTGGTATGCCAAAGCGCGCAAATTGCAGTGACTTTTGTTTTATGTCCAACAAAGGCTGATGCGCCAACAACACGTGCCAATGTCCCGCTATCAACAACGAGGCCATTGTTCCCATGACCACGCCAAACAAAATGACATTCAAATTTCCACCCAAATAGGCGGCGGCTATAGCGAGTGCAGCGGCGAGGCTTGTTTTTAAAAGTGCAAGCACACCAAATCGAATTGGCAGGCCTGCCGAGTTGAGTATTTGCGCGTGCAGTGCGTATAGCCCTTGTGCCATTGCTCCAACTACCAAAAGAATGGCAAATGCCCAGCTATAGCCTTTCGGGGAGAGCCCAAGCGTCAAACCTAGGCAGCTTGCAGCGAGCAAGATTGCGGCAGCCGCTGCAAGGCAGACATGCGCCGTTTTGATTACCTCTATTTTGGAATAGGCAGCGTTGGGGTAGTTGCGACCCAGTGCAATATTGACCCATTGAAAAAATATGGCGGCGCATGCACTCATAAACGAAACGCCAAGGGCGTAGCCACCATACTGTTCGGGCGTTAGCAGTCGGGTCAATAGCGCCAGACTTGCTAACGACGCAAGCCCACTGCCAATGCGGAACAGAAAGTAAAGGGCCGTGTGGTTGCGCATAAAGGACGAAGCGGTACGCGAAAAAATTAGGCTTTAAACCATTGATACACTGCACTAAGTCGCTCTTTGGCCTCGGCCTGTGGGTCGTAGCCCAGAAGGTCGCGGGCCTTACCGATGGCGGCCTGGCTATGCCGAACATCACCGGCACGCGCTGGGCCGTGCGAGCACTGCGTAGTGGGCCCGGACTCGGTGCGCTGATTAATCGCTGACTTCAATATCTGGAATAGTTCGTTCAGCGATGTCCTTTGACCGACCGCCACGTTGTAAACCTGATTCACTGCTTCTTGATTTAGTACAGTAGCTGCCAACAAATTCGCCTGCACCGCATTGGCCACATAACAAAAATCCCGGCTGGTCTCGCCGTCTCCATTGATATAGATGGTTTCCCCTTTGATCATGGCGTCTATCCATTTGGGAATTACCGCTGCATACGCCCCGAGCGGGTCTTGGCGCGGGCCGAATACATTGAAGTAGCGCAGGCCTATGCTCTCTAGGCCATAACAGCGCGCAAACACATCGGCATACAGTTCGTTGACGTATTTGGTGACCGCATAAGGGCTCAGCGGTTTGCCAATGCGGTCTTCCACTTTGGGCAGGTCCGGGTGGTCACCATAGGTGCTGCTGCTGGCGGCATACACAAAGCGGGCGACTTTGGCCTCGCGGGCGGCAACCAGCATATTCAAAAAGCCCGACACATTGGCTGCGTTGGTCGCAATGGGGTTTTCCAGACTGCGCGGGACGCTGCCCAGTGCCGCTTGGTGCAATACATAGTCAACCCCCGTGCATGCTGTTTTGCACGCATCCAGGTTGCAAATATCACCCTCGATGAAGCTAAACCTGGCCCACTGCTGGCCCGTTACCAGCTCGCGCACCTGATCTAAGTTGCGCTGGTAGCCCGTAGCAAAGTTGTCCAGTCCCACCACAGATTGGTCCAGGCCTAACAAAGTCTCCAGCAAATGGCTGCCAATAAAACCGGCCACGCCGGTCACCAGCCAAACTTTGGGTTGCGCCGGCAGGCGGGCACGCAGTTCGTCGTAGGCGCTCATAGTCGTAGATCGCTTTCGGATGCAAGCAATACGTACTTCAAGTCATACAGCACATGGTTGTCCTTGCCCAGAGCGCGCAAGGCGGCGCAGCCCATGACTTTGAACTCTTGGTGGGCCACCGCCAGCACCACGGCGTCGTACGCGCCCGGCTGCGGTGTGGGCACCATGGTGATGCCATATTCATGTAGGGCCTCGTGCCGCTCCACCCACGGGTCATAGACATCGGCTTGCACGCCATAGTCTTGCAACTCGCGCACGATGTCCACCACGCGGGTGTTGCGCACATCAGGGCAGTTTTCTTTAAACGCCAGACCCATCACCAGCACGCGCGCGCCATGCACATGGATGCGCCGCTGCATCATGGCTTTGACCAACTGCGTCACGACATAAACGCCCATATCGTCATTCAGCCGTCGCCCTGCCAATATGAGCTGCGGGTGATAGCCAATGGACTCGGCTTTGTGCGTCAGGTAATACGGATCCACACCAATGCAGTGTCCGCCTACCAAGCCCGGTCGAAAGGGCAGAAAATTCCATTTGCTGCCCGCCGCTTGCAGCACGGCTTCGGTGTCTATGCCCATCCGGTTAAATATGAGTGCCAATTCGTTGATCAGGGCGATGTTCAGGTCGCGCTGGGTGTTTTCAATGACTTTGGCGGCTTCGGCCACGCGGATACTTCCGGCCGGATGCGTGCCGGCCGTGATGATTTGACGGTACAAGGCATCAACCAAAGCAGCCGCCTGCGGCGTCGACCCGGAGGTAACCTTTTTGATGGTGCGCAAGCGATGCTCCTTATCGCCCGGGTTAATGCGCTCGGGGCTGTAGCCGCAAAAAATCTTGGTTGAATTTCAGGCCCGAGTGCTGCTCCAAGATGGGTACACAGTCTTCTTCGGTACAGCCGGGGTACACCGTGGATTCGTAAATGACAATGTCGCCAGGTTTGAGCACCCGACCAACTGTTTCGCTGGCTCTACGAAGTGGCGTGAGGTCCGGTCGTTTGTGCTCGTCAATAGGGGTGGGTACGGTGACGATGAAGCAATTGCACCGGGCAAGGTCTTCGGCCTGTGTGCTCATTCGCAAGCCGGTAGCAGCCGCCAATTCGCAGGGCTCGGTTTCTAGGGTGTTGTCACGCCCAGCTTGCAATTGGGCAACACGCTGTTCGTTGATATCAAAGCCGAGCACTTGCCGTTGCTTGCCAAACTCCACAGCCAGCGGTAGGCCTACATAGCCCAGCCCGATAACAGCCACGCGCAGGTCGTCTAGCGCGGTCATCGCTTGCCTCCTTGGAATGCAACAGCTGAAGGTGGCTTTGGGCGCAGCGTCAACGCGCTAAAGCACCAGCGAAACTGGGTTAAGCGCGCATAGACTGCGGCGTAGCTAAACACTGCCATCGCGAAGCCGACTTGCAACATCGTGGTGTTGCGCGCAAATACGATGGCCCAAAGCGCGGGAAGCAGGGTTGCTACCCAGCACCAAGGGCTGGTCATGCTATTTTGAAAGACCTTGTTAACGCCAGGTAAGGCATGGCGTACCAAACGGCCGTAAACCATATGGTGCAAATGTGCCCGATCGGGGCTGCCCGGACTGCACCCGGCTCGCTTGCGCCGCCGCACCGAAAACCCCACCTCCAACACAGGATAAGCGCACACCATGATGGTGGTCCATGCGTTTAATTCGGCGTGGCGCATAGGCAGCAGCACGGCGAGCCAGGCCACACAAAAGCCCAGCAAGTAAGCGCCACCATCGCCCAGAAAAATGCGGCCCATGGGCCAATTAACCATCCCAAAGCCCACTGCGCAGGCCGCTACGACTGCGCAAACGCCCGCCAACGATGGGTCGCCCACTTCGAGCGCAATAAGGCCCATTGCGCCCACCATAATGGCCACCGCGCCACTGGCCAAGCCGTTAAAGCCGTCGATGATGTTGACCGCATTAGCTACGCCGCCAACTGCAAAGGCCGTAAACAACACCGCCAGCGGCAACCATTGCAAAGCCCTGTCCAATAAATACACACCCGTGTTTTGCATCGCAACACCGGTCAAATACCAAGCCAGCAAACCACCACACATAGTTGCAATCAATCGAACCACAACACCTACGTCCTTGCGAATATCCTCCAACAAACCAAAGCCAAATACCGGGCTCGATGCAATAAGCATAGGACCCAAAATTTCACTGATATTTGCCGGCGCGAAAATCCAACCGAAAATAAGTCCCACCATGATTCCAATACCGCCAACGCGCGGAGTAATTTGTGTGTGAAACTTTTGCACCCCCAACGTCGAATCGGCACTAAATCGAATGTGCCAAGGCTGTGTCAGCACGATCAGGCCGCAAGTAAAAAGGGAAACTGCAAACGAAATCCAGCAGGCAAAGGTCATGGCTGCGCCCCCCAGGCCTGCTTCCAAGACTGGCGCAATTGCCCCAATTTCGCTGCATAGGCAGGGTCTTGGGTCGCATTTGCCATCGCATTGCGGCTGAACACAAATAGCAAAATCAACAAACCGCCGCCAAAGGTGGCCAGCACAGCGACAAGCGCTTTTTTGGGCTTACTTTTGCGTTCTGGCTTTTGGGCCACGTCGATCACCTGGATCACCGCGCCTTCGCGGCTTTCGTCAACCCGTGCCATTTCCAGTTGGCGCATATAGAGTGCGTACAAAGCCTCTTGGTACTTAAACTCCCGAAATCGCGTCACATAGTCATTGTTGACTTGGCGTGGGTCCTGGGTTTGCTCCGCCTGCTGCATTTGCCGCCGCAAGGCACCAAGCTCCGTTAAAGCCTGCTGGAACTCGGGCGCGCCATCGGCCAGGTAGCCGCGCATGGCTGCCATTCGCACCTCTTGTACCGAAATCTGTGCTTTGAGCCGAGCCACCTCCTCCAGCGCAGCCATCGGGCTGGCCTTGAGAGACTCTTTATTGACGCTACTGGCCTTTAGGGCTTGCTCCGCTTGCACCATTCGCGCCTTGGACTCATTGACCATGCGCTCGTAAAACACGCGGCGCTGCTGCGCTTCGGTCAGCGCTACCCGGTTGAGCAGTTTGCGCAACTCCGCCACATAGGCATTCGCGATGTCGGCCGCAGTCTGGGGATCAAAATCTTCTACCTCCACGCTGATGAGCCCGTCTTTGACGCCCACCAGTACGGTAGTGTTTTTGGCCAGTTGCTTACGCACTTCCTCGCGGTACTCTTCGTCGTAGCGCTCAGCCAGCTTGAACTGGCTGGCCAGTGCGTCGGCAATCGTGGTGCTTTTGATCATGGCGGCGTATTGGTCCGCCGGGTTTTTGATGCCTGCAATCGCCCCTGCCGCGCCGCCTAACACGCCCATGTCTGACAGAGCCGCAGCCGCCGCGCTTTGCTGTTGCTTGGGCGGGATAAACGTGGTCTTGGCGGTAAACGTGGGCTGTATCAGAAAGGCGATCCCCAGCGCAGCCAGCCCGATGGCCAAGGACCCGCCAAGTAAAAGGCGCAGGTTGTCGGCTACCACTTGCAGCAGGTCGATCAGGCCGCTCGGCGGGTTATTGTCCAGTTGCGAAGGGCTTTCCAACCGGTCGTTTGTCGCGGGGTCGGTCATCACTTGAGTGCCTTTAAGCCCACCGCACCGAGGCCCAATTGGTACAGGATGGCCGTCCAGTCCTTGGCGCCTTGCACGAAGTTGGTGTAAGCGGTGCGACGCTCTGCGCGCGCGGCGACAAAGACCGTATCACCTGGGTACAAGTGCTTGCTCAGCACGTCAGAGCGCAATGAAAGATACGATGGGGTTTGCCCTTCCACCCGACCGTCAGCGCGAATGATGACGGTGCTGTCGAGGTCAGCGTCACGGGTCAGACCTGCCCGATTCAGATAGTCCATAACGGTTTCGGACTCTTTGTAGAAGATAGCGCTCTCTAGGTAGACCTCGCCATACACGCCCACGACGCTGGGACGGGTCGGCACCAAGATGGTGTCTCCGTCTTCCAAAACAATCGGCGGGAAAACGGGTTTGACCGGGTCGAGGTCCAAACTGATGCGGCCGCTGGCCTTGACGTCCTGCATGCGCTCCAACATCAGACGTTGTCCCATCAGCTGGTTCTGCAATTGAGCAGCCTTGTCGGCTTCCGCAGAAATGTTCTGCAGCTGCGTTGCCGCTTGGGCATTGAGGTCCGAGCGCAATTGGCGCAGCGCTTTGTCTAGTTGGGCTTGCTGCTGGATGCGGGTGGACTCCCGGGTAAACACAGTGGCGTAGCTAAACGCGTTGCGCGTCAAACCACCAGCGCGCGTGATGATGTCTGCCAAGGTATCGCCAACTTGAAGCTGGTAAACGCCGGGTACCATGACCTCGCCGCTAAGTTTTACAAACTGCGAGCGCTTTTCAGAGGGAACCTGCAAGTCTTTGACGCTAAAGATGGTGACCACGTCACCGGGCCGCAAGCTCAGGTTGTGTTCCGGATCCCGTGACTTGATGGCTTTGCCCAAGTTGAAAGGAATCAACTGCGTTCTGACCTCAGACGCGTCAAGGCGTTCAATGACGGCGTAATCCCAATTTATTTCCTCCAGCAAATTGCGGACTTCGGTCGTAATACGGGTATCGCTTATATCTTGAGCAGCTTCTCGTACGTCTAATAGGTTTTTAGAACCGTTTTTGTCAGTTTTAATCGATGTCAGCTGCTGCACCAAACTGTTTTTCCGGCGGTAATAGTCAGCTTGCACCAGAGCTTCGCGGTCAGGTATCAAGTCAGCAATACGCATGCCCGGTACGAAGGCATGGCGCATGGGCCACGCCACGTTTCCACGCAAGGTCACGGCATTTGAAAACGCCTTGCTGATCGGAAGCAGGGTCAGCACATCGGCGTCACGCAATGTTTGTTGCAGGCCTTGTGGATCAAGGCTGATTTCCTTTAGTTCACGCGAAGGAAGGCTATGTGCTTGCACCCGCTCCAAAAGCGCTTTTTGTGTACCCGCCAAGGGCGGCAAACCGCCCGTCAGGTTGAGCAGGTCCGCAACCGATGTCGCACCGTCCTTCAGCTCATAAATGGCCTCGTGATCGAATGCGCCGGTAACCGCTACACGAGGGCCAGCCGGAGGTATCAAGATGACATCACCCGCTTGCAACGCTACATCCTGCGACTTGTCGCCGCGTGCAATGAAGGCATAAAGATCGAGCTGTGCGATCGTCTTACCGTTTCGTTGCAAAGCAATGTTACGCATCGAACCATGCGCATTCGGCCCACCGCTGGCGAACAATGCATTGACCAGCGTACTCATGCTGGACACCACCAAGGTGCCCGGTTGCCGCGCTTGCCCCACCACGTAGATTTGCACACTACGCAGTCGGGCTAGGTTGGCATTGAGCTTGAAGTTGGCAAAGACTTTGCCCAATTGTTTTTGGAGATAGCTCTCCAAGTCGCTAACAACAACGCCCGCCAGGGGCACGGATCCAAGCTTTGGAATCGAAGCTTTACCGTTGCGATCGATGACCAGAGTTGCGCCAAAGTCAACGGCACCCCACACTTGTAGCTGCACTTCGTCTCCCGGGCCAAGTACATAATTGGCGGGCACCGGCAAGGACTCGTCCGCTAAATAGTTTTCGCTAGAGCTGAAAAGCGACTGCCCAAAATGGTTCAATTTGCGCCCTGTAGCGTCATTGACAAAACGCTGAAACTGGGTTGGCTCTTCTGGCTTGAATGGCCTGTACGCAGACAAAGGCCTTTGCTGCATATTGATGCTTTGGTTGGCCGGGCTCGTCTTTCCCAACTCTTTGGTGAACGACAAAGCGTTGGTGGTGTCACTCGGACGGCCCAAGGTGGTCGACTGATTTACACCCGAGTTCCCGGTATTGATGTTCCAAGGGTCATTGGTGGCAGGGTTATCTGCTGGATCCTGGATTGCTTTGACCTGCGCATAAGCGCTATGGGTATGCAGCAGCAAACCCAAGAGCAGCGCGCAAAACTGTTGAAGAAAACGTAAGTTTGGATGCATAGAAATTTGAAAGAACCGAACTCAGGCGGCTAGGTTTTCTGTCCGCATGATCGGCTGGTGTACGCCGGACGTGCCCGAGCGTTCGATGGCTTCGTACAGATCAGCCTCGGAAAAGTCTGGCCATAGGCAGTCGAAGAAAACCAACTCGCTTTGGGCCAATTGCCACAGCATGAAATTACTCAACCGAGACTCGCCGCCGGTACGGATCAACAATTGCGGTGGCGGCGCAAAAGCCATACTGAGGTAGCCAGAAAGTTCTGACTCGGTCAAGGCACTGACGCACTGATGCGGGTTTGCTTGTTGCCAGGCACGTGCTGCTTGCACAAAGTCCCACCGGCCTCCGTAGTTAACCGCTATCGTCAGGGTGATTCCGCGGTTGCTTTGCGTCGCTTCCTGGGCCTGTTGGATCAACTGCTGCGTGCGGGCATCAAATCGCGTTTGGTCACCAATAATCTTGATGCGCACGCCTTGGCGCGCCAGATCTTCAGCGTCCACCTTGAGATAGCGTCGCAAAAGACTCAACAGCAAACTGACCTCTGCGGCGGGGCGCTTCCAGTTTTCTGTACTGAACGCGAATACCGTCAGGTACGAAACGCCCAATGCAGCGCAGTCTTGCACCAATGAGCGAATGCGTTTTGCGCCTGCGTAATGGCCAGCGATACCCGGTAGCCCACGCTGCTTGGCCCAGCGGCGGTTCCCATCCATGATCACCGCGATATGCTTTGGAATTTCGCAAGACCTAGACAAGGATTTCATAGTCGGGTTTTAGGGAAACGTTGATTAAAGTTTCGTAGGCACCCACACCAACGCTTTCCGCTCGATTTCTGTGAATCTTCAAGGTATGCATCCAAGCTTCCAGGCGAAGCACGGTGACTTGGCCATACTGAACTTGACAGAGACCGGCCGCTGCAAATTGCTTCAGCGTTTGCGAAAGATTGCTTCGCGATACGTCGCAATAGGAGCCAAGTATGGTCTGATTGAACGGCAACGATTGGTGTGCGTGGACGACTTCGCGCTTGTGGGGTTCGTAGCTCGCACGCGCAGAGCTGCAATTGAGAAAGGTTTCACACAGCAACGCTAGCCCAAGTGTCACCCGGTCCACTATCTCTGGGATGCGTTGAACCAGTGCCGTTTCAGTTTGCCGCAGGATGCGATCATTGAGTAAGCGGGCGACATAGCGACAAAAATTGAACTCGGAGTTAAAAGCTTCCTGAATAAATTCGATGGGCACTTCTAATACCCGAACCTCCGTCATGCACAATATTTCCATCACCGTGCTTTGGGTATCATCGACGGGCACTTCGCCGACCCAGTACCCAGAACCGACGATGCCAAAAACATTGCGTTTACCGTCGTATTCAGGAGAGCAAATACATGCCACGCCAGCCAACACATAGCGCCACGGCAGGCCGACTACGCCGCGTGGACTTAGCACTTCTCCTGGCGAGTAGGTTTTGAACCTTGTATGGGCTACGACCTTCAGTGTCACACTTTCGGAAAGCCCGATGCCGCGCAGCAATTGATAATTAACGATATTGACCAATGTTTTTTTCCTGTCAATAAAATTGAGGGTCAACTATCACTTCCTAGAGGCATTTTTTGCTTACGCTTTGTTCCATTTAGTCTTTTAATTAATAAAAATATTAAATTTCCTTTTTCCATATAGTTAACTGATTTAAGCTGATATTTGACGAGTCAATCTGACATAAAAATAAATGACAGGCTCTTCACTACCTCGACTTTGACCCGTGAAAAGCCGCATAGCGCGTGCCACTGTTTGTGATCGCTATTACGCGCCTCGTCGCCCGAAGTTGCTTGGAAGATGGGGACACATGGCTCGTAGTGTGTCTATCGGCAAGCTCAAGCCGAGAGCCTGCATTACTGTGAAATACCTCAGTACTTTTGGCAAAGACGGTGGGCTGATAAGCTCACGCCATGAGCCAAATATTCTAAATACAAATCATTATTATATCGTTAATGATACTTATAGTTGGTAAGCGTCGCATTAAGGCAGGCTGCTTTCCTTACCTGGAAAGAAAAGCGGTGGGATCGGCATAGGGGGCCTCCGGTAGGAGGCACCCCTGCCACACCACCCGGCATGCGGGTCCGCACCGGGCGGTTGGAGGGCTTGAGGTCACGACAACCTTGGAACTCCCAACCCATCAAAGTACGCAATCGTCAGCACCGTCTTGAGCA
>CANFVA010000005.1 GCA_947450255.1 Comamonadaceae bacterium
GCAGAGCGCAGCGGGAAGAAGCCGTCACCGGTAATCGCCAAGTCCAGCGCATTGGACGAGAAAGAAATATTACCCTGGCTGAACTCCTGGCTCACTTGTTTCAGCGACACACCCTGACCGACGGTACTGGATGATTTCTGCAGTGGTGAAGTCGCAAAAATGTCACCGAAGTCAGCGCGCGAGCGCTTGAAACCTGTGGTACCCACGTTAGAGATGTTATTGGCTGTCACGCCCAACATGGCGGTGGCAGCATTCAGTCCGGTTAGCGAGGTATAAAAAGACATGGTGGGTTTCTCCGGGTGTTGCTAGGGTTATTGGTTTGTTAATGGTTTGGTCTTTTAGCCGTAGATGCGCAGGGCGTCTGCCAGCTTCATGGTTTTGCCGCCGTTAAATTGCAGCAAGACGGTTTTGTCCGGCTGCTGGCTCACGCCAATGACGCTGGCCATGGTGCTGACAGTCGGTTTGATTTCGACGCCCTGGCTGACAGCCGTGGCTTTGAAGCTGTAAATGCCGTCGGGCAGGGGGTTGCCGGCCTGGTCTTTGCCGTCCCAGGCCCAGGTCATATCGCCCGCGGTTTGGGGGCCGGCGGTGACGGTGCTGACCAAGATGCCTTTGGCGTCGTACACATTCATAGTGATACCGCTGGCGCCATCGGGCAGGCTGATCACGCCTTGCACGGGCTGGCCGCTGGTCAATTGTGCCGGGCCATCGGCGACCGACACTTTTTTGCCGATCAGATTGGCACCGCTGAGCATTTGGCTGCTGGACATGCTATTGACAAAATTGCCCAGCGACTGCGACATATTGGTCGTCGCTTCCAACTGTGAAAACTGCGCCAACTGGGCCACAAAGGCTTCGTTCTTTACCGGATCGAGCGGATCCTGGTTTTTTAACTGGGTGGTAAACAGCGTCAGGAAATCTTTTTGGCCCATGGCGCCTTGGCCGGTTTGGGCGGTCAGCTTGGCCTGTGCGTCTTGCGCGGTGGTGCGAATGCTGCTGGGCACCGCAGAGGCCCAGGCACTGTCCGTCGCAGCCGAGGTGTTGAGCAGGTTCAGATTGGACATGGTGGCCTTCGCGGGTTAATCAGTTTTTGATGATGTCCAGCGTGCGCAGCGTGAGCTGGCGCGCGGTATTGACCACTTCAACGTTGTTTTGGTAAGAGCGGGCCGCGGCCATCATCTCCACCATCTCGGTCATTTCATTGACGTTGGCCAGGTACACATAGCCGTCTTTGTCGGCCGCTGGATTGCCGGGGTCGGACATGCGGGAGATGGGTTTGGGGTCATCGGTAATCGCCGCTACTTTGACGCCGCCTTTGTTCACCTCGGGCGAGTTGAGCTGCTGCTCCATGATGGTTTTGAAGGTGGTGCGCTTAGCCCGAAACGCACCGGCTTCGGTGCTGGCGACCGCCCCGGCGTTGGCCAGGTTGGACGCGGTGGCATTCATACGCGCAGTTTGCGCATTGAGCGCCGAGCCTGCTATTCCAAAGATGTTGTCCAATGCCATGCTTACTCTCCCCGCAATGCTTTGCGAATGCCGCTGATGCGGTTTTCCAGAATGCTCAATGTGGTCTGGTACTCGGCAGCGTACTGACCGAATTTGGCCTGTTCCACTGGCAATTCCACCGTGTTTCCGTCAAAGGAGACGTTAAAAGGCACGCGGTATTTCAGTCCGTCAGCGGTCTGGTCCGGCCCTTCGGAAAGGTGTCTGGCATTGGTGGTTACCACCGCCGCGTCGCTGGCGCTTTTCATCACCGCCTTGAAGTCGATGTCTTGTGCTTTAAAGTGTGGCGTGTCCGCATTGGCAATATTGCGCGACAGCACTTCCATGCGCTGTGCGCGCACGTTCAACGACTTCTCGTTGAGGCTAAATGCTTTGTCAATAAAGTTCATGCCACTGGCTCCAATTGGATTCAAGTTTTCCGCCGGAATGCCGACACTCAAGGGCGAAGGTATGCCGTTCAGAATCTTGACTCGCAAACTTCATGCCATCGCTTGCTTGCCGCTGCGGCTCTACTAGCTCCACCCTGCGACGGCCTCCGCCCAGGGGTGGCGGGGTCGCCTTCAGCGGCAATACATTGCCGTTTTCTAGCCCACCAATGGCCCGGGCAGTCGGGCGTTCGACGGCTCAGCTGTTTTTTCCCCACTTCCCCCCGCCCCTTCACCCCCTCGGGGGGTGAAGGGGCGCCTGAACAGCCAATTTGGTTTTTTTGGGCCGGAGAGGGGTGTCGATTCGGGACGTTGCGTTGCGGGTTTGATTGCCACCGTTGGTAAACGATGCGGTCGCAGTCAATGGATCAGTGCTTGGCCCGCCTTTTCTTTTTACTTTCTTTGGGCCAAGCAACAGAAAGTAACTCGGCCTTCAAGGCCGAAACCTGCACCGCACGCCTTGGTCTACGGCAAACTATCTTCTACATACTGTTGCACCCGCTGCGCTTGCTGGCGCAAGGAGGGTGGCAGCATCTGCCCGAGTCGGGCCGCTGCGTTTTGCAGCAAGCCTTGGCGAATCGATTGACGCGTGATCGGGGCCGAGGTGTCACTGCCCACATGCAGGCTACGGGCCTGCTGGCCAGGGATGTTCAGCGGCGCATTGGGTTGGTTTTCGGCGCGTGAGGCCGGGTTGAGGACCGAAAGGTACAAATCCTCCAGTCCGGCCGGGCCCTGGTTTTTCAGGCCCACGTCTTCAAAATACTTGTCCACCAAGCCCAGCTGCTTGTGCACGCTTAAATCCAGTATCGCTTTGGGATTGGCGGCATAACCGGCCGAAGCGGCGCCACGCGCCGGCCCGTCACAAAATTGGATGATGCCGTGGCAACGCTGGTTGCTGGCGCGCGGATTCATGCCGTCGCTCTCCATCAAGGTCATGCGGGCGAAATCATCGGGCGCGAAGCCATGGTTTTTGGCCATGTCCAAAATCTTGTCGTACACCGCCACTTTTTCAGTGGGTGGGATAAAGCCCTTGGCCACGGCGCGGTCCAGGGTTTTAATGAGTACCGGATGCTCCAGGCCTGCCCCGGGGCTGTATGCGGCGGGAACGGTACCTTGTACCGGACGCGTTACGCTGGCCTGGGCATTGCGGCTCCATGCCATTTGCGCGGGAGTCTGTAGACGGACGGAGTTTTGCAACACGGCGGCTGCCGTGGCGCGTGCCGGGGAGGCCAGCGGTGTACTGGCTGTCTGCACCGGGGTCGGACCGCGTCCGGCGCCGGCACTGCCCAGGGCCGCCAAAGCCGGTTCTAGAACGGAAAGGTCAATTTTCTGACCGGTATAAATGCGGTTGGCATTTTCAATTCCGTTGGCCTGTGCCACCTGCTGGGCGAATTGAAACTCCTGCCCTGACGTCAAGGACTGGCCTTTGGACTTGGCGACGTCGCGCACCATACCGATCAGCGTATCGCCCGCGTCTACGGTGGTGCTGGCTGCGCCTTGGACGCGTTGCAAGGTTTGCGAAAACCCGCCGCCTTGCGTTTTTTGGCCCGCAGGCACCCCTGGGCCAGGACGGCCGGCGGCCGCAGGCACCACGCCGGCGGGGCCGGCTTGGGAGCTAAGGGTGTTATGGGCAAGCATCGTTGTGGTCCGTCGGTTTTGCTGCGGTGGTAGTTGCTAATCGGGGTGTCCGTGTGTAACGTCTGTAACAGGTGGCACTTTTCTTGCGCGTACCTGGTTCACTATGCACGCTGTCGTAAAACCAACACCTTCAGAGCAGTTCATGCAATTGCTGTGCCATTGGACAGTGGGCGGGCTTACGGCGTGGGCCGGGCTCGGGCGGACGTTCCTGCGGACGCTTGCAGGCCTGTTGTTGTTGGGCAGCGCCTTCGCGCAAGCCGAGGCACCAGGCGCGCTGCAAAGCAAATTGCTCGGCGAGGTGGGCCAATGGGCGCAGAAAACCCACCAGCTCGAGGCCGACCAGTTCAATTTCGCCCCCCTGGACCCCCGGGTGCAAGTGCAAACCTGCGACCGGCCCTTGGTGATGGACCTGCCTTTTGCCACCCGCGAGACAGTACGCGTGCGTTGCCTGGGCAACCCCGCCTGGCAGTTGTATATGCGCTTGGTGCTCAAGCCTGGCGTGAACCTGGCGGGCGCGCCCCCTCTGGTGCCGCCGCCGGTAGTGCCGGCTGCCCCGGCCAATGTGGCAGCGGCTACGCCCAAAGCGGTGGCCAGTGCGGCGCCGGTGCAGCGCAAGGTGGTGGTGGCCAAACAGCTGCTGCGCAGCGGTACCACGGTCAACCCGGACATGCTGGAGGAACAGGAAGTGCCCGCGCTGGGGGTGGATTTGCAGGCGGTTACGTCTGTGAAGGACTTAGAAAATGGCGAAATGGTGCGCGATGTGCAAGCGGGCGTTCCGCTGCGCAGCCATGATGTGCGCCGCGCAGTATTGGTCAAACAGGGCCAGATCGTCATCCTGACCGTAGGCCAAAACGGCGGATTTGCGATATCGGCGCGGGTCGAAGCGCTGCAAGATGGCAAAATGGGTGAACAAATCCGCTTAAAAAATCCCGAGTCGGGCCGAATACTAAGTGGGGTGGTTACCGGGCCCAATGCCGCACGCGGTTTATGAAAAAATAATCTCGAAAAGGCCTCAAGTTTTGTTTTGTACGTCCGATTCACCTGTGAGAGAAGCGCCGTAAACGACTTCCGAACATGAAGCGAGCCCACTATGACTGATCCGATATCCAATAATTCCCGCCCGGTACAGACCGATGCGTCCTTACGTAAAACCCTGGACAAGGCCAAGGGCAGCGGCTTCGTGGGTGCGGTGGCTACGGCGCCGACGTCGGAATCGGAGATTGCAGCCAGCAAATCGGCGGCTGCGCAGCGAGGAGCCGAGGTGCCTGGATTCAAGAAAATCACCGAGCGTCTGAAAAAAGAGCCGGAATTTGACCGTGCCAAGGTCGATTCCATCAAACAAGCGATTCAAAACGGCCAGTACCCACTGAACCCGCGCCGTATCGCCGAGAGTTTTGTGGCATTGGAAAATCTGATCACCCAGTGATCGGGGTGTCCGCAACAAGCCCGCAGAGCCCCGATTGACCGAACCCACCGACCAAGCCAAGGAACTGGCCAACCAGCTCGCGGAAATCCTGGAGCTGGAGTTTGACGCCCTGCGCGTGCAAGACCTGGATAAATTCGAGACACTGCAACCGATCAAAAACGAGTTACTTACCGAGCTAACGCGCTTGGCGCCTCCGGCCCATGAGGTGCAGACCTTGCCCCAATGGCAGGGATTTCGCGAAACCATGATCGCTTGCCGCGATGCCCACCGGCGCAATGCGGTGCTGATGGAGCGTAAATTAGAAGCTATCCGCGGTACCTTGCAAAGCCTGCGCTTAGAAGACCCCAGCAGCTCGGTAGAGGTCTATGACCGGCTCGGGCACATCTCCCGCTTTTCCCGCAATACCGGCTACAGCGACGCCTGAGCGGCTCGCACGGGGCTCAAGCCTGTGGACTGCCCGCAGCGCCGATGCCGTCCAAACCATCCAAACCACGCGACAGGTCGTCAAACAGGGCCGCTGCATCGGCAGGCATGGCCTCGTTGGCAGCCGGGCCGTCGGCGGCGCTTCCAGGGGCGGTTTTTTCATCGCCTGGGCGCATGCCTTTGAGCCAATAGACCCACGACAAGATGACCGACACGGCCGTAAACAACTCGGTCGGAATTTCCTGGTCCACTTTCAGGCGGCTGAGCAGCGCCAGCAGCTTGGGGTCCTCGGTCACGTACACGCCGTATTCGCGCGCCTGGGCAATCATTGCCAGCGCAGCCTCTTCTTCGCCTTTGGCGGTCACGATGGGCGCCCGGTTCTTGCCGTACTCCAGCGCGATGGCTTTTTTAATCGTCCTCATGCGCGCATATCCACCACTTCGCCGGGCAAGGCCAGCGGTTGGATCAAGGGTTCGGGCGCAGGCCGCTCGCCCAGGTGCGCCGCAAATGAGCGCAGCGTCAGGCCCGCCTCTCCCAGTGTTTTACGCAGCTCGGCTTGGCCCTGGCGGGCGAAGTCCACCACGGCGGGCCGTACCGCCCACATGGACAAGGCCACGGTGTCGCCGCCCAGCAAATCCGCTTGCAGCCACAGCTCGCCGTAGTCGCGGCTGTTGGAATGCATGTTGACGGTGTAGCGGGATTCCTCATCGTCGCTCGTGCGCTTGCGCTCGAACGCCAGTTCGACCGGGGCATGGTCCACGAAGGGCAGGACCACCGACATCGACATTTCGCCCATGTGCTGCGCTTGCATGGCGGCCAGTTGGGCCGCATCGAGGTCCGCCAATGCGCGTTTGACCTGGTGCATGCCGGCAGTGTCTTCTTCGGTCTTGTCCTCCATCAGCGACAAAAGCTTGTGCAACAGCGGCTTGAGGTCGTTGGGTGCCGGGTTGCGGATGCGAGGCAGGCTGGTCTCGGAGCCCAGTGCGGCGCGCAAAGCCGCGCTAATTTCCTCGGGGCTGAGCTTTTGCATGGTCAGGCGCATGGCCTGTAATTGGTTTTGCAACTGCGCTTGCACCTCGGGCTGCTTGGCGACTTTGGCCAGCAAGGCATCGAGGCCGCCGGGCTGGAGCAGGTCGCGCAACTCGGGCATACCGGGATTGCGGTACATCAGGCTGCCCAGGCGGGAAAACTTACCTTCACTGGGATTGACCGGCGCCCAAGCCAGGCCTGACAGGGCGCTGGTCTGGATATTTTGTACCGCCACCACCGGGTTGCTCGGCGGCGTCGCCGGCGCGGCCAGGCTCGGGGGATTGCGCTCCTGGCTTTGCTCGTTATGCGGGTTGGGATTGGCCTGGGGCTGTTGGGGGACGGTACGCGCCTGCGCGTCTATCAGGGTGGGAAGGCCGGGGTTGCTGTAAGCGCTGGCCTTGCCATTGATCAGCACCAAGGCGATGCTGCCGTCCGGGTTGGCCTGGGTTTTAAAGCTCAGGCGTTGGCCCACTTCCCAGCCGGGCACGCGGGCAATGCCCACTTGGCGGCCGCGCAGCATCAGCACCATCTCGTCACCGCGCGATTGCACCGTGGCTTGCACGATTTGCCCGTCACGCAGGTTCAGGGCCCGCGCCGTCACGGCCTCTACCAGCGTGGGTGAAGCCGCCCCTTGAGGAAATACCGGGTTGATGCGAGCCGACGGGGCCGTCGCATCGCTAACGGGGATCACGGGAAGTGCACCCAGCGCTTTCGCTCGTCGGGTGTGGACGGTGCAGGGCGGGGCACGACTTCGCTGGGCGCTGCGACCGGCGCAACACTGGCCAACACGCCGCGCAGCAGCAGATCGTGGTTCGGCACGACCAGGGTCACGCCTTTGCGCAGTTTAGGCACTTTGCCGGGCACGATGGCTTGGGGATTTTGGTCGATGAAAGCCTGGCGCAAAATCGTCAGGCTAAGCGGGCTGGCACCCATGGTTTTGGCGATCACCTGGTCCAGCGTCTCGCCGCTCTTGGGTTTGTAGGTAGGCCCATTCGGGGCCACGCTGCTGGACGTCGCTTTGGCCGCAGCGGCATCATTGCTGGCCCATGCCCCAGGCGCGCAAGCGCATACGGCCAGCACACAGGCCAGCGGCACGCGCAGGGTTCGCGGAGACAGAGTAAAGATCATCGGTGGGGCGATTCGCAAATCGGCGCAAAGCTTAGCACGAAGGCCCTTGGGGCTCAGTGGGCGTCTTCGGCCGACCAGGCGGCCCAGCGGGCCTGCACATTGTGGGCGGGTCCGGCCACCGGCGTCAGCTGCGCGTAGTGCTCTGTGACGTATTGCACTTTGGCCATGACCGTATTGGCTGCATTACCTGGTTCTAGCGCCCGTTGCGGCAATTTGCCCGCGTCGGCCAGCACCCAGGTATCGCCAACGCGCACGCCGGATGCGCTGCCCAGGTTGATGCGAAATTGTTTGCCCAGCGCCTGTGTGACTTCGCCCACTACGGTTTGACAGGCCATGGTCTTGTACAAGGCCATGGCATTGCTCTGCGCCATTTGCAGCACTTGGTCGCGCACGCTGTTACTCAACTGCGTGATGCCCCAGTTGCTGTCTTGCGCGATCAAGGTCAGCGGTGTGCTCAACTGCAGCGTCGGTTTGGCCTGGTTGCGTGCATACAGGCGCATTTGTACTTCAATGCGGGCCATGGCGGGCATATTGAAAGCCCAATTGACGCGTGGTGAACTGCGGGCGGCCTCTTCGGGTAATACGGGAGCGCGTTCGCCGGGATTGGTCCAGGGCGGGCTGGGCTCATTGGAGCGCGGCAGCCCCACCACGGTCACATCCAATAACCATGGTAGATCGTCGATGCCTGCACCGAGCAAGGCCTGTTCGTAGGCACTGCGGCCGGCGTTGCGTGGCTTGGGGGTGATACGCCAGATATCCGCAGTTTCACCGGCTTCGCGCAACTGGCCGGTCCAGTGGCCACGCAATTCATCGAGCATATTGAGTTCTTCGGCAGAGAAGCGGCCACTGGTATTCCATTGCAGACCGAGCAAATGCTGCAAGCGTTTGCCGCTGGCCGGTTTGCATGCCGGCCCGGCGCTATTGGCATCGGCGGCAGCTTTGCCTGCCACGGGGGTGTTGCGTTCCTGCCATTGCAATTTGGCGCTGGACTCCCCGTCACTGTCGGTGGTGTAGCCCACGATGCGTACACCGCGCACCTGTACATCCGAGCGAAAGCTGCTGCTCTCGCGCAATACGCCCTGCGCATCGATCCATTGGGTCGAGGTGACTTTGGTCGGGCCTTCCAAGGCGGTTTCCACCAGGCTTTTGCGGATGGCAGCCAACTTTTCTTCCAAAGTCAGGCTTTGTGCCCACGCCCCCCCACCGCTGGTCCACAGCAGGAGTGCAATCAGCAAAGCGGGTAAGCGGAGCATGGCGATGGGTGCAATGGTTTAACGGCTCTTGGCAGTCAGTTGGGTCAGGTACAACATGCGCAGGTCCTGCACCGTGCTCTTGTCCAGCGTCAGCGTGGTCTCGTAGGTATCGTCCCCACTGGGTGTGATGCTGACCAAGGTGGCGCCGTAAATGACGCCTTCGACTTTGCTGCGGAAGGTATCGTTTTGCACCACCATGTCGGCCACCGTGGCTGTGGCATCTAGACGCAGTCCGTATACCTGCTCGGCTAGCGAGCGGTAGGCATCGAGCTTGGCGGCACGGATTGCCATCAGGCGCTGTTGCGCCGGGGTTTTGTGGTTCTGGACGCTGATAACGGCGTAGCCGGTAGCGGTCAGGCTTTCACGCTTTTCGACCAAAGGCAGATTGGGTACCAGCAGCTCACTGGGCACTTTGACCATGGCCGGGCGTTCGCTGGTGGCTTTGTCAGACGTGCCTTTGTCGGCCTCGGCGTCGTAGTTGAGGCTGATGCCGTCCATCCATTTTTGCAATGGCGCGGTTTGGCAGGCGCTCAGGGCGACGGCGGTTAACAGAATGGTGATCAATTTAGTAGCTTGCATGCTCAATCCTTGAAGATAGTCCTTACAAATATCGGCACCAAGGTACAAAGCTTGAGCCTGCGGGTCCTCCGCAGCGCAAGCGACCGGTGTGCCGGGGTGTCTCATGCCGCCCGCCGTAGTGGATCGCCCTGCGATGCAGCCGCGGATGCGGGGTCTGCGTCGGGGGTGCGGGTGGGCAGGGCGGTGACCTGTGGTGCACTGAGCGCTGGTGCGCTGGCAGGGGCTGGCGCCTGCCCTGCGGCGGCGCGGTACCACTGCAAAGCCAGCGCATAGTCTTGCGCTGTGCCCTGGGCGTTGGCGTACATAGAGCCCAGGTTAAATTGCGCGGCACCATCGCCCAACATAGCAGCGCGCTGGTACCAGGCCAGGGCTTGCGCGGCATCGGCGGGCAGGCCTTGGCCGAAAAACTGCATCCGTCCCAAGGTGTAAAGCGCGTCGGCATCGTCTTGCTCGGCGGCTTGGTGCAACCAGGGCAGGGCTTGGGTGAAGCTGGCAATCGCTTGATCGCCAAACGCCAATTGCCAGCCGAGGTTGAACTGGGCTTTTGCCAGGCCGCTCGCCGCCGCTTGGCGCAGCCAGTCCAGCGCTTGCGCCGGTTGTCCTTGGTGGCCTTGGTACAACGCCAGGTTGAAACAGGCCAGCGGGTAATGCTGCGCCGCAGCCTCGCGCAGCCATTGGCCCGCTTGTGCCACTTGGGTCTCGTTGTGTACACCGCCTTCCGGGGTAAGCAACAGGCTGACGGCCAGGTTGTTTTGCGCTGGGGCCAGGCCCGCTTGCGCGGCGCGCAGGTAGTGTTCTTGCGCCAGGGCGCTATCCTTTTCGCAGCCCAAACCACCTGCATAAAGCAGGCCCAGGTTGAAGTCGGCCAGCGCATCGCCCTGGGCACTGGCCTGCAGGTAGTTTTCCAGCAGGCGTGCGTAGTCGGTGGTGCTGGTGCCTTGCTCGGATGATTGGAGGTTCAAGCGCTCTTGCGCTGCCGGGTGGCCTTGTGCGGCGGCCAGTTCTAAGTAGGCCAATGCCGCCGTATCGTCGCGCAGCGCTGGTGGCCCTTCGGCCAGTAACACGGCCGCGGCGTATTGCGCGGCCACATCACCGCGTTGCGCCGCTTCGCGATAGAAGTGCAAGGCTTGCACAGGGTCTTGCGCAAGCCCAGTGCCGGTGGCGTACATCACGCCCAGGTTGTGCAGCGCGGCGGCGTTTTCCAGATCGGCGCTGGCCTGGTAGAGCGCGCGCACCTGCGGGTCGGCGCTGTCTTGGCTGGCGCGCAGCACAGCCAGATTGAACATGGCTTCGCTCATGCCCTGGTCGGCCGCGTGTTGCCAGCAACTTTGTGCCGCTGGCAGGTCTTGCGCCACTCCCTGGCCTTGCGCCAGCGCTACGCCCTGGTTGAACAAGGCGCCGGCATGGCCTTGCGCGGCGGCCAGCGCGAAATAGTGGTGGGCCCGGGCTGCATCGTGCGCGCCGCCCTTGCCTTGGCTGAACAAAATGCCCAGGTTGTATTGCGCCAAGGTGTCGCCTTGGTCGGCCGCTAATTGGTACCACTGGCGGGCTAAGGTGAAGTCCTGGCTCACGCCTTGGCCCTGGCTGTACATCGCGCCCAAATTGCACTGCGCCAGCGCATGGCCCTGGTCAGCCGCCAGGTGCATCCATTGGCGCGCCTGGGTGCTGTTTTGGCTGACACCTTGGCCGATCAGGTACATCAGCCCGACCTGAAACTGCGCTTGCGCCATGCCGCGCTCGGCGGCCATTTGGTACCACTGCAAGGCCTCGGCATAGTCTTGGGCCACGCCATAGCCGTTGGCGCTGAGCGTGCCCAGGTTGTATTGCGCTTGTGCATGGCCTAGGGCCGCGGCGGTGCGGTAGTGCACCAGGGCTTGCGCCATCGGGCCGGGGTTGTCTTCATCGTCTTCGCTGGCTTGGCCCTGGGCGAGGCCGCGGCCTGCATGGTCCACTTGGGCGCTAAGCACCGCCAGGTTGTAATGCGCATCGCCGTGACCCTGTTCGGCCGCCAAGGTGAAATAGGACATGGCCAGTGACAAGTCCGGGGCAATGCCCTGGCCGTGGGCATACATCAGCCCCAGGTTGTATTGCGCCGGGGCATCGCCCTGGTCGGCAGCTTTGTGGTACCACTTGGCGGCCAGTTCGGCATCGGCTGGAAGTTCCGTGCCTTGTGATAGCAACAGACCCAATTGAAATTGCGCATAGCTATGGCCTTGCACTGCCGCAGACTCCAGCCACTTGCGGGCAGCCACTAGGTCTTTGGCCACCCCCTCGCCTTGGAGCAACATGCTGGCCAGGTTGAATTGGGCAGTGGCATGGCCTTGCACCGCAGCGCGTTCAAACCAATAGGCCGCTTGCGCCGGGTCAGGTTCCACGCCTTGGCCGTTGGCGAACATAAAAGCCAGATTGGTTTGCACATCGGGCAAGCCTTGGGCGGCGGCCAATTGGTACCAGTGCAGCGCCTGTGCGTGGTCTTGCTCCACACCCTGGCCATTGGCATACATATAGCCCAGGTTGTATTGCGCCGGCGCATAGTCTTGCGCTGCCGCCAAACGGTACCACTTCAAAGCTTCAGCGTAGTCTTGCACCACGCCCTGGCCGTTGGCATACATAAATCCCAGGTTGTTTTGCGCGGCGGCGTATTCCAGCGAGGCCAGCGGCCGCGAAATGCGCAAGGCATTGGCAAAGTCGCCGCGGCGGTAGGCGGCGTCGGCGTCGGCCAGCAGATTTTTCATGCGCGCACTCCGGCACGGTGCGCCAGCAGCGCGCGGTCTTGGGAGCGTTTGCGGACCAAGATCATTCCTGGTGTTGGCTCAGCAAAGGCAAGGCCTGGTGCTGCACCGGGTGCGCCTGGTGTTCGACCGCATAGAGCTTTTGCCCGTGCGGCACATGCGCTTGGCGCGAAACGACCAGCTTGGTTTCGGCCAACCATTGGGCAGACGGTCCGCGCGCGGGATGGGCGGCGGCCTCCAAATGCTGGGCTTGGCTGGGTTGGTGTTTCACCTCGGTCATGGCAGTTTCCTCATGCGGCACGGTGCAGGGCCTTGGCGCGGGTCCGTGATTTTTTTGACGCCTTCGGGCGTGGCAGGCAATGCATCGGTAGGGTAATGCAAGTTTTATGCCGTCGATAAGGCGGCTTTTTGCTTTTTTGAAGCGCTACCAGGCGGCTAGCTTGACGGCTTTTCCTGCAACAGTGTCGTAATGTCGGCGCTGTTTAAGTGGTGGATATTGAGCCCCTGGTGTTGCGCCACCAGGCTGGGATACCAGTGGGCGTCCAACTGCAAGTAAAACGCCGTGCTCCAAGGCAGCTGGGTCTGCGCGCTCAGGGTGGCCCAGTTCAGCCGATCGGCATAGGCGGCCAATAAGGCTTGGGACCAGGCAATGTGTGCGTTGGCGCTCAGGCGTTCCCAGTCCCAATCGTTGGCATGGCGCTCCAGTAAGGCGTCGCTCCAGGGCAGGGCGGCGCTGCTGCTGGGGCCGCTCCAGTCCCAATTGCGGGCAAATTGCGCCAGCAGTTCGCCGTCCCAGGGCAGGCCGCAATTCCAGCTCAGGCGGTCCCAGTCCCAGTAGTCTTGCAGTGCTTGCAACAGCGCTGTGCTCCAGGGCAGGGCCGGGTTTTCGCTCAAGGCGTCCCAATCCCAGGCTTGCAGCGGCAAGGGCAGCGCAGCCAGCGCAGGTGCTTGCAGCCAGGTCGGGTCGCTCCATTGCGGCAGCAATGCAGACCACGGCAGCGCCGGGTTGCGGCACAAAGCGGCGCTGTCCCAGCGCGCGGCCCAGGCGCTCAGCAGTTCTACGGTCCAGGGCAACTGGGTATTGGCGCTCAAGGCGGGCCAGTCCCAATAGTCGGCATAGGCAGCAATCAGTGCCTCGCTCCAGGGCAAGTTGGCTTGCTGGCTCAAGGCCTGCCAGTCCCAGCGTTGGGCATAGGCGGCGACCAGCGCTTCGCTCCAGCGCAGGCCGGGGTTGGCGCTGAGCCAGGTCCATTGCCAGCGGCTGGCGAAGCGCTCCACCAGCGCCGCATCGCCGGGTAAGGCGGTGTTGGCGCTCAGGCCGGTCCAGTCCCAGCGCTCCTGGTAATTTTCCAAGAGGCCTACGGTCCAGGGTAGGCCGGTGTTCCAACTCAGTGCGGTCCAGTCCCAGCGGTGCGCATTGGCCTGCACAAACGCCGCCGTCCAAGGCAGCTCGGCATTGCGGCTGAGCACCGCCCAGTTCCAGCGATAGACAAATTGTTCCAGCAAGGCCTGGCTCCAGGGCAGGCCGGGGTTGGTACATAAAGACTGCCAGTTCCAGCGGTCGCTATAGCGCTCTAGCAACGCGCCGGACCAGGGCAGAGCCGGGTTTTTGCTCAGCAGCTCCCAGTCCCATTGGTCGGCATAGGCGGCGATGTGTTCGTCCGTCCACAACAGCAGGCGGCTGGCGCTGAGCATGCGCCAGTCTTTGCGCGCACCCAGCGCTTCCAAGAGCGCGCCGTCGAGCGGGTAGTGCTGTTGCAGGCAGGCGGCAAACAGCGCAGGCCGGTCGCGGAAAAATTGCTGCGCCTGGCTTTCATGCAAGCCCGCCAGCGTGTGCGCGACCAGCTCCCCACGCTGACGCTCGAAAGCGCTGAGCGCGCCAGCTGCCGGTAGCACTTGTAACTGTCCCATGCTTATCCTTGGACCAGCGGCGGCGCGCCCGCGTCCAGGGCCTCTTGCAGCGCTTGGCGGTAGCGTTCAATCTCGGTTTGCAAGTGGGCAGCTTGCTGGGCAAACCACACATCCCAGCGGCTTTGGGTGACCAGGGTGCGCCAGGTGGCACTTTGCAAGAGCCCTTGACGTTGCGCCTGCTGCTGCGTCAGCGTGTTTTGCAGGGCGCTTAGCTGCAGGGCCCATTGCGCTGGCGCGCGACTGGCGCCGCCGCTGCGGCCCGGGGGATTGGGGCCCTGTTCCAATTGCGCTTGCAGGTTTTGCAGGCCCCGCAAATCACTGGCCTGGTAACTGCGCTGCAAGCGCTGGAACAAGGCCTGCGCCAGGTGCTTGTCCTGCTCCGAGTCCATGCGGTCCGGGTGGCATTGCATGGCCAGTTTGCGGTACATGCGCTTGAGTTCTTGTTGCGCTGGTGCATCGAGCTCGGGCGGCGCATCCAGGCCCTGTGCGTCTGCGTGGCTATCGGTATAGCGGCTGAAACTTTCATCGGCTTGCTGCGCTTTGGCGGCGCGCTCGGCGCCACCAAAGCGCGCATGCATCTGCGCCAGGTACTGGCGTTTGAGGTCTAAAAAATCGCGCAGCAAAGTACCGATCGCCGCGTCCTGCTGGCGGTCAAAGCTTTGGATGGTGCGCTGCATTTCATCCAACTCCGCTTGGAGCGCCAGGCTGTGGCAGTGCAGGAGTTCGCTTTGCCAGGCGGCGGTGCGCGCCTGCACATCCGCGCTGAGCAGCAGCGCCTGTGCGCTTGCGGGGGCCACCACGGCGTGCGCTGCCTCGGTCGGTGCCGCTGGCGCTGCGGCGCAGTCCGGCGCAATCGGGTTTGTTGTGCCTGGGGTCACGCCTTCGGTGGTCTGCGCGGCCAACGCGGTGATGCCTTGCAAGCAACGTGCAGCCAAGTCCAAATCGCTTTGGCGCACGACACCGGCAAAGTCGTCGCGCAGCAGGGTACTCAATTCGGCAAGGGCACCACTGAGTACCGTGTGGCCATCGACCACGCAGACGCTGGTTTGCAGAATCGGCGCCGTCGCGTCCATCCATCGCAGTTCGCCCCCGGCCGCGCTGAGGCGCTCCCAGGCGATGGCCGATTGGCGGTTGATCGCGGTATCCGGCACTAGCAGGCACAGCGGCACACCGCGCCGGGCCACTTGCAGCAGCATTTCAAACCATGGGCGGCCGCAGTCGCGCGCCAGCGCGCAGACGACGCGGTGGCGGGCGGCGGCCAGCAGCGACTGCACGGCGCTGGGTGCATCGGCAAAGTAGGCCTGGTAGTCGGGGTCCGGGGAGGGAGAGAGCATGGGCGGGGCGCTAGCGCAAAGGCGGTTCTGCGGGACCGGCAGGCAGCTTAGTCAAAGCCGTTGAATTGATCCTGTATGCATTTGCGCGCCAGGTCTTGCGCTTGCGCGATTTGCGACGGTGTCATTTGCTGGGCCACAAATTCGCGGCCGCTGGCGGCCTGCGCGTGGCCGCTGACCGCGCCTACGTTAAACCACATATGGGCGCGCACATAGTCTTGCAACACGCCCATGCCATTGGCGTACAGCCAGCCCAGCGCCGCCTGGGCGTCGGCCTGTCCGCCCTGTGCTGCTTTGCGGTAACACTGCAAAGCACGCTGGTAATCGGGTGCCTGGTCCGCGCCTTCCTGGTAGAGCGCGCCCAGGTTGTACCAAGCCAGCACATCGCCCTGGTCGGCGGCCAGTTGCAACCACTGCATTGCGACCGTACGGCTGGCCAAGGTGCCTTGGCCGTTGGCAATCATCACGCCGAGGTTGTACTGCGCCTGCGCATCGCCCTGGTCAGCGGCCAGTTGGTACCAGGCCAGCGCGGCGGCATCGTCCTGGGCCACGCCCTGGCCGGTGGCATACATCAGGCCGAGGTTGAACTGGGCTGCCGCGTCGCCCTGTTCAGCGGCTTTTTGGTACCAGAACAGGGCTTTGTCGGTATTCCCATCGGCGCCTTGGCCGCTGCTATAGAGCACGCCCAGGTTGTATTGCGCAGCGGCATCGCCCAGCGCAGCGGCACGTTCGTAGCAGTCCAGGGCTTTGTCCCGGTCCACCGGCATGCCTTGGCCGTTGGAATACAAAAATCCCAGGTTGAACAAGGCGTGTAAATGGTTTTGGGCTGCGGCCAGCTGGTACCAGTGACAGGCTTGTTGCAAGTCTTGCGGCACGCCGTGGCCGTTGGCATACATCACGCCCATGCCGTACTGGGCTGCGGCATCTCCGGCGGCTGCGCCGTTTTGGTAGCACTGCAAGGCCAGCCCGAAGTCTTGCGGCACGCCCTGGCCGTTGGCGTACATCACGCCTAGGCCGCGCTGGGCGCTGGTGTCGCCTTGCTCGGCAGCAGCTTGGTACCACTGAAGCGCTTGCTGGTAGTCGCGCGCCGTGCCCTGGCCATTGGCGTACATCACCGCCAGATTGGTTTGGGCATAGGACAAGCCTTGTTCAGCGGCAGCGCGGTACCACTTATGGGCTTGCGCAAAATCTTGCGGCACACCCTGGCCGTGCGCGTACATGACCGCCAAATTGGACTGGGCCTGGGGCACGCCATGTTCAGCCGCTTGGCGGTAGCAGTCCAGCGCACGCGCGAAATCCTGCTCCACCCCCAGGCCTTGGGCGTACATCTGGCCCATATTGGTGAGCGCGGCAAGTTGCAAGTCGGGAGCGAGTTCGGTCACACCAGTGTTCTTCGGGTTGTGCACCCATGCCTTATCGGGGAAAGCCTGCGGCGAGGTGCTGTGCTGGGATTATGCAGTTTGCGTACCAACTCGCGGGAATCGGTGAAAACACGAGCGACACGCCAGTAATTCGTGTAATTTGTGAAACAAATTATGAAAATTGCAAAAAAACACCAGTGAACTGTCTGAAAAATGACACTTACTGGTATGATTTTAAGGACCAAGCCCATCTGTAGGCGCACTCTTCGAGGCGCGGGGCCGTCCCACACAAGGTTCCATGTCGCGAAACGCTATCAATTTTATTGGTGAAAGTGATGCCATCCGGGCCATCCGGGACCTGCTCCCTGTGGTGGCGGCATCGAGTTCCACCGTGCTGATTACGGGGGAGAGCGGCACCGGCAAAGAGATTGTGGCGCGTTCGCTACACGACTTGTCCCACCGCGCCAACGCCAATTTTGTGCCCATCAATTGCGCGGCGATTCCCAAGGACCTGATCGAAAGCGAGTTGTTCGGCCACCGCAAAGGCGCCTTTACCGGCGCAGTGACGGACCGGGTAGGGCGCTTCGAACTGGCGCACAACGGTTCCATCTTCCTGGACGAGATCGGCGACCTGCCGCTGGAGTTGCAGGTCAAGCTGCTGCGGGTCTTGCAAGAGCGGGTGATTGACCCGGTGGGCGGCACCAAGCCGATACCGATCGATGTGCGCGTCATTGCCGCCACGCACCGCGACTTGGAGGCCGAAATCGCCGCCGGGCGCTTTCGCGAGGACTTGTATTACCGCCTCAATGTGCTGCCCCTTAATACACCGCCTTTGCGCGAACGCGCCTCGGATGTGCCTTTGTTGCTGCAGTTTTTTGCCAAGCACCACGCCGGCGCCGGCGAGAAGCCGATTACGTTTGCGCCGGATTTCACCTATGCCATGCAGGCCTACCAATGGCCGGGCAATGTGCGCGAGCTGTCCAATTTGATCGACCGCTTCAGCACCTTGTTTGCCGGTCAGTGCCTGGAGCTGAAAGATTTTTCTAAGAGCCTGTTGCCCAAGGGCATGCTGGCTTACAAGGCCTTGGCCGATTCGGGCGAGTTGCCGCAGATGGATCCGGCGCTGGCTTCCGGCCTATTTTCAGATGGCCCCACTTCTGGTGGTTTGTTCGATGAGGTGTCAGACGATGACGAGGCGCTGGTCCAAGACGAGCCCAACCAGGTCGAGCAAATGACGTTTATGTCGCAGGCGCTTCCGGTCTTGCCGCCCGAAGGCTTGTCGCTCAAGCACCGCCTGGCCGAAATCGAGCGCGATTTGATTGCCCAGGCGCTGAGCCGCACCAATGGCAATGTGTCGCAGACGGCGCGCATCCTGAACGTACAGCGCACTACCCTGATCGAAAAAATCCAAAAATTCGGCCTGCGCGAAGGCGTTTAAACGCCTTGGGCGCCTGGCCGGCCAGCGCCTTACTGGCCGTCGGGTGACTTGCCGGTGTTTTGGATACGCGGGTACTGCACCATTTTTTCGACAGGTTTTTCCGGCGCTTTAGGCGCTGCAGCGGGTGCGGAGCCGGGTGGGGCTACCGGCATGGCAGGTTTCACGCTGGCCTCGGCCGCTTTGAGCTGGCGTACCAAGGCCTCGGCTTCTTTGCGCACCGCTGCCGGGTCCGGCCGCGCGGGCGCCGGGCTGCCGACAGCGCGCACCTGATTGCTCAGATTACTAATCGCGCTGGCCTGGGCTTGCAATTTGCCATCCAGGTCTTTGATCAGCTTGGCCACATCCGGCGCCTTGTCTTTATCCTTGTCATGGCTTGGCTTGGCGATCGAGTCCGCGGCCGTTTGCACGCCGCGCATGACTTCATCGAGGCGCAGTTCGATCTTGGTTTGCGCGCTGACGATGGCGTCTTGCTTGCTCGCGATCTCGCGCAGCGCCTCGCCATGCCCGCTGAATAATTCCAGCGATTCATCCATGGCGATCACCCGTTTACCCACCGCGATCAGCATGGCATCAGCCTGGGCGACCCGCTGCTGCAAGCGAAAGGACATGAATGCAAACACACTCATGGACAAGACCATCAGCAGGCCGAACACTGCCAGGACGATGATGAGGTACATCTTTTGCCCGGCATAGCTTTCGATCAGCTGGGTGGATGCGCCATGCATATCGCCCGCTGCTTTGGCCGCCATGCCAGCGGCCCGGTTGGCTAGCTGGGCGGAGTCCAACATCGTGGAACGCATTTCCGCCATTTCCGCATCTTCCACCGGTGGCACGTGGTGTTCGGGGGCGTGTTGCGATTCCTCGGGGTCCGTGCCGCCGTGCAGCGCGCCGCCTTCGTTGCCATGTTCGCTGTCGGCATGGTCTGGCTCTGCGTGCACTTCTTCGTGCAGCACCGGTTCGTTGGGGCCCTCGTGCGCAGTTGCTTCGCTGGCAGCGGCGGGCGCAGCGCCGCCAATGGCTTCGATGGCGGAAGCTTCGTCCGGTGTGAGTGCAGTGGGGGTATCGGCCATAGTTACTTACCTCTTGGTGGCAGGGGGCTGGCGTTTAGCCGCCCTTCATCAGCGCATCAAGCGCCTTGAGTTGTTCGCGGATCGTGTCGTTCTCAATTTTGAGTTGGATCACGCGGGCAGGGAAATCCATTTCGACCATTTCTTCGGTTTCAAACTCCGCTTCCTGTGGGACGGGCTGTGCCGCGGCGTTCGCACTGGCGGCGGAGGAACCTGCCGCTACAGACGGCGCGATGGCGACGGTCTTGAGTTCTTTTTTTTCAGCCGGTGGCACCTTGATGATATTGCTCGCCGGTGCGCTTGGACGTTGTAACAGCACCGTATTTTCCGGGGCGATTTCCAACTCTTCTTCGGCAATGTTTTCGTCTTTGGCAACGCGCCGGATGTCGGTGCCTACATGCGCCGACTTGCTTTTGGCCACATTGCTGCCCTCGGGCATTTCGACATGGTGCGGCGCGTGGCTAGGGAAAAATTCGGGTTCACTCATCGCTTGTTCTCTCCACGCCGTTGCCCGGTGCCTACCAGATTGTCTTGCGAAAACTGCTCTTTCATGAAGCGCGCCGAGCGGATCTGCGGGTCTTTGGGTACCCCCGGGCTATCGGCATAGGCGCTGGCATCGCCCAGGGACCCAAAGGGACCGGACACCACGGAAAACTGCAAGCTGGACACATTGGGCAGGTAATTGGCCACGATGCGCGCGCGCTTGAGATTGGGATGCGCTTGCAGCCAGGCGTTGGCCTCGGCATAGCTCGGGACAATGGTGTGCTGGACCAGGAAGGTACCCGCCGGCATTTGGCGCACCCAGGCCTGACCGGCTTGGTTTTGCGCGATCGTGGTCTCATCGGGCGCTTTGACGGCTTCTTTGACTTCCTTGGCCACCGGTGCGGGCTCGGGGACCGGCGCTGGCGCTGGCGCTTTGTTGCGCAAGCCTGAGGTGGGAACAATAGTCTCCACTTCCTCGGGCGCTTTGGGCGCCGCGCTGATGGCCGCTGGGGTGGGCGTGGCCGCTGGTGTAGTCGCGCTGGCGCCACTTGGTGCCGCGGCTTGGGCGGGCGCAGGTAACGCGGCAGAGGCCGGCGTAGCCGTTGCACTGCTGGCAACGGGGCTGTCGGCGGGTGCGGTGTGGGCGTTGTCGCCGCGCAGCAAACTGCGCAAGTCCTGCACGGCTTTATCGCCGGTGGGGATGACCCCGTAGAGCAGGGCGACGCCAAAGCCGCACAGCAACAAAAGTACCGCGGCGATAGCAGCCCAAAGCCCTATTTTGCGGACCGGTTGGCGGGTAGCTTCCTCGCTGGCTTGTGCGGCATCTGCGGGCTTGCTCTGGGCAGGCGGTGCGCTGGGTGCAGGTTCGGCCACCAGCTCGGGCAGGGACATGGGGTGGGGCGTTGGTTTTTTCTGGGGCGTAATCTGGCGCAGCAGCGCGCCCACGACGCCTTCGCGGCCCTGTGCTCGCGCTTGCTCCAACAAGACCTCGGCCTGCTCAGGCGTCGGCGGCTCGATGTCCCAACTCAGGATGCGCCGGCCAAAGGCGGCCAGCAATTTTTGCTTTTGGCTGGATGCGTTAAACAGCATCACGACCCGGATGTTGGCACCAGGGAAATGTTGCACCAGGCGCGCCAACAGTTGGATTTCGTTATCTGGCAGCGCGCCGGCGTCGTGCACGATCCAGATTTTGGGCGGCGCGTTGTGGAACTTGGCACCCATCGCGTCTTCAATCGAATAGTCTTGCAGCACCTCGTTAAAGCGCGTGATCAGCGCATCGGCGCTGGCAGGAAAGCACACTTCCAGGCCGATATGCGGCGCCGCTTCGCGCAAGCGGGCGACCAGTAGTTTGCCGTAATGGTCCAAGATGGCATCAAAACCGCTGACCAGTGACAGGCTCATATTGTCCTGCACCAGCGCCGACACGTAGCCCTCTAGGCGCATGCGGTCGGCTACGCGGAACAACAGCGGTTGTACGCCTGCAATGCTGTCATCGCCAGGAAATTGATGTTCGGTCATGCGGGTGCGGCCTCAGGGTGCAAAGGCTTGCCGTTGGTATCAAACAGCATGGATGGCGGTAGTTTGGGCGCAGGCCGTGCCATCGGGTCCACGCCGGGCTGCACCTGGGCCAGGCTGAACACATAGGCGATCACCTGGGCTACTGCGAAATACAAGGACTCGGGGATGGGCTGGTCCAGTTCGGTGGTGAAGTACAGCGCACGCGCCAGTTCGGGCGCGGCAAATATTTCGATGCTGTGCGCCTTGCCCTCTTCACGGATGCGTGCAGCGGTATGGTCCACCCCTTTGGCCAATAGCAGCGGCGCGCCGTCGGAGGTCGGGTCGTACGAAAGCGCCACGGCAAAGTGCTCCGGGTTGGTAATGATGACGTCGGCTTCTTTAACTTTTTGCATCATGCGTGCGGTGGCCACCTCGCGTTGGCGGCGTCTGATTTGCGCCTTCACTTCGGGGCGGCCTTCCATGTCTTTATGCTCGTCCTTGATCTCCTGCTTGGTCATGCGCATACGCTTCATGAAGCTGTATTTTTGGTAGGGCACGTCGATCATGGCGATCAGCACCAGACATAGCGTGAGCCACATCACCGATTCAGAGATCAGGCTGCCAGCCTTGGCCAGGGCCGGCTCCACCGCCATGGCACCTAAGGACAGCAGTTCGGCGAAATGGTGGCTGAGCAGGTTGACCAATACGGTACCGATCAAAACCATTTTGAGAATAGATTTGATCAGCTGTACACCGGCATCAATTCCGACGATTTTTTTCATCCCGTTGATCGGGTCGAGTTTGGAAAAGTCGGGCAATATGGATTTGACGGAAAACAGAAAGCCGCCGGTTGCCCCCGAGGCCAAAATCGCCACCACCATGGTCACCAGCATCAGCGGCAAGATCAGCAGCAACCCGTGCAGCATCTGGCTGCCAAAGGCGGCGGGCAGCAGCATGGGCGATTCGAGTAATTTGCGGTCAAAGGTAAAACCGGCACCAAAGTACACAGACAGTTGTTTGAACCAGACCTCGCCCATCATCAGCAGCATAAAGACGCTGCAAATCATGACCGCGGCCGCCGGCAGTTCGCTGGAGCGGGCAACCTGGCCGTCATCGCGCGCGCGCTTGAGGCGCCGCGCGGTCGGGTCTTCGGTGCGATCGCCGCTGTCGTCCGCCATGGCTTAGCCTCCGGCCGGGGTAATCTGGCCCCGTATTTCCATAAAGCCCTGCAGCCAGAGCCACTCGATACGCGCGCCCATGCTGGGCAGGGCCACCATCAAGACAGCAAAGCCGGCCACGATCATGACCGGCAGCCCGAGCGAAAAAAGATTCAGGCTGGGCGCTGCACGCGTGGCCACACCCAAGCCGATATTGATAAACAACATGGTCACCATCACCGGCAGCGCGGTTAACAGGGCGCCTAGAAAAATCATTGAACTCCATTTGACAAAGTGCATCCACGCCGTAGCAGTGAGCAGTCCTTTGCCGATGGGCAAGCTGTTAAAGCTGTCCACCACCAGCGCCAACAGCATGGTGTGGCCGCCTAGGCCCACAAAAATAAGCGTCGAGAGGATCAGCACAAATTGCGCAATCACCGGCACATTGCCCAGATTGGGGTCCATCAACATCGCCATCGACAGGCCGATCGCCGTCGAAATCGATTGCCCTGCCAGCAAGATGGCGGCAGTGATCACTTGCAGCGACATGCCCATGACCAAACCGATGGAGACTTGGTTAAAAATTTCCACCAAACCGCTGGGCGAGACCGGATCGATCTTGGGCCAGTCAAACAGCGGGTAGACCATCCAGGTCAAGGCCACGCCCAGCAACACCCGCATGCGCACATTGAGCGAGCGCAATGAAAAAATAGGCGCTGACAACAGCAGCGCCGAAATGCGCAGCATAGGCCACAAAAAGGTATAAAACCTTTCAATGATGTCGGCGGCCAAGAGATTCATAGGACACTCGTTTGCAAGGCAGTGCGCTTAGACAAACAGCGTGGGTATGCGTTGAAAAATACCGCGTGTGTAATCGATCAGCGTGGCCAGTTGCCAACCACCGACCAGCGCCAGTGTGATTGCCAATGCTGCCAGCTTGGGGATGAAACTGAGGGTTTGTTCATTGATCGAAGTCGCTGCCTGGATGATGCCAATAAACAAGCCTACGCCCAGCGACACGCCCAGAAGCGGCGAAGAAATCAGCACGACCATCCACAAAGCCTGATGGCCTAAATCCACAACGGTTGAGATATCCATGCTATTTCTCCTGCAGCAAATTAGGTGACAAAACTGGCAGCCAGCGAACCCATGATCAGGCTCCAGCCATCGACCAGCACAAACAACATCAGTTTGAAGGGCATAGAAATCATCATCGGCGACAACATGGCCATACCCATGGACATCAGCACGCTGGCCACAATCAGGTCAATCACCACAAAGGGGATGTAAATCAGAAAACCGATGGTGAAGGCGCTTTTCAGTTCGGAGGTGATAAAGGCGGGTACCAGCGTGGTGAAGGGCACGGCATCGGCGCTGGCTACGTCTTTATTACGCGCCATTTGCATGAACATAGCGATATCGTCTTCGCGGGTTTGTTTGGTCATAAAGCTGCGCATCGGCGCTTCGGCAGCGGCCAGCGCTTTGTCAAATTTCATGCCCTGCTCCATATAGGGCACGGCCGCGTTCTGGTACACCGCTTCGAGCGTGGGCGCCATGATGAAGAGAGTTAAAAACAAAGCAATGCCCACCAGCACGTTATTGGGTGGCGTTTGGCCGGTACCCAGGGCTTGGCGCAGGATGGACATAACGATGATGATGCGCACAAACGAGGTCATCATCAACAAGAGCGAGGGCAGCAGCGTGAGCACTGTCATCAGTGCCAGCAGCTGCAGCGACAGGCTGTACTGCGTATCTTTGCCCGTGCCGCTCACATTGACCATGGGCAGGCCTTGCGCCCAAGAAAAGGCCGGCACTGCCAGCAATAGCAGCAGTACCAGGCCTGCGCCGTATTTAGCTTTCACTGGGCGTTCCTTCCAAAGGGCCAAAAGGCTGCACTTCCCCCAGCGCCACCAGTTGTTGCGGGCTGATACCCACTAAGACATGTTTGTCACCCACGCGCAGCAAAGCCACTTTTTGGCGTGGGCCGACGTGGATGGTTTCGCGCAGTTCCAAAAGGGCCGGGCCTTTGTGGCGCACTTGCAAGTCTTTCATGCGGCGCAATAGCCACAGCATGCCGCCCAAGAGCAGCAATACCAATACAAAGCTGCCGCTGACCCTTAGCCAATCGACTCCGCTCGCGCCGGCCGTGCCCATGCTGCGCCTACAGGTTCTTCATCCGCTCGGAAGCGGGCACCACGCGCGTCAGGCGGATGCCATAGCGTTCGTTGACCAGCACGACTTCGCCTTGTGCGACCACGGTGTTATTGATTAACAAATCCAGCGGTTCACCGGCAATGCGGTCGAGCTCGACCACGCTGCCTTGGGTCAGGCGCATCAGGTCTTTGATTTTGATCATGGCGCGACCCACTTCAATGCTCAGCGTGACGCTGATGTTTTGCAGGACTTCAGGGTTGATCTGGTTTTCCGCGTCGTGGCTGGAGGTGCTCTCGTCGGTTAGTGCTTCGGTCATGGGATGTTTCCTCAAACGTTAGGATTTGCCTGGGATAACGGCACGTTCGACCTGAACTGCCACCTGGGCGCCCAGCGTGCCCACATGCACGTCAAAGGCCGGAATTTCGTTGGCTTCCAACACCGCGAATTCGGGTTTCTTGAAATACAAGATATCGCCTGCTTGCATGGACTCGACCACGCGCAGGGTGGAATTGATATAGCCCAGCACCACGCGCGCTTCCATGCAGGCGCCGCCCACGGCCTCTTCGAGTTCGCCACGCCATTGGCGGTCGGAGTCTTCGTTGCCATCCCCCGACTGCACCCGGCTACGCAATAGTTCGCGTACCGGTTTGAGCGAGGTATAGGGATGCACGACGTCAAAAAAGCCGACGTTCTGGGTGGCGGTTTCGGTCTCGAAACGGCTCAAAATCACCAGATCGTTTTCGTCGGCAATTTGCGCAAATTGCGGGTTGATTTCGGAGCTGACAAACTCAAAGTCCACCGGCATCAGCGGGCTCCAGGCTTCTTTGAGGTTGCGAAAGGTCACGTCCAAAATCATATTGATGATGCGCGTCTCCATGGGGGTGAAGAGGCGGCCCGGGGAGAGTTGTCCCAACGTGCCTTTGCCAAAGCCGCCAAAGAAACTGTCCAGCGAGCTAAATACGATCGTTGGGTCCATCACCACCAGCGTGAAGCCGCGCAGCGGATTCATGCGAATCACGTTCACCGACAAGGGGGCACGCAAGTCTTTGACATAGTCACCGAACTTGACGATTTGCACCTTGGTGGGATTGATACGCGGGCTGCTGCGCAGCACATCCATCAGCTGCGGGCGGAACAAGCGGATAAAGCGCTCGTTGATCATGTCGATGGAGGCGACATTGACGCCCAAGCTGCTGTCTTCGCTGGCCAGGTCGTGCTTTTTGACGCGCGCGGCCGTGTTAAAGCCGGTGTCCACCGCGATGGAGCCGTCGTTGACTCCTTCGGCCAGGGCGGAAAGTTCGTCGGCAGAGAGCAGGTTATCGGCCATAGTGCGCTATGCGTTCTGGTGCTACGAAGGGCTTACTGGACGATAAAGGAGGTGAAATTGATTTCTTCGACGCCGCCGAAGTCCTCGTATTTCTCCAACAGCGTGTTCATCACGTCGGCCACTTTCTTGGCTAAATCGCGGCGGAAATCGGGCTTGGCCAGATCCGCCTCCGTGGTCATACGCATGGCGTCCATGATGGCCGAGCGCAGTGCAAATTCATGCTTTTTCACGTTTTCGATCACGCGCTCGTCGTAGCGGGTCATGAGGGCGATCTGCACCGACATGACTTTTTTCGAGCCCGACAGGTTCACCAAAAACTCGCGTTCCAGCTGGAAATAGGTGTATTCAAAGCGCGGGCTGTCCGGCGATTTTTTGTTCAGTTTGGGCGGGCCGCCGGCGTCTTTGGCGTCGCCCTTTTTGTCACCATGGCCACCGCCACCCCCATGCGCATCGGCAGGCGCTCCATGGGCGTCGGCTTTCTTCTCACCGTGGCCGTCAGCCGCTGGTGCACCGTGACCATCGGCTGCTTTTTCTCCATGCCCATCGCCGCCTTCTCCTTCGAGCATGGCGTCAGGGTTGGGTGGCGGTGCAAAGAAACCGGTCTGCTTGGCCAGCAGCAAGGTGCCCACCACCGTGCCCGCGATGAGCACGATGATGCCCACTACCACGCCAATAATCAGTGCAATCGGCTTCTTGGGCTTGGCTTCTACTTCCGCTTCCGCTTCCGCTGGTGCTGCGTCTGCCATAAGGTACCTCTCAATCTGGGTTCTTCAATTGCAATCGTTCTCGGGGAGGCTTTACGCCAATACATTCAGACCATCACCCGAGGCAGTCGGCGGCATTGCCGCCACCGGCGCTTGAATTTGGGCGGCGGCTTTTTTACCGTTGGCATTTTGCTCGCCCTTGGGTTTTTGTCCGGGTGTCGAATTTCCGCCGGATTGACGGCCTGAATCCCCATTCACAACCACTGAAGCAACTGTTGTGCCAGTTTGTGCCAAAGTATCGCGTAAACGGGCGGATCCTTGTGCCATCAGCTCACGGGTCACGGCGTTATCCGAACTAAAGGTGGCGTCCAAGCCTTTGGCATGCATATCCAGTTGCACATCAATGCGGCCTAACGAGGCGGGCTGCATACGCATTTGCATCTTCCATTGGCCGCGTTCGATTTGGGCCATCAGGCGCCGGGCCATGGCTTCGCCCAGTTGGTCTGCCACTTGTTGGTACTGCGCTGCCCTTTGCTCGGCCAGCGCCTGTGGTGTGGCTGCCTCGGCTTTGGCGGTCATCGGGCCGGTATTGGTACCGACCGCTGGTGCGGCGGGTGCCGCGATGCCTTCGGGCAGAGTGGGCTCCGCGTCCGATAACAGCGCCTTGCGTGCTTGCAGTGCCTCGAGCGCCAGGCCGGAGGGGATTTCGATGCGCAGGCTTTCCCATGGCGTGAGGGCGGGCGCCGGCTGCAGCGGCTGCCCGGTGTTGGCAGCGCTTGCCAGCAAGGCGGGGTTCAAGGCGCGGGCCGTGCCGGTCGCTGGGTTCAGGGTGTCGGCCAGGTTCTGGCTGCTGGCAACGGGTGCCGCAAGAGCGCTGCCGCTGAGGCTGACGCCCGCAGCAGGGGAGGGCGTGGCGCTTGCGGCCTTGGAGGTGTCCGCGCTGCCTTCACCCAAGCGGCTGGCTTGGGCCTGCAGCTTGGCCAGCAGGGCGTTGCGCGCTTCATCACCGGAGGCGGGCAACTGCGCGTTGGCTTGCATCTGGGCGACCAGCGCGGCTTGGGCGTCGCTCAGGGCGGGTGCGGGGCTTTTTGCCAAACCGGCCAGGGTGTCAGATACTTTTTGTCCGGCCAACAGCGCTGACCAATCGATGGGCTTGGACTGACCGGCCAGTTGGGCCAGGCGGCGGGTAATGTTTTGGTCTGGTGGGACCAGCAGGATTTGCAGATCCGCTGGCGCTACCGGGTCTGCAGCTGCTGCGTCCTCGGCAGCTGTCATTTCACGCGCGGCGCTGAGGTGCGCCAGCACCTGGGCCGCCGCTTGGGTGGCGGCGCCTGCTACCAGCGTCTCGGCGAGTTTGGAGCGGCCTGATTTTTCTACCGACAGGCTGGTGACCGTGACCTGCGCCTCGCTTGCCTGGCCGGTTGCCGACAGCGGCGCAAGGCCCAGTCCGGCTTGCATGGCGGCGTCAATCGCTGCCGCAGCATCCTGGGTAGCGGCTGCGTCCCGCTTGCTGTCTTGCTGTGATTGGGCGCGTATCGCACCGGCTGGGTCTGCGGGCTTTGCAGGGCCCACCACTGCGTTTTGCATCGCTAGCCAGGCGTTGACCGCTGGTTGTGCGTCGCCGCGCAGGGCAGCTTGATCCAAGGCGTCCGCATCCAGTGCTTGGTTTTGCGTATCGGCTTGGGCTTGGGCGCTCGCAGCGGCAGCGTCCTGGGCGACGCCATTTTTTCCGCTGCGCTCTGCGCTCAGAGCAAGGCTTGCGGCTGCAGCACTCTGCGCCCGCAAGTTCAACCAGTTTTGACTGGCCATCGCCGCCACGCCGTCTTGGGACGCAGCCGTCTCCACCAGAGCCTTGGCGCTAGCTTGTGCCAGGGCGAGGGCCGCTTGCGCGGTGTTGACCTGTGCCGGGCTCTGCCCAACGGCCAAGGCCGGGCTTGGGGCAGTCAGGGTGGGGATAGGCGCTAGCGGGTTCTGGCCATTGCCGGGTAGCCAGGCCGCGAGCGCTTGGGGCATGCCTGCTTGCGCCGGGTCCGAGGCCAGCAGTTGCACCGCTGGGGTGTTGCCTCCAACGAAGGCGGCACCGGCAGTGGCGTTTGGCGCGGCGAGGTTGAGCTGCGCGCCCAGGGCCTGCGTCGCGCTGGCGGCTAGGGGTGCACCGAACAGCGCTTGCACCGCAGATTCCCCCAGGCCTTGGGCGCGGGCAAAGTCAGCCAGGCTGGCAACGTCGGGCAAGGGAGCGTCGGTGGTGATCACATTGAGCTTGTTGCCAAGGCGTAACACCTGTAAATCGGCGGATTCCTGCTGCGATGAGGCAAGGGCTTGCCGTTCGAGCCGCAGCATTTGCCCATTCAGCACCCCGGCAAATTGCGCTCCCGAGGGGCTGATTTCGCCATTGGCGGCACCACCCGAAGCCTCATTTCCCCTCGGAGAGGAGGCTGGAGCGGTCAAAAAATTAGTCGTTGCGTCCATGGAACTTTCCATCCTTCAGCGCGCCACTGGATGTGGCAATGCCATGTGTAACGCAAGAAACGTGACGGGTAAGGGTTTGCCGCATGCCAGCACCATCGAATAACGCCCGGGATCTGTGGCACAAAGCTTGCTTCAACCCTTTGAAAGCCCCGAAATACCAAGCCTGCACACCACTTTAAACCGCTGATTCCTACCGAATACTGACTATGAGCACGCTGACCCTGTCGACTATCCGACAAAATTTGTCCAAGTTCAATTTCAATGACCTGAGCATTCCTGGCTTGGTGTTGTTGATCATGGGCATGTTGGTCATTCCCCTGCACCCCATGGTGCTGGACGTGCTGTTCACCTTCAACATCGCGTCTGCGCTCTTGATCATCATGATCGCCATCAAGGTGCGCAAGCCGCTGGAATTTTCCTCCTTTCCCTCGGTGCTGCTGTTTGCCACCATGCTGCGGTTGGCGCTCAACGTGGCCTCGACCCGGGTGATTTTGGTCAACGGCCACGAAGGCCATGAGGCGGCGGGCAAAGTCGTGGCCGCCTTTGGAGAGTTTGTGATTGGCGGCAATTACGTCGTCGGTTTCATTATTTTTGCGATCTTGATGATCGTGAACTTCTTTGTCGTGACCAAGGGCGCAGGCCGCGTCTCCGAGGTCAATGCCCGCTTTACCTTGGACGCCATGCCCGGCAAGCAAATGGCGATCGATGCCGACCTGAACGCCGGCGTGATCGACCAGGATACGGCCCGCGTGCGGCGTGCTGAACTCGGCCAGGAGTCGGACTTTTTCGGCTCCATGGACGGTGCCTCTAAGTTCGTCAGTGGCGACGCCATGGCCGGGCTGTTGATTTTGATCATCAACCTGGTCGGCGGCCTGGCCATCGGTATTGGCCAGCACGGCTTGTCGCTGAGCGAAGCCGGTCGGATTTATTCCTTGCTCACTATCGGTGACGGCCTGGTCGCCCAGATTCCCTCCTTGTTGCTGTCGCTGGCCACTGCCATCGTGGTGACCCGGGTGACCACCACCGAGTCCATGACCGAGCAGGCCTCCACCCAATTGGGCAACCCTACGGCCTTGTTCGTGACCTCCTGCATCATGGCCGTCTTGGGCATGGTGCCGGGCATGCCGCATTTGGTATTTATCTTTTTGTCTGCGGGCAGCGCCGGTCTGGGCTGGATGTTGCTGCGCCGCGATGCGGCTGCCGATTCGCCCGAAAAAGTCGCCGAGGCCGCCGCCGTGGCGGCTGCCGAACAGCCTAAAGAACTTGATTGGGAAGATCTGGACCAGGTCGATCTGGTGGGCCTGGAAATCGGCTACGGTTTGATTCCGCTGGTCAATGCCGAAACCGGCGGCCAGTTGATGACGCGCGTCAAAGGCGTACGCAAGAAATTGTCGGCCGAACTGGGCTTTTTGATCCAGCCGGTGCGCATCCGCGACGCCTTGAGCATCGACCCGGACAGCTACCACATTGTCCTCAAAGGCGTGGTGCGCGGACGCGGCAAAGTCAAAGTCGGCCGCGAGATGGCCATTAACCCCGGCCAGGTCTACGGCAGCCTCGAGGGCACGCCCACCACCGAACCGGCCTTTGGCTTGGAAGCGGTTTGGATCGAGCCCTCACAGCGCGACCACGCCCGTGCCCTGGGCTACACCGTGGTCGATGCGGCCACCGCTGTCGCCACCCATTTGAATAAAGTCCTGCGCGACAACGCCGCCGATCTGCTCAGCCACGATGAAGTGCAGCAGTTGCTCGACAAGCTGACGGCCAAGTCGCCCAAGCTGGTGGAAGACCTGGTGCCGTCCAAGCTCTCGCTGGGCGTGCTCACCCGCACACTGCAAGGCCTGCTCAATGACTCGGTGTCCATCCGCGATATGCGCACGATTGTGGAAACCCTGTCCGAAGTGAGTGCCCGCACCCAAGAGCCCGAACAATTGACCGCCTTGCTGCGCCCGCGCCTAGGCCGCATGATTGTGCAAAACTTGCTCGACGAAAAAGAAACCCTCTCGGTAATGACACTGGATCCTGGCCTGGAGCAATTGCTGCACAACGTGCTGCAACAACAAAGCCAGAATCAGAACGTCGTCATGGAGCCCGGTCTGGCCGAACGTTTGTTTGGCGCTTTGCGGCAAGGATCGAAAGAAGTGGAAGAACAGGGCCAGGCCGCGGTTTTGGTGGTCTCGCCGGCGATTCGCCCCTGGCTGGCCAAAGCCGTACGCCACCGCGTCAGCGAATTGGTGGTTCTGTCTTACGCCGAAATTCCGGATGACCAATCGATCCAGGTCATTCACACGGTGAACGCGGAAACCCAGCAGGCCTGATCCCCTACGGGCGCGCTCAATCCCCTCTATTATTTATTGCGGAACCTCTACCATGGAACTCAAACGCATACTCGCCCATGACACCAAAAGTGCCACCGACAAGGCCATGGCCTTGTACGGTCGCAACGTCCTGGTGATTTCCAACCACACGGTAGGTGGTCAAACTGAGTTGGTGGTCGCGATCGATATTGAAGAGTCTCCCGAGCCGCTGGCCGTCTCCAAGCCCAGCGAAGCGGCGACCGACTTCAAACGCCATTTCGCCCAGGCCCAGACCCAACCCAAAGGACCTGCGCAAGCGGCCAAAGCACCGGCGCCCGGCCCCTCGCTACCCCTGGTACAGCGCAAAGCAGCTACGGGCGAAGACTTTGCCAGCCGTGAAATGATGGATTTGATCCGCGAGGAACTGGCCGCATTGCGCCGTGAGTTCCAGCAAACCCAGCAGGCACCGGCTTGGAACCATAGCCAGCAGATGTCGCCCGAAGTGGAAGAGCTGATCGCATCCTTCACCCGCGCGGGCATGCCCGGCGGCTTGCGTACCCTGCTGCTCGATACCGTCAAAGATATGCGCAGCGAGCATGAGGCCCTGATGGCCGTGCGCAACCAGTTAGAACAAGTATCACACCGTCCGAGCATGGATTTGCCGCAAACCGGCATCCACTTGGTCGCCGGGCCATCTGGCTCCGGCAAAACCACCATGGTGGTGCGCTTGGCGCGCGAAGCAGCGGCCCAGCAAGCGGCGGCCAAAGTGGCCATCATCAGTTACCGGGACGAGCGCGTTGGCGCTTGGGCTCAGACCCAGGCCTTGGCCAACCAGGCCGGTATTGAATGTTTTCGCGCTGACAGCGGCGCCGCCTTGAGCGTACTGCTGGCGCAGTTGGCAGGGCGCAGCCTGATCCTGATCGATACCTGCGGCACGCATATGCCCGAGCGGGTTATGGAAATCCAGGCGGTGTGCCCCACCTGCTCCACCCATGCCTTGGTGGCGGCGGACGCTTCCACAGCGACTTTGCGCCGCGCTTTGCGCAGCTCGGGCATCCGCTGGAACAGCTTGATGGTGAGTAAATTAGACGAATCAGTCCAGCCCTGGCCCTTGGTAGAGTTTCTCTGCGATAATTTTCTGCCGCTATCCGCAGCGAGCGATGGAGCCCAGTTGGGGGCTTTGAGGCGGGATTTGAGTGCAGCTTCGTTGGTAGAAATGGCCCTTGCCCAGCTTTCGCGGGCGCCCGAGACCATTGGCCCGATTACAGCCATCGCCCCGATCCAGGTTTCCAAACCCCTCTCGGTTAAATTGCCGCCGCCGTCGCCACGCCTGTTTTCGCCTGCAAGCCCTCGGGGTATGCGTGGGCCCTTCAATTGAGAATTTCGCTAGTAAAGAATGAATAAAACTGCTCGTACCGAGGTGATCGGCATCGCCAGCGGCAAAGGCGGCGTCGGCAAGACGACCGTGGCCGTCAATCTGGCGATCGCGCTGCGCATGATGGGCCACCGCGTCATGCTGTTCGATGCCGATATGGGTCTGGCCAACGCCCAGATCGCTTTGGGATGCGTCTGCCCCTTCAATTTGAGCCACTTTATGAGTGGGCAAAAGACCCTGCAAGAGATCATCGTCACCTCGCGCCACGGCGTCATGCTGGTGCCCGGTGCCTCGGGCGTCAAAGAACTGGCCTCGCTGACCCGGGTGCAGGCTTCGCGCATTGTGCAGTCCTTTAGCGCGCTAGAAGACGAGATCGACTACCTGATCGTGGACATGGCCGCAGGCATTTCGCCTACGGTGCTCACCTTTATGGGCGCTTGCCAGCGCCGCTACATCGTGGTGCGGGACGATCCATCCTCAATCGCCGACGCCTATGGCACTATCAAAGTGCTGATCCAGGACTACGACCTGAACGAGATTTATATCGTGCCCAATGCGGTCAACAGCCAGGCCGATGGGCAGAATCTGTACCGCCGCATCAACCAGGTGTGCGCCCAGTTCCTCAATTTCACCACCCGTTACCTGGGCTCGATTGAAAACGACGACGCCATATTGGCGGCGCACAAAAAATACGAGCCCGTGCTCGAATTTGCGCCGCGCAGCAACAGCGCCCGTGATTTCAAGCGCCTGGCCAAGTCCATCACCCAAATGCCGCCGATTGCCAATTTCTCGGGTGGTATGCAGTTTTTCGTCGAGCGCCTGGTACGGCACCAAGGCTAAGTTCGATGGCCATCGCCACCAAGCTCTACGATGAGGTACATGACGCCAGTGAGGCGCTGGTCATGGCCCATCTGGGTATGGTCAAGCGGGTAGCCTTGCACCTCAAGGCCCGCATTCCGCCCTTTATGGAGCTTGACGAGCTGATGCAAGTGGGCATGATTGGCCTGTTGGAGGCTGCGCGCTCTTATGACCCGACCAAGGGTATCGAATTTGAGAGTTTTGCCCTGAGCCGGGTGCGCGGCGCCATCCTGGACGAGGTGCGCCAGCTGTCGTACTTGCCACGCTCGGCGGTAGCATTTAACAAGTCCGAGAATGAGGCCATCCATTTTCTGGCCAGCGAATTGGGCCGCACGCCCACGCAAAGCGAGCTGGCCGAGCATATGGGCGACGATTTGGAGGAATTTCAGAAAAAGCGCGGCAATGCCAAGCGCTTTGAGACACTCTCCATGGAAGTTATCAACGACGAGGTGCTGGGCATTGCCGACGAGCACTCGCGCCAGCCCGACGCCATTGTGGAGCACGAGGATTTCATGCGGGCAGTCACTAAGGCGATTGCCGAACTGCCCGAGCGAGACCAGCTGCTGATGTCTCTCTACTATGTGGAAGAGCTCAATTTGAAGGAAATTGGCGAGGTGTTGGACGTCACCGAGTCCCGGGTCAGCCAATTGCTCACTGCCATTGTGAAGAAGCTACGGCTGTCGCTGGGGATTGCGGAGAAGCCCAAATCTCCGGCCAAAGCCAAGTCCTGAGGCACGTTGCATGTCCGATCAAGCCCCAAGCCTCAAGTTTTTGCGCAACTCGTCGATGTCTACTGTGTACAGCAACCCAGTAGGAGATTCAGTTATGCGAGTTCACTTTAAAGCGATGGAGTCTTACGGCTCTGACAACCTGGCTTCCCAGGCTTCCGTGGCCAATAACGTGGCCCTGATACAGATGCTGTTTGACGGCCTGGTCGATAGCGTGGCACAGGCCCAAGGCCATCTGACCCACGGCAAGATCCAGGAAAAAGGCAAGGCCATTGCCCGCGCCAGCCGGATCGTGGTGGGCCTCCAAGGCGCTTTGGACTTTACCCGTGGCGGCGAGTTGGCACAAAACTTGAATGATCTTTACAACTACGTCACCAGGCGTCTGATTTTCGCCAATGCGCACAATGATATGGACGCATTGAAAGAAGTGCAGCACCTGATGTCGGAAATCCGGTCAGCCTGGGCGCAGTTGCCCACGCTTTTGCCCCAGCAAGCCCAGTTGCACTGAGCGGGGGTGTTGGCGGGCCGACAGGGTCGGCCGCCGGTTAGTTTTTTTATGGGCCACCTTTGTGTGGCCTTTACAGGTTTGTGGTTAATCGGTTTAGTCACAATCCGTCCTTTTGGGAACGACTATGTTTGGCATCTTCGGGGTTGTTTTCTTGAATGTCTGCGTGTTTGCCAGCTTCATCGTGGGCGGCGGCAGCATGGCGCCCTTTATCCACGCGGCGCCTATTGAAGGTTGGTGTATTTTCGGTTCCGCGCTGGGCGGCATGTTTTTGGGTAACAGCCCGGACGTGGTCAAAGCGGTGTTTGCCGGCATCGCACGGTGCTTTAAGGGCTCCAAGTACCACAAAGACGACTACCTGAACACGATTTTTTGCGTTTCCAAGGTGATGAAGACCCTCAAAACCGAGGGCGCTGTAGCTCTGGAAGCCCACATCGAGAACCCTGAATCGAGCGCCATCTTCGGCGAATACCCCAAAATCATTGCCGACCATGCCCTGCTGCACCTGATTTGTGACACCGTGCGCTTGATGGTTGTGTCCCAGGGCACGATCAGCACCATGGCGGTCGAAGAGATCATGGACAGCGCCATCAAAACCCACCACCATGACGAATTGAAGGCCTCGGCCGCCATTGCCACTTTGGCGGGCGCATTGCCCGCGCTGGGCATTGTGTCTTGCGTGATGGGTGTGGTCAAAACCATGGACAACATCGACCAACCGCCCGCGGTTTTGGGTGGCTTGGTGGGTGCGGCGCTGGTGGGAACGTTTATTGGCGTGTTTTTGGCCTACGGATTTTTTGAGCCCTTTGCCAAGCGCCTGGAACAAATTATTGAAGACGAAGCCTGTATGTACGGCGTCGTCAAGCAAATCATTGTCGGCACCTTGCACGGTCACCCCATGCCGCTGATTTTGGAAGCCGCGCGCGTTTGTATCAGCCACCACAACCAACCCAGTTTTGCCGAAGTATTTGACGGGTTGCGCGGGAAGTAAGCATGGCCACGGAAGCGCCGAAGGAAGAGGAAGTCCCCGCAGGTGCTGCGCCAGCGGGCGCCGAAGATGTTGCGGCGCCGGAAGAAGACGCGCCCCTTGCGCCGATTATTGTCAAGAAAATTGCGGCGGCCCACGCGGGCGCACACGGGGGCGGATGGAAGATCGCCCTGGCCGACATGATGACGGCCATGATGGCCTTCTTTTTGTTGATGTGGATTTTGGGCGCCACCAACGACTCGCAGCGCAAAAGCGTTGCCGACTATTTCAAACCGGCCTCCCAAAGCGTGATCACCATGGGCGCGCTGGCGGGCTCCAACGGCATCATGGGTGGACGCTCCATTATTGATCCCGACGGCTTCCCCTACACCGCCAAACAAACCGCACCTATGGAGCGGCTGACGCCCAAGTCCGAGGGCGGGCCTACCGAAAACGACCCTTCGCCCAATAGCGAAAACGCGCGCGATAACGACGCCAAAACGCAAAACCAGTCGCCCGGCACGGGCGAGGGGGATGGCGGTGGCAACGGTACGGCGCAAGGAAAAATGGACCAGATGGAAAAAGACGTCAAAGAAGCTTTGGCGTCCAACCCGGCGCTGGAGCAGTTGCAAGGGCAGGTGCAGTTTGTGCGTGACAAAGATGGCTTGCGCATCGAGGTCATCGACAAAGCCGATTTCTCCATGTTCCCGCTAGGCACTACCAAGTTGCAGCCCAAGGCACAGGCCTTGCTGGGCGAAATTGCCAAATCGTTAGCCGGCATGCCCAACAAAATTGCCGTGCGCGGCCATACCGATGCCACGCCTTTTGCCAACAAAGAGGGCCGCAACAACTGGTTGTTGTCGGTCGAACGGGCTGAGGCGACGCGTTCCGTACTCGAGAAAAACGGCATCAAACAGGACCGTTTTGTACAAATCGAGGGCGTAGCCGATACCGTACCGTATAACCCCAACGATCCCAAGGATGCGCGCAACCGGCGCATGAGTATCACCGTCAAAAAAGAGTGACGCCAGCCGCTCTTGGGCGCTGCCATGCGCCCGCGCGAATGTGGGCCAGGCAAAGCGCTTATTCGCAGTTTTGAAATTCGCGCTTGATGCAGGTTTTGGCCCAGCGGCGGGCTACAACCAAATCGCTTTCACTGATTTCGCCGCTGACTTTTTTCAGTGACTTACCCGCTTCCGGATGGCCCCCGGATTCAGCGATCAGGTACCACATGGCCGCCTTCTGGTAATCGCGCTCAAAGCCCTGGCCATTGGCATACATGCTGCCCAGTTTGAACTGCGCCTTAGGCTCGCCTTGCGCGGCCGCTTTGCGCAGCCAAATAATGGCTTTGGGGTAACTTTGCGGCGTGCCCTGGCCGGCGAAATGCATAAGCCCGAGCAAGGACTGGGCGTCGCGGTCCCCGGTATCGGCGACGATTTGCCATTTGGCCACTGCACCGGCGTAGTCCTTGCGCTGGTAGTCGGCGTAGCCGTCTTCCCAGAGCCCGGCATGCGCCGCGGTGCACACCAACAGGGCGCTAAGTGCTGCCCGGTACAACAGGTTTTGAATTCGCATGGACATTAACCTCGCATCATATTTTTCATCGCCGCGGCCATGACTTTGGCATTTTCTTGCGGCATAGCCATTGCTTGCCCGGGCGTACCGCTGGGCGCAAGCAGCGGGGAGGTATGCGCTTGTGACGCGGGTGCGCCGTTGGCAGTTGGTACTGGATTGCTGGGTGCCTCACCCGGGATGGGCGCAGTGCCCGTTTGCACCTCTTGCCGCAAAACGGTGCTGCGGTACAGATCGCGCACCTGGGGCAAGTTCCCCCACATGTCCTGCCAATCGAGATCAAAGGGCAGACCCATCCAGTTGCTGGATTTTTTCAGGGCATTGACACAGTTTTGGATTTCTTCGCGGTTGAGCTCCACCATGGCCGTCTCTTCGCTGCTCAGTGCGCTGCGCGGGCGGGCCTGGAGATCGGCTTCCAAAGCCAACAGCTGCTGGTAGCAACGCGCGCGCTCGTTACGTAACAGCGCGCTGGTACGGGCATCGTCGGCTTGGTCGCGCAGCTTGTCAACCTCGCGTTTGACGGCGGCCAGGTTTTGCAGCGTCAGGTAGTAGAACACGGCGGCGCCCAGCACCGCGGCGAGGAAGAAAAATATCAGCAATACCAGGGTAAGGTTCATGGCATGTGGCGTCCGGCGTAAGGATTACAAACGTCTTGCAAAGTCGCAAGACCGGTACCTCTGACATCGGCACGACGGGAGTTTAGTCAAGTGGCCCGCGCCTACTATTTGAAGGCCTTTGTGCAGGGCCCAGGCCAGCGCAAAGGCGCGTGGGTTACACGCCCAAGGCACAATAGCCGCCATGCTGATCCATCCCGCCATCAATCCAGTCGCCTTGCAACTGGGCCCCGTCGCTGTGCACTGGTACGGCTTGACCTACCTGGCCGCCTTTGGCCTATTTATGCTGCTTGGCAAACAACGCTTAGGCCATGCGCCTTTCGCAGGGGATAGCCGTTGGTGTTTTCAGGATGTCGAGGACGTACTTTTCCTGGGCGTGCTGGGCGTGGTTTTGGGCGGACGCTTTGGCTACTGTTTGTTTTACAACCCGGTGTATTACGCCGCCCACCCCCTGGAAATTTTGTACGCCTGGCGCGGCGGCATGAGCTTTCATGGCGGGTTGCTGGGGGTCATTTTGGCCATGGCCTGGTTTGCCTTCAGCCGCAAGCGCTCGTTTTGGGCGGTGGCTGATTTCGTGGCCCCGTGCGTACCGACCGGCCTGGCGTGCGGACGCATAGGCAATTTCATCAATGGCGAGTTGTGGGGCCGGGTGGCAGACTCTGCGTTGCCTTGGGGCATGGTGTTTCGTGGCGCGGGCGAACTGCCGCGCCACCCGTCGCAGATATACCAATTTTTGCTCGAAGGCCTGCTGCTGTTCGCGCTCTTGTGGCTGTACGCGCGCAGCGGACCGCGCCAGGGGCGGGTATCGGCGGCGTTTTTAATCGGGTATGGCGTATTGCGCTTTATCGTGGAGTTTTTCCGCGAACCCGATGCCCACCTCGGTCTCTTGCAAATGGGCTTGAGCATGGGCCAATGGCTGTGTGTTCCCATGGTGCTGGGCGGTGCCGCTGTGTGGTGGTGGTTGGGCACCCGTCCTGCGCCGGCGGCCAACTAAGGTGGGGCAGGCGGTGAGCGCGACGGTGGCTTGGGAGCATAGCGGTGGCTTGGCTACGGTGACGCTGTCCAACGCGTCGCGCATGAACGCCATGACGCGTGCTATGTGGCGGCAACTGCGCGTGGTTTTTAGCGAGATTGCTTCACTTTCTGATGTGCGCTGTGTGCTGTTGCAGGGAGCTGGCGCGCATTTTTGCGCTGGGGGTGATATTTCCGAATACCCAGCCTTCCGCTTTGACCCGCAAAGCCTGCAGCACTTTCATGAAGTGGAGGTTTGGGGTGGCCTACAAGCCGTGCTCGATTGTCCGGTTCCGACGCTGGCTCTGGTACGCGGCAATTGCATGGGGGCGGGTTTGGAAATTGCCAGTTGCTGCGACCTGCGCTTGGGCGCGCACAGCAGCATGTACGGCGCGCCGATTGCGCGCCTGGGTTTTCCCATGGCGCCGCGCGAGGCCGCTTTGGTGCAACAGGCCGTGGGCGCAGGTACCGCTGCGGCCATCTTGCTGGCGGCCGAAAGTGTGGATGCTACGTGGTTGCACCATCGTGGTTTCCTGACCTGGTGCGAGCCTGACGACGCTTTGCAAGCCCGGGCCGAGGCCTTGGTGGCACGCATGTTGGCCCTGTCGCCGCAGGCGGCGCGCCTGAACAAACAAGTGCTGCGCCCATCGAGCCCGACGCAGCAGGCCACCCCGGCGTCCGCCTACGCCTATGCCGACAGCGCGGAACACCGCGAAGGCATCTTGGCGTTTTTGGATAAACGGCCTCCTGCATTTTGAAAAAAAGCACCCAGCCCAACCGCTTGCCGGATGCGCCAGCTTGTATGCTGGCGTTATGCGCAATTGCTACCTCTCTTGGAACTTGAAAGCGTACTGATGCATAGTGTGCTGCTGTTGGACGACAACCCGGTCAACCTCAAGTGGCTGGAGTTGCTGGTGCAGCGCCTGGAGCAGGCGCAGTGCACCAGTTTTACCGACCCGGCTGCGGCCTTGGATTTTGCGCGCACCCATCGCGTCGACCTGGTCGTTCTCGATTACCTGATGCCCGAGATGAACGGGCTGCAATTTATTGCAGCCTTGCGCACCTTGGAAGGGGCGCAGTCCATTCCCCTGTTGATGATTACTGCACATGACGAGAAAGACGTGCGCTACCGCGCCCTGGAGGCTGGCGCCTACGACTTCCTGCCCAAGCCGGTGGATGCGGCCGAGTTCTTGGCGCGTGCGCGCAATATGCTCAAGCTGCGCGAAGCCAGTTTGCGGCTGGCCGACCATGCCGCCTGGCTGACCCGCGAAGTGGAGCAAGCCACCCGAGAAATCCGCGAGCGCGAACGCGAAACTGTGATGTCCCTGGTCAAAGCGGCCGGTTACCGCGACTATGAAACCGGGGCACATATTTCCCGCGTAGGCCATTACGCGCAACTGATCGCCCAGGGCTTAGCGCTCCCGGCGCAGGAGCAGGCATTGGTGCTGGAGGCCGCCGCCATGCACGACATCGGCAAAGTCGGAATTCCCGACCACATCCTGCTCAAACCCGGGCGCTTGGATGATGCGGAAATGCAAATCATGCGCGAGCACGCGCGCTTGGGCCATGAGTTACTCCAGGGCAGTAGCTCGCACTTGCTGCAAGCTGGCGCCACCATTGCCTTGAGCCACCATGAAAAATACGACGGCAGCGGCTACCCGCAAGGCTTGCAGGGCACCGATATTCCGCTGCTAGGCCGCATCGTGGCGGTGGCTGATGTGTTTGATGCGCTCACCTCGGAGCGGCCCTACAAAAAGCCCTGGTCGCTCGATGCGGCTGCGGCCTATTTGCAGGCGCAGCGCGGCCTGCATTTCGACCCGCACTGCGTGGATGTGTTTTTGGCGGCTTGGCCACAGGTGCTGGCCATCGGCCAGCGTTTTGCGGATGAACCCAAGGCGCTGCCGCCCTTGGCGGCGCAGTCCGGCGCTAACGCGCTCTGATCTCAGCGCAAGACCAGCACCGGCGTGCTGCTGTGGGTCAGCACATGCTGGGTTTCGCTGCCAAGTAAGAGCCGCTTGATGCCGCGCCGGCCGTGCGAGGCCATGACGATCAGGTCGCAGTCATTTTTCTCGGCGGCCGTGATGATGGCGTGCGACACCATGTCGGACTTGCTGACCAGGGTCCGTACGACCACGCCTTTGGCGGTGGCCGCCTTTTTCACCTGGTCCAGCACCGCCTGCGCTTTGTGGATCCACAGGGCCTCGACGCGCTTGATTTCCTTGGAGTCGCTGGCCATGCCGCCCTCAAAGTAGGCGACCGGGTAGGGCGGCACCACTTGCATGGCCAATAACTCGGCCTGGCAGGTAGCGGCCAGGCTGATGGCGCTGGCCACGGCTTTTTTCGACAACTTGGAGCCATCGGTGGCGACCAGAATGCGGGTATACATGGTGTTTTCCTTTTGAAATCGCTTGGATCGGACGAGCTTAGCGTCCCGCCACCGTGTTCGTTTGACATGGATCAAGGAGATCCATTGGGGCACCCGTCACACTCTCCCCCATGTCTCATGCGGTTGACTGCGCCTCCCTTTCTGTGAACGCTGCGGTATCCGCTGGTGTGCCGCCAGCGCCCAACCCGCCAAGCAGCTCCGCCTGGGCTGCCCTGGATGACCCGCTGGAGTGGCCGGCCTTTTCCCAAGCGCTTGCCACATCGCCTGGCCTGTGGGAGTCGCAGGTGGTAGTGCAAGGCATGCACTGCGCGGCCTGCGCCATGACGGTAGAGCAACTTTTGCAACAAGTGCCCGGCGTGCGCAGCGCGCGTGTCCATGCCGCGGCCCAACGCGCCAGCGTGGTATGGGACAGCGCCCGCGTGCGTCCCGCGCAGTGGATGGGACGCGCGCAGGCCCAGGGCTATACCTTGTTGCCGGCCAACGACGCCTTTGCGTTGGATGCACGTCGCAAAGAGCGGCGCGCAGCGCTGTGGCGCTGGCTGGTGGCCGGGCTGTGCATGATGCAGGTCATGATGTACGCCTACCCGGCTTACACCGCTGCGTCCGGCGATCTGAGCGGCGAGATGGAGCAGTTGCTGCGCTGGGCATCCTGGGTGCTGAGTCTGCCGGTGCTGCTGTTTTCCTGTGGCCCTTTTTTTTCCAGTGCCTGGCGCGATGTGGTGGCGTGGCGGGTGGGAATGGATCTGCCGGTGGCGCTGGGCATTGCCGTGACCTTTGCCGTGAGCAGCGCCGGCACCTTTGATCCCTCGGGCCCTTTCGGGCGCGAGGTGTATTTCGATTCACTCACCATGTTTGTGTTTTTCCTGCTCAGCGGACGCTGGCTGGAATTGCGCTTGCGCGACCGCACCGCCGGTGCGCTGGACGCGGTATTGAACCGCCTGCCCGATAGCGTGGAGCGACTGCGGCCCGATGGCAGCGCCGAGCGCGTCGCGGCCCGTCGGGTGCGCGTGGGCGATGTGCTGCGGGTGTACGCGGGCGAAACCTTTCCGGCCGACTGCCTGGTGCTCGAGGGCCGCAGCGCGGTCGATGAGGCCATGCTCACAGGCGAATCGCGCCCACTGGCGCGCGCCCCGGGCGACGCGGTGCTAGCCGGTAGCCACAACCTGGCGGGCACTTTGCGCGTGCGCGTAGACCGTGCGGGTGCGGACACGCGCTTTGCCACCATCGTGGCCTTGATGCAAAGCGCGGCCACCGAGCAGCCCCAGGTAGCGCGCCTGGCCGACCGCTTGGCCAAGCCTTTTTTAATCGGCGTGCTGCTGGCCGCTGCGCTGGCCGCGCTCTGGTGGTGGCCGCGCGATCCGGCCCACGCCCTGATGTTGGCGGTGGCGGTGCTGGTAGTGACTTGCCCCTGCGCTTTGTCGCTGGCCACGCCGGCGGCTTTGCTCGCTGCCGCCGGCCGTTTGGCTAGCGGTGGCGTGTTGGTGCGCCGCCTGCACGCCTTGGAAACCTTGGCCCGGGTCGACACCGTGGTGTTCGACAAAACCGGCACCTTGAGCAGCGACGCGCAGCAGCTGGGCAGCACGCAGTGTCGCACTGGCGTGCACCCTGAGCACGCATTGGCCATGGCCGCCGCACTGGCAAGCCATTCAAGCCACCCTGCGGCACGGGCCTTATGCGAGGCGGCGCGGCTGTCCGCGCAGGCGGCGCTAGCCGGGCCATGGCAGCTGCAAGACGTGCAAGAGATGGCGGGCCAGGGCTTGTCTGCTGCGTGGTTGCAGATGGGTGCCGACAGCGGCGTGAAGGATGCGGACGGCGCTACAAGCGCAGCCTCTGGTGGAGACGTCAACGCACCGAGGATGGCGATCCGGCTGGGCTCGGCGCAGTTTTGCGGCTTGTCCGAAGTGCAGGCGCAGGACGCCGGTAGCAGCGTCTACATGTGCGATGCGCAAGGCTGGCTGGCTACCTTCAGCTTGCGCGAAGTGCTGCGGTCCGATGCACCTGCATGCGTGCGCGAGCTGCAAGCCATGGGCCTGGCGGTGCATGTTTTTTCCGGTGACGCGCCCGCGCCGGTGGCGCTGGCCGCCGCCCAACTGGGCATCGCCCCCCAATGCGCCCATGCCCGTTGTACGCCCGATGACAAGCTGGCACGCCTGCGCCAATTACAGGCCCAGGGTGCTACGGTGGCCATGGTGGGCGATGGCATGAACGACGCGCCCGTGTTGGCCGGTGCGCAGGTGGCTTTTGCGTTCGGCCAGGCCTCTGCGCTGGCGCAGTCGCAAGCGGATCTGGTGGTGCTCGGTTCTGAGCTGGGCGCCGTCACCGAGACCGTGGTGCTGGCGCGCAATACCATGCGCGTGGTGCGGCAAAACCTGCTCTGGGCGCTGCTGTACAACGCAGCCTGCGTGCCGCTGGCCGTGGCTGGCTATTTGCCCGCCTGGCTGGCCGGTCTGGGCATGGCCAGCAGTTCTTTGCTGGTGGTAGCCAACGCCGCCCGCCTGGCGCTGCCAGCGGCCAGCCCCAGGCCAACGCTTGCCGCCGCCCTGATGTGAGCCTGCCATGGACATTTTGTATTTACTCATTCCCCTGTCGGTCAGCCTGGTGTTTTTCATTCTGGGGGGGCTGTGGTGGGCGATTGACCGCGGGCAGTTCGACGACATCGAGTCTGAGGGCGCGCGGATTTTGGACGACCCCGAGTCCTGAATCGTCTTTTTAGGCCTTGTTTGCGCAGCCCTTGACATGTATCAAGGCGCTTTTCCGTCCGACGCGGCAGACTGTGCCTAACGCATTTATTGAGAGAGGTTTTTATGGCATTTGCAAACCAGCAGGCGGCAACTTATAACGACACCGTCGTGCGCCAGTTTGCGATCATGACCGTGGTCTGGGGTGTGGTGGGTATGTTGGTCGGCGTCATCATCGCCGCCCAACTCGCTTGGCCTGAGTTGAACTTTGGCATTCCCTGGCTCAGCTACGGGCGCTTGCGGCCCTTGCACACCAACGCGGTGATTTTTGCCTTTGGTGGCTGCGGATTGTTTGCATCGTCCTACTACGTGGTGCAACGTACCAGCCAGGTACGTTTGTTTTCGGACAAGTTAGCCGCCTTCACGTTTTGGGGTTGGCAGGCGGTGATTGTGGCGGCAGCGATTTCCCTGCCGCTGGGCTATACCCAGGGTAAGGAATACGCCGAACTCGAATGGCCGATTGATATTTTGATTACCCTGGTTTGGGTCAGTTTTGCGGTGGTGTTCTTTGGCACCTTGGGCACGCGCAAGGTCAAACATATTTATGTGGCCAATTGGTTTTTTGGCGCCTTCATTCTGGCCGTTGCAATATTGCATTTGGTCAATAGCGCAGCCGTGCCTGCCGGTTGGATGAAGTCGTATTCAGCCTACGCGGGGGTGCAGGACGCGATGATTCAATGGTGGTACGGCCACAACGCGGTAGGCTTTTTCCTGACCGCGGGTTTTCTGGGCATGATGTATTACTTCATCCCCAAACAGGCCGAGCGTCCTGTCTACAGCTACCGGCTGTCTATCGTCCACTTTTGGGCGCTGATCTTCACCTATATGTGGGCCGGCCCGCACCATTTGCACTACACCGCGCTGCCGGACTGGACGCAATCGGTGGGTATGGTGTTTTCGCTGATTTTGCTGGCACCTAGCTGGGGCGGCATGATCAATGGCGTGATGACCTTGTCGGGCGCCTGGCACAAGCTGCGCGACGATCCGATTTTGCGCTTCCTGATCGTCTCCCTGTCCTTTTATGGCATGAGCACGTTTGAAGGTCCGATGATGTCGATCAAAACCGTCAATTCGCTGAGCCACTACACCGACTGGACGATTGGCCATGTGCACTCCGGCGCTTTAGGCTGGGTGGGCTTGGTGACTATGGGCAGCATGTATTACCTGATCCCGCGCCTGTTTGGTCAGAAAAAAATGTACAGCGTGCCCGCCATCGAGCTGCATTTTTGGGTAGCCACCATCGGCATCGTGGTCTATATCGCGGCGATGTGGATTGCCGGGGTGATGCAAGGCCTGATGTGGCGCGCCGTCAACCCCGATGGCACCTTGACGTACACCTTTGTGGAAGCCGTCAAAGCCACCTACCCGTTTTATGTCTTGCGCCTGCTCGGCGGTCTGCTCTACCTGGGGGGCATGCTGATCATGCTGTGGAACACCTTGAAAACGGCATTCGCCGGCAATGCGGTCGCGGTGCAAGTGCCGCCACTGCTGGCCCACGCATGAGCAAAGGAAACTGATATGGCAAACCCCACTCCCAATACCGGCTTCACGCACGAGAAGATCGAGACGAACAATTTTTTGATGATCGTGCTGATCTTGCTGGTGCTGCTGGCCGGCGGCATGGTCGAAATCGTGCCCCTGTTCTTCCAGAAATCTACCACCGAGCCGCTGGCCGGCGTCAAGCCCTATACCGCACTGCAATTGGCGGGCCGGGATATTTACACCCGCGAAGGCTGCTTTGGCTGCCACTCGCAAATGATCCGCCCTTTGCGCGCCGAGACGCTGCGCTATGGCCATTATTCGGTAGCGGGCGAGTCGGTGTATGACCATCCGTTTCAATGGGGCAGTAAGCGCACCGGGCCGGACCTGGCGCGCGTGGGCGGCCGCTACAGCGACGAGTGGCACAGCATCCACCTGAACAACCCGCGCGACCTGGTGCCTGAGTCCAATATGCCGGCTTATCCCTGGCTCGCCAAAACGCCAGTGGACGCGCAAAGCATGCCTGCACATATGCGCGCTTTGCGCAGCGTGGGCGTGCCCTATACCGATGCGCAAATTGCCGCCGCTAGCGAGGAATTGCAAGGCAAAACCGAGCTGGACGCGACCATTGCGTATTTGCAAATGCTGGGCCTGGCGCTCAAGTAAGGCAGGGAATA